>PLIQ01000353.1:0-7127 GCA_003140115.1 Actinomycetota bacterium | reverse complement strand
ACTGGGTGATCTCGATGATCACGTCGAGCAGCAAGCGGGGGTCAGGCCCGCCAGCCGGGGCGGGAACACCGGCATGGCCGGCAGGGCGAGCAGGTCTACCTGCCCGAACAGGTCCAGCAGCGACTGCCGCCACGCCGCGAGCTGGCTGCTGGCGTCGTCGAGGCCGGGGCGGAACAGGTCGGTCATGCTCAGCAGCTGGCGGATGCCATCGCCTACGCCGTCCGGGTCCGCTTGGGCCAGCGAGTGGTTGGTGTCCCACGCCTAGGTGAGGTAGATCGTAGTGAAGATGGTTGTTCCGGTAGCGAAGCCGTCCCAGTCCAGGGTCACGCCGCTACGCCAAACCTGGTCGGCTAACCCAGACGCCCGCCCCACTTCGCGACCGCGAGGGCCGGACCGGCGTAAGAGACGACGATGCCGCGCACGCACAGCCCGCCGCTGACTAGATCGCGCCTGGGCTGACGCGCACCATGCGTCATGACCGGATGCTGGCGCCGCGTTAGGCCGTCCGGCGTGCGGCGGTATTAACTGCCTGATGGCCGGAAATGGCCCAGGATCTGGCGTGCGTAGTAGGTCTCCCACGGTTCGCCGGGAGCCTCGACCGTGTATTGCTTGTCCAGGCTGACAAGCAGGTAGACCAGTTCGCTGCGTACCGGCCTGGCGCCCAGCAGGTCCGGCAGCTCGGACAGGTCGATGAGCCACTGCGCATACCAGGAGGCCCAGTCATCGTCGGCTCCGTCGACGATCCGGTAAACACGATGGTGAGTCTCGCCCGCCTCGTGTAGCAAGCCGCTGATCTGCTCCAGCGCGTCCGTCATGTGATCCCTCCACGTCGTGCCGACGTGGCCGCCACGCGGCCACCAGGCCGTGCGATCTAGTCTGGCGGAACGGTTCCGGCAGATCGATCCGAGCAGCAGCCGACACGCTGAGAGCGGCCGAAGCGAGTGTTCTTTTTTGCGCAGGCTGGCCGAGGGGCCGGCCGGCCGTGCGACCGGAGCCGCGGCGGGACTTGACCGCGGCTCCGGCCCGGCTGGCGAGAGTTAGCTGACGACGATGCCTGCGGGCGTGGCGCCGGCGGGCAGCGCGAACGGGGAGGTGCCCAGTTCGGTCAGGTTGCCGCCGTTGACGGCGAACGCGCCGATCTTGCCGATCCGGCTCTCGTCGACGTACAGGAAGCGGCCATCGGGGCTGAGCCGGGCGTCGACGGCGCCGACGCCGCCGGTGGCGGCGACCGGGGTGCTGCCGAGCAGGGTCAGCGTGCCATCGGGGGTGATCTGGTAGCGGGAGATCTCGCCGGATCCGGTGTTCACGGTGAACAGGAACTGGCCGTCATGGGTGATCTCCACCCAGCAGGGGGCGGTCTGCTGGTCGGCGAACGGGGAGGCCCCGATCGAGGTCAGCGTGCCGTTGAAGGAGTCGCTGAACGCGGAGATCGTTCCGGTGCCGGCGCCTACGTTATGGGCGTTGGACACGAACAGCTGGCCGGGGTCGGTCGGCCGGAACTCGCTGCCGAACGGGCCCAGGCCCTGGGCCGGGAACGGCGANNGCCGAGCAGGAAGCCGGTGTAGTTGGCGTCGCCGGCACCGGAGTTGGCCACGTACACCAGGGTGCCGTGCACGGCGACGCTGTCGGGCAGGGTGCCGCCGGAGCCGGTGACGCTGACCAGGCTGAGCGAGCCGTCGAAGCGGATCCGCAGCACGGAGATCTGGTTGCTGCCCGCGTCGACGGCGATCAGGAACCGGCCGTCCGGGGTGATCTGGATCGCGCCCTGCGAGGCCAGCCCGGCGCCGGTCCCGGCGCCGCCGGCCGCGAACGCAGACCCGGCCACGGGGGTCAGCGAGCCGTCGGCGTGCCGGTCAAACGCCCCGATCGTATTGGTTCCCTTCGTGTTGTCGTTGAGGTAGACGTGCCCGACCACGGGGGAGGCACCGGTTGAGGCTGAGGCGGACGCGGGCACGGCTATCGCCGCGGCCGCCGCCAGGCCGAGGATCAGCGCCCCGGCCCGGCCCCGTCGCAGGGCGTGCCGTGCTCGTGGGTTGGCATCCCGGCCGCGGGCGGCCGTCCGCCCTCGCCGATGTGACGCGAACTTCATCTGCTGCTCTTTCCTCCGGCCAAGCCGGCTCGGGTCGGCGGCGTCGCCGCCGCTTGTTGCGCACCATTGGTTGGCGTTGGAGGGCGGCCAGGTCTTACGTCGGGCAGGCGAAATCATCTCCACCCCGGCGTCTCGGACCGGGCATCGGCCGCCCGCAGGTAAGAACGCCGTAGCTATCCGCGCTAACCGGGTATGACTGACAAGACACTGCTGCGCCCCGGCGATCCGTTCCCTGCGCTCACCGTCAGCCTTCCTGGCGGCCGCGCGCTCCGTCTGCCTGGTGACCTGGCCGGGCATTTCGGCGTCGTGCTGTTCTACCGAGGGTCCTGGTGCCCGTACTGCAACGCCCAGCTCAGCGCGTTCCAGCGGGCGCTGGACGGCCTCGCCGAGATCGATGTCACGGTCGTGGCGCTGTCGGTGGACGACGAGGCCGCCACGCAGGAGCTCATCGCCAAGCACGGCGTGCGGTTCCCGGTGGGGTACGGCGCCGACGCTGCGGCGATCGCCGATGCGACCGGCGCGTTCGTCAACGATGATCCGCTGTTCCTGCAGTCGACCGGGTTCGTGCTCGACCCCGGCGGCCGGGTCGTGGTCAGCGTGTACTCCAGCGGCGCCATCGGGCGGCTGGTCCCCCAGGACGTCACCGGCCTCATCCGCTACCTGCGCTCGCACGCCGCGGCCGGCCAGTGAGTCGCGCGTCGCCCGTCAGCCCGCGTCGTCGCGCACCGCGGCCAGCAGCGCCTCGAAATCCTCACCGCACGGGCCGCACGCGCGCAGGTGCGCCGCGATGCCCGGGTACCGCTGCTCCGCCGGCCCGCCGGCGGCGACCAGGTCGACGTAGACATGCAGCATCTCCATCGCCTCGGCGCAGCCGACATCGCGCGGATCGGCCCGCAGGAAGCGGTCCAGCGCCGGCCAGCCGTTCATGAGCGCCCCGAATCGTCATCGTCCAGATACCCGTTAGCGGCAAGAACGGCCCGCAGCTTACGCCGGGCGTCGAACATCATCTTGTAGAGCGCGTTGCGGTTGGAGCCAAGCCTGACCGCCAGCGCGTCCAGCGGAACATCGTTTACCACGATCGCGACGAACACCTCGCGCTGCCGCGCAGTCAGCTCGGTGTCCACGGCACGGCGCAGCGCGGCCAGCAGGTCCCGCCACTCCGATTCCCGCGCGGGCTCGAAACCGAACCGGTCCGGCAGCCGGTCCCAATCCTCCGCCTCCAGCCGCACGTCCGGGCGGCGCCAGAAGTGCCGCCCGAGCTTAGCCGACACCTCGAGGATGACGAACCTGTAGGCCCACGTCGTGAACCGGCTCTCCCCGCGGAACTGGCTGAGCTTAGCGGTGATAGCCATCAGCGCGTCCGCCGCCGCCTGGTAGGCCAGGTCCTCCAGCTCAGGGCCGGCGATCAGNNACCCGCAGCCACTCAGCTGACTCCGGGTCGAGCCGGCCGGGAATCTCATCAACGACGTGATTGACTGGAATCATGGTGCGCGGCGCCCCGCGCCTGCGGGCTGGGCGCTCAGGTGCTGAGAGGAACTGTCCGGGCATCGGCGTTTACCTGACATGTCATGGGTTATTCGGAGCGACGCCGATCCGGGATTGGCCCGGCCGCGCGTTGGTCGACGCGAGGCCGCGATACCCGGGTCGGCGGCGCGCCTCCCGCGATGTTCCGATCCCGGGAGGCCGATCAGGCCGGGACGGTAAGACTGGCGCCTGCCCGCCTGCCGCACCCGGGGGTCGTGGTGTCCGGTGCCCTCCTCTAGGAGAGCGCATTCCACCCGGACCTGGCCGCGGGCATCTCAGGGACGCGCTGCTCGCACCAGCGGCGGACGCGGGCGATGCCGAGTTCGGGCAGTCCTGCCATCTGGTCAGTGTTCCAGGCGGCTGCCGACATCGGCGGTCTAATCGTCCGGGATTCCGCCGGCATTGCTGAGCCCTTGCGGCTGACGCCGTCCCGGGAAGATGAGTTCTTCGATGCTGCCGGCCGGGGCTTCAGTGCTATCGGTAACCCCGCTTGAGCAGGTACTTGGCTCCTGCCTCGAAGGCCTCGGGGCTGAGCAGTTCGAAGCCGAAGGCGTTGGCGAGCCGGTCGGTCGTGTTGAACGCGGCGCAGACCGCCAGCGCGTCCTGGACCTGCTGGGGTGAGACGCCTGCGGACAGCACTTCCCGCATGTCCCCGGCGCCCACCGTTCCCTCCCGGGTCAGCGTGCCGAGCATCCGCAGCGTTGCCCGGAGCCCGTCCTCGACGGGGGCCGATTCCAGGTCTGCTAGCACCGCCTGAACCTTCGCGGCGTCCTGGTACGCCTGCCCCGCGGTCGCGGTGTGCGCGCCGACGCAGAACGCGGACTCGTTGACCTTCGACACGAAGGCCGCCATCAGCTCCCGGTCAGCTACCGACCAGGCCGAAGGCCCGCGCATCGCCTCGTGGGTGAACTTCTTCGCCCGGGCGCCGTAGAAGCCGGGCCGGTAGAAGACCAGCTTGGCCTCCCCGCTGCCGGTTGCTTCGGCCAGGGCTGCCAGCCCCGCTTCATACAGCCGGGCGGACTGGCCGACCGCAGCGCATATCACCAGCTCGAAAAGCTGGTCCTCGCTGAAGCCCGACGCCTTTGCCGCAGCGAAGTCCGCGTCGGTGACCTCCGCCGGCCTCGTGGCGACCTTGCCGATCAACGCGTCCAAGGCCGGGGAGATATCAGCGTTGCCGAAGGCACGAGCTCGCTGCTCCGCAGATGCCCTGCCCTCTCCGTTCAGGACGCCATCCACCAGGGCCCGGTGCGCTGCCCGCTTCTTGTCCTCATCCGGCACGGCGTCCTCCGTCACCTCTCCAGCCCGGCTATCTGCCCTCAGGTACACAACGATAGGCGCGGCCAACAGGACACGCCGCCGAGAGAAATGCACCTTGACGCAGGCCCGGTAGGGGGAACCGGGCGGGACATTCTCCCAGCAGTTGCCTCACAGGGCGCTCCGCCGAGCGTCGTACGGGTAGAGGACGGTAGCTGTCACTTACGCCGCCTGTGACCGAGGGGATAGTTCGGCTGCTGTGTCGATCGTGGCGTCACGCTGGTGTCGTATGAGTGGGGCAGCGATCAGCCGAGGAGGAGGATCAGTCAATGGAGTTCATGCTCATTCTGTCNNGGCACGCTGAAGGGAGGCTCGCCGCTGCGCCCTGTCGTTGAGGCGAAGCGGGTCAGCAGCCGCGACGGGATGCGGCGGGTCCTGGATGGGCCGTTCGCCGAGTCGAAGGAGGTCATCGCCGGGTATTTCATCATCGAGGCGGCTGATATCCAGGCGGCGGTGGCGGTTGCTGCTCGCTGCCCGAGCGCGCAGTTCGGCTCCGTTGAGGTTCGCGAGATCGTCCCGATGGGGTGAGGGAGTTCCTGCTGCTCGGCATCCGGCCGCCCGCGCCGGGCGAGGCATCCTTGGGCGGTGTCGCGCGTGATGTAATGGCGCTGGCCGCCTGGCATGGGTGGCTGCGCCGCTGGGGACTGCTGCGGTCATTCGGCCTGCCGCGGGATCCGGCTGGTGAACTGCGGGCGTGCCTGGTGATCCGGGCGAGCGGGCGGGCGGCGGCGGAGCGGCTGGCCGCAGGGTGGGGGCAGGTCAGCGGTTACCAGGTGACGCTGGTGCCGCTGTCGTGCGGGACCGCCTGGCGGGGAGGGACGCGGTGAGCGAGGAGGCGGAGGCGGCGCTGGCCGCTGTGTTCCGCGGGGAGTGGCCGCGCCTGGTCGGGGCGGCGCTGCGGATCACCGGTGACCTGCAGGCCGCCGAGGATTCAGCGCAGGAGACGCTGCTGGCCGCGCTGGACCGGTGGCCGCTGCAGGGGGTACCGGACCGGCCCGGTGCCTGGCTGATGACCGTGTGCCGCAACCGGGCCCGCAACCTGGTCCGCGATTGCGGGCGCGCGCAGCAACGGGCGGAATCGATGCGGCCGCTGCTGGCCGGGCAGCAGCGGCAGGGCGACGATGTACCGGGAATCGCCGATGACCGGCTGCGGCTGATCGCGATGTGCTGCCATCCGCTGCTATCTGCCGACGCGCAGGTTGCTCTCACGCTGCGGCTGGTGGCCGGGCTCACCACCGAAGAGATCGCCCGCGGCTTCCACCTGCCGGCCACGGCAATAGCGCAGCGCATCGTCCGGGCGAAACGGGTATTGAAAGAGCATCGTGTCGTTTTCGGCGCCGGCGACCCGGACGTGCGCGACCGGCTGCGGTCCATCCTGGACGTCATCTACCTGGTCTTCAACGAGGGCTACCTGCCCGCTGCCGGCCAGACGGTGACCCGGGGTGATCTCGCGTCCGAGGCCCGCCGCCTGGCCTGCCTGCTGACCGAACTGCTCCCGGGCGAGCCGGAACCGCAGGCGCTGCGGGCGCTGTTGTCCTTCCAGCTCAGCCGCTGGCCCACCCGCGCCGGGCCGGACGGCACGCTCCTCACCCTCGACGCGCAAGACCGCGCGCAGTGGGATCGCGAGCTGATCGCCGACGGTGCCCGCGCGCTGGAACTTGCCCGCCGGGGCGAGCGCGGGCCGCTCCTGCTGCAAGCTGAGCTTGCGGGCTGCCACGCGAGCGCGGCCACGTTCGCCGCGACTGACTGGGGCGCGATCCTCGCCCTGTACGACGAGCTGCTGGCGGTCCAGGACACGCCGGTCGTGGCGCTCAACCGGGCCGTCGCCGTCGCGATGGCGGCCGGGCTGGCCGCTGCGCTGCCCCTGCTGGACAGGCTCGCGGAGGATCCCGCGCTACGGGGTTCGCACCGGGTATGGGCGGTGCGGGCCGACGTGCACCTCCGCGCCGGCCAAACCCGGGCCGCGCTCGCCGACTACGAGCGCGCCCTCGATCTGGTCACCAACGAAGCCGAACGCCGCTATCTCACCACCGCCCGCCACCTGGCCGAGGAGGAGGATCCCATGCCCGCTTTCCGCAAGTCGCCACCCGGGCTCATCGCCCGTTTCGACGAACTCGCCCAGCTCGCCGGGGACGCCGACCGCAAGCTCATGTTCGGTTATCCCGTCTGCGTGCTGCGGGGAACATGTTCATGGGACTGC
>PLIQ01000331.1:12517-13203 GCA_003140115.1 Actinomycetota bacterium | reverse complement strand
AGCCGGTGGGTCTCCTCGTGCAGGCAGACCCAGCGGCGGAAGTCGTGCGGGTCGACACCGAGTTCGCGCTCGATCATGACGATATTCGGCGCGACGAGCGTGAGCCGGCCCGGCTGCTGCCCGTCGACCGGGGAAGCCTCTGGCGGCAGGAACAGCTCGTACTGGCCGAGCACCCGGCCGGACAGGTAGGCCAGCAGCAGCCCGGCCTGGACCCCGGTCACCCGCGACCCCACCGAGCTCATCACCGAGGCGGCCCGGGACGGGGTGGCCGCGCCCTGGGTCCGTTCCCGGAGCTGATCCACCAGCGGCTCCAGGACGACCCGGAAGCCGTCCACGTTGGCCCTGATCCAGCCGGGCCGGTCCACCACGGCGACCCGGCCCAGCGAGCCGTTCCCGTTGGCGGACATTCCGGTGACCTCGTAGACCGGCTGCTGGACGGCGCCGGCCAGGTCGCGTAGCTCTCCGACGGTCCGCCGTGCCTCGGCCAGGCTGACCTGCGGCCCGGGGCGGGCCCAGCGGGTGCCGGTAGCAATGGCGAGATCCCAGTCGATCATCTGCGTGGTGCTCACAGTCCAACGGTACGTGCTGCGGGCAGTGCGCGTGACCGCCTGCCGCAGCTGGCCTTTACCGGCAGCCGCAGCCGACTAGGCCGGAGGCGGCCGCGTCGATGGCGTTCGCGGCATCCT
>PLIQ01000331.1:2018-12487 GCA_003140115.1 Actinomycetota bacterium | reverse complement strand
CGCCAGCTCGAGGACCTTGACCAGCGTGACCGGCGCGATCGCGTCCTGGGGCGACAGGCCGCTGCCGTCCACCAGGTGGATGCCAGTGGTGATGCCGAGCCGCCTCAGCTCTGTGCTGACCGCCCGGGCCGCGCCGCTGAACGAGGCCGGCTGGCCGGTGGCCACCGCGACCTGGCGGGCCAGGTTCTCGGCGATGACGTTGTTGCTCTCCCCGAGCATCTGAGCCACGATCTCCGACAGCGGCGGTGAGGCCACGCTGGCCAGGGTGACCTCGGACCGGGCCGGGGCGGCCTGCGCCCGCGGGGACCCGGTGACTTTTATGCCGTCGTCGTTCAGCAGGGCGGCGAAGGCACTGGCGGCCAGGCCGGCCGGATCCTCCGAGCGAGGCGACAGGTTGTAGGGGTCGTCCGAATCCTCGGGGTGCCCGGCCGCGGTCAGCCGGCCCTGGTCCACCTCGAGGGAGACGATCGGGGTGACGTCACCTCCGGTGACGTAGTCCGCGGGCCAGCCGGGCGCCAGGCCCGGGCCGGCGTACAGGGAGGTGTCGTAGCCGAGGACGACGGTCCGCCGGCCCTGCGTTTTCAGCGCCCGGGCGGTCGACGCGGCCAGGCTGGCCAGCGTGGCCGGCCGGGGGTAGTCCCGGGCCGGGAACGGGTTGACGGCCAGGGTCGGATCACCGCCGCCGACCAGGATGATGCTGCCCGGTGCGGCCCCGCGCACCACCTTGGTGGTGAACCGGGCATCGTCGCCGAGGACCGCGAGGGCGGCCAGGCCGGTGGCCAGCTTGGTGGTGGACGCGGGGGTCATGGCCCGGGAGCCGTGCTCGGACAGCAGCACCCGCCCGGTGACCGGGTCCGCGACCAGTACCGACACCTGGGGTCCGAGCGCCGGGGCGGACAGCGGGCCGGCCAGGGCGTTCCGCAGTCCGTTCGGGGTAGGCAGCGGGCCGTCCGGCGTACCGGTGCCCAGCACGGCGTCCCCGCCCGCAAGCGGGCCGTCCGCTACCGTGGGCACGCGCAGGGCGGCCAGCCGCGGCGGGAGCATCCGGACCACGGCGAGGCCGGCCGCGAGCGTGAAGACGTTGATCAGGGCCAGCGTCAGCAGTGCCGCGATCCGCGTGCGGCGCACCATGTACCTTCCAAGGGAGGTCTCCCGGGGGGACGTCCCCCCGGATTACAGAGACAATGGAGTAAATCATCCGCACCGGGATGGAGCGAACCGTGGACGTCGAGGTCACCGTCGAAATACCCAAGGGACAGCGCAACAAGTACGAGGTGGACCACGCGACCGGGCGGATCAGGCTGGACCGCATGCTGTTCACCTCCACCAGGTACCCGTCCGACTACGGNNGCCACCGACCCGCGGATGGCGCACCTGAAGGACATCACCGACGTGCCTGCGTTCGACCGGCTCGAGATCCAGCACTTCTTCGAGGTCTACAAGGAGATCGAGCCCGGCAAGTCGGTCCAGGGCGCCGCGTGGGCGGATCGCGCGGCAGCCGAGGCAGAGGTGCAGGAGAGCCGCAAGCGCTTCGCCGAAGACCTGCAGCACTAAAGCCGGCGTTACGGCGTTACCGCGGCCGCTCCCCTGATCGGGCCGTGAATCCCATAAGACGGGAATGGGCATGCGGTACCGTGGGCCGGGGTCACCGCTTCGGGGGCCAGGACGGGGGTTCCTGACTGTGCCACGCTATCGCAGGGTTGTCGTCAAGCTCAGCGGTGAGGCGCTCGCCGGAAAGGCGAGCACCGGCGTCGATCCGGCCAGCCTGTCCCGGGTCGCGCAGGAGGTCCTGTCGCTCCGCGATCTCGGCGTGCAGGTGGCGGTGGTGGTCGGGGGCGGCAACTACTTCCGCGGCCGGATGGCCGACGGCTGGGGCATCAGCCGGGCCGAGGCGGACAACATCGGGATGCTCGGCACGATCATGAACGCGCTCATGCTTCGCGGCGCGCTCACGGCCAGGACCGACGTCGACATCCGGGTCATGACCGCGGTACCCATCCACAGCGTCGCCGAGCCGTTCATCCGGCTCCGGGCCGTTCATCACCTGGAACGCGGCATGATCGTGCTGCTCGCCGGCGGCATCGGCCAGCCGTACGTCACCACCGACTACCCGGCGGTCCAGCGTTCCCTGGAACTCGACGCCGATGCCCTGCTGGTGGCCAAGCGGGGTGTCGACGGGGTCTACGACAGCGACCCGAACATCAACCCGAACGCCGTGCGCTACACGCGGCTGACCTATGACGAGGCTTTGGCCACGGGCGTTCGGATCATGGACACGAGCGCGTTCGTGCTGGCTAACGAGCAGAACCTGACCATGCACGTGTTCGACGTGGCCGCTGCGGGCGTGATGCGCCAGATCTGCGAGGGCGCCGAACTCGGCACGCGGATCAGCGTCAAGCCCAGCTGACCGGTTCTACCCGGTTGCGTCGGCTATCTGGTGCTGGGGCGGGCGGCTAGTCTGCCACGGTGGATACCGCGGAGATCACGCGGCGCCTGACGCGCCGGTTCGGAGCCGGTATCGCGGGCTGGTGCGCCGGGGTTCCGGAGCTGGCGAGTGAGATGGCGGAGCGCTGGTCGCTCGTGCTGGGCGATCCGCTCCCGAGTGGCGCCAGCTCGGTGGTGCTGCGCTGTACCCGGTCCGATGGCTCGCCCGCGGTGCTGAAGCTGAGCCCTGACCTGCCGGTCGTGTCCGAGCAGGTGGCGATGCTGACCGCGTTCGGCACCAGCGGCAGGGTTCCGGCGGTGCTCGCCGCCGACGTGGCGACGGGCGTGGTCCTGCTGGAGCTGATCGAGCCGGGCACCAGGGCCGATGAGCTGACCCCGCGGCCCCCCGCGGGGGACTGGGCCAGCCTGCTCCAGGCGCTGCACGCAGCCGCGGTGCCAGCCGACGTCCTGCCTGACCTGCGCGCCCAGTGCGACGGGTTCTTCACCCGGATCGGGCGCCGAGTCTGCGACCCGGAGATCGGGCGGGTGGTGGGACCAGCGGATGTGGAACGGGGATGGTTGCGGTGCCAGGCCCTGCTCGCGTCGGAGACGACGCGGGTACTGCTGCACGGCGACCTGCACCTGGGCAACGTCCTGGACGGCGGTTCACGCGGACTGGTGGCGATCGACCCGAGGGCCTGCGTCGGCGATCCGTGCTTCGATGCCGTCGACTACCTGCTGGACGGGGCAGGGTCCGACGGAGTCGACGCCCGGTGCGCGGCCCTGGCGGCGGCGTCGGGACTGGATGCCGGACGGCTGGTGGAGTGGTGCCGTGCGATCGCGGCGATAGTGGCCATCGCCTACCTCGGGCGGCCGGGCCGAGAGCGGGCTATTCCGGAACTGCTCACGCTCGCCCGGTGACTCTCCCGGGTGGTCCTCCGGGATTGGCGACTCATATCGACTACGATGTAGTCATGAGCAAGCGTAGCGCGACACCCGTCAGGTTCGACCCGTCGGTGGCGGACCGACTCGCCTCCTTCGTTGCGGCGAACCCTGGCATGTCACTGTCCTCAGCGGCAAACCGGCTGGTTGACGAGGCCCTGCGGATGGCCGAGCATCCTGGAGTCATCTTCCGGTCGGGTCCCACCGGACGCCGCGCTGCCTTGGCCGGAGGCCCGGATGTCTGGGAGGTCATCCGCGCCGTCAAATCGGCTCACGCGCTCGAGCCCGGATTGGACAGCGACGACCTGGTGAGCCTGGTCAGCGAGAACACCGGGATAGCGCTGCGTCTACTGACCACCGCGGTCCGCTACTGGGCCGCCTACCCAGGCGAGGTCGACGCGGAGATCGCCGCTGCGGACGCGGCCGAGGAAGCCGCCGAGCGGGCATGGCTGCGCGAGCGCCAGCTTCTGGCCGGGTAGGCCATGAGCCAGCCGCTGTTGCTAGACGAGATGTTTTCTGACCAGATCGCACAGCAACTCCGCGCCCAAGGCCACGACGTCATCTCGATTGTTGCCGACCCAGCCTTGGCAGGGCTCCCCGACGAACAGGTCCTCGCATACGCCGCGACCGAGGGACGGGCACTGGTCACGGCCAACGTTAAGGACTTCGTCCCCTTGGATGTCCGCTACCGCGCCGCCGGCCAGTCTCACGCGGGCCTGATCCTGGTATCGACCAAAACCTTCTCCCAAAACCGCGGTTTCCCCTCCGCGATCACGGTCTCCCTCGCCACGCTGCTCAGCGGTACGGCCAAGATCCAGTCCGGAGAGGTGCTGTTCCTCGCGCGCGGCTACAGGTAATGGGAATGTCTCGGTGGCGCGTTGGATGGGTGTGGGGAACCAGCAACTGGACTTCGCGGAGTTCTACCGCAGCGCCGCCGACGGATGCCTGCGGGCTGTCCTGGTCAGCATCGGTGACCAGGACACGGCACGGGATCTTGTAGACGAGGCGTTCGCCCGCGCCTGGGCGTCCTGGCCCACCGTGAGCAAGCATCCCGCGCCGGAAGCGTGGGTCGTACGGACCGCGCTCAATGCGGGCATCTCCCGCTGGCGACGCCGCCGCCGGGAAGTATCGGTCCCCGATCCGGACCGGGTCGCGGACCTGCCCGCAGTCGGCGAGGCATCGGCCAGTCTGGTGGACCCGCGAATCATGGCGGCGCTGATGCGGCTGCCCGCGCGGCAGCGGCAGGTGATCGCGCTGCGGCTGATCCTCGACCTGGACACGGCGCGCACCGCGGAAGTGCTCGGCATCGCCACCGGCACGGTCATGGCCCACCTGGGCCGCGCGATGGCCGCGCTGCGGCACGACCTTCAGCCCGAACTACAGCAGGAGAACCGATCATGAACGACAACGAGTTGATCACCGCGGTGCGCGAGTCGGTCGCCGATGTTCGCTCGGCCACCCCGGTCGCGCGGATCATCAGCCGCGGCCGCGCGGTCCGCGCACGGCGGCGGATTCCCGGCGTGGCCGGAACCCTCGTCGTCGCGGCCGGGACCGCCCTGGCCGTGACCACGCTGCTGCCCTCCGGCCACCCGGGGCTGCCGGCCTCCGGCCATCCGGGCAGCCAGCCCGCTAGCGCCCGGCTGGCCGCCTGGACGGTGGCCATGCAGGCCAACGGCGACATCGACATCACCATCAACCAGCTGCAAAACCCGGCAGGCCTGCAGAGCACGCTGCGCGCCGACGGGCTGCCCGTCAGCGTCAGCTTCTCCGGCCCCCCGCTGAGCGCGTCCTGCCGGCCCTACGACACTCAGAAGGACGTGCTGAGCGCCGTCGCCCAGTGGAACACCAGCGACGACGGTGCCTTCCTGGTCATCAACCCGAAGGCCCTGCCCAGCGGGACCGGCGTGGCCATTTTCGACGAGCCAGGAGCGGGAATCCCCTCGCCGAGCCCTGGCACGCCCAGGCACGGTTCCGGCCGCCCGGCTGGGATCACCCGCCCGGCTGGGATCACCGGCCCGCCGGCCGGGATTACCGGCCCGCTGAGTGTCGGCCTGGTCTACGCCAGCCAGCAGTGCACCGGGTAGCTGGGCCGCTCGGCCCAGCTACGCCCTCTCTTCCCCCGGCATTAGCCGCGCTTAGCCCGGACCTTTCCATGAGCCGTGCGTACCATGGGCGAGGGGAGACGGCGCATTTCAGGCGAGGGGAATCCGATGCCGCAAGCGCAAGCACGGCGGGCTACCAGTAAGGCATCGGATGTCGCCAAGCTCGTCAGGTTGCATCACCGGCGGCGCGGGTGGGCCTGGGTGGCGATAGGCAGCGCGATCGGCCTCGCGGTGTACGTGGGAATTGACGTAAACCTGTTCGATAAACTCACCGGGACAGCGGAAATCCTTGGCGTTATCCCCGTCTTCGTGCTGCTCGCGCTGGTTCTGGCCGGGCTGGTTGTGGTCATCGTCGATACGTCACGCATTCACCGCGCCGATACGGCCGTCCGGGCAAGCGCGAAAGGTAGCGTTTCGCATTACCCGCTGTACGCTCACGCCCATCGCTATCCGCCGCGCCACCGTGGCAGCTGGGTATTCGTCATCGTCATGCTCGCCGCGATGACCGGCATCACCGTGTTTATCCTGCCCGCGGTAGTGAACTCGTGGGCATATGTGGTCGGTGCGGAGAACCAGGACACCTTCAACCCGGTGTCGTATGGTCAGGCCTGCAACAGCGTGACCCACCGGTACCCCGGCGGCTGCCAGATAGTGACCGAAGGCTACCTTTCCAAAAGCGGCGCGGACGTCACCTGGGGCAGCCAGGTGCCACTCGGCCAGCCGTTCAGTGTCCGCGACCCGCTGTGGGCCTGGGGCAGGGGACGGACTCTCATCAATGGCGACGGCTCGGCGATCCCGACGATCATCGCAGGCCTGTTCTTCGATGGAGCAACGCTCCTGTTGCTGTACATCCTCGTCGTGATCCTGCGCGACACGCCGTTGAGGCGAACTGAGCGGATGTCCGTGCCCGCCGGCCCGGATCCGGGCCGAGCCCGCCGGACACAGCAGCCCGTTCGCGGTCACCACGGAAGCGGCGCTCGTCGCCCGGCCCGCCGCGGGCCAGGCAGGCGCTGACGATCGCGCCGGACGGTGCGGGCAGGCCGGAAATTAGGGCTTGAACTTGGAGTACGGTCCAGGGTTTAGCGTTCGTGTCATGAGCGTCCATCAGGTCACCGGAGAGCTGACAGTCGGGCAGCTGGCGTCCCGGGCCGGGGTGCGAGCCGACACGATCCGGTACTACGAGCGCGAAGGCCTGCTGCCGGTCCCGCAGCGGACCGAAGGTGAGCATCGCCGCTACGGACGGGCCGATGTAGACCGTTTGCTGTTCATCCGCGGCGCGCAGCGGCTGGGGCTGCGCCTGGCCGAGATCCGCGATCTGCTTACGGTTCGCGATACGGGCGCCTGCCCCTGTGAGCCCGCCGCGGATCTGCTGCGGCGGCATGTCACCCAGATCGAGGAGGACATCAGGCGGCTGTCAGCGTTGCGGGGCGAGCTGCGCGGCATGCTGTCGGCCATGCCGGGCCCGGACTGCCCCGATCCGCTGCCCGGCACCTGGTGCCCTCCTGGGGTCCGGATAACCGGGAGGGAGGTGATGACGATGTGCGAGTGCTGCGGTAGCGGTACCTGCGACGGCTCATGCTGCGACGGCGAGTGCTGCTGAGCTGACCGGCGCGTCTCCCGCCCCAAGGCGCCAGGGCGGGGACCCGGACGCTCGCCCCGCCTGGGCACGGCCTAGGTCAGCCCGGCAGCCGCCTTGATGCTCGCCACGACCGGATCGCTCTGCCACGGTTCAACGGTGATCACCAGCTTGGTAAACGGAACCGTGTCCCCCTGATCGAGATCCACGACGACCGCTGTGTTGTCCTGGCCACAAATGAAACACAGCTCCTTCTTCTCCGCCCCGTCCTGCGTCACGTGGAAAATGCCAGTCCAGCGCTGGTTTTCCGACGGCTGATAACGCCCTCCTCTCGTCCGCCCGGCGCCCATGGCGTTGCGTACATCCATCTGGTCCCGCAGTTCCCAGTACGCCGAATCCACGACACGCACCCCCGTCACTTTGGCCAGCGGAACTCGCAGCTCCAATCCGTCGAGGAGCTTGCTCCTGGATTTTCGGAGCCCGAACCACGTCAGGGACCGCTTCTCGCGTGGTTCCATCGTCACGACCAACTCGTCCTGCCGGACAGTTAGCTCGGCCATCACTGCTCCCTGAGCGTTTGACGCGATCCGGTGTTGCCGACCTCCAGAGCGCTGCGGTGAAGCCTCGCCATCACCATCGCATGGCGCGCGTAGTTTCGGGGGCGCCTCAGCGACCGTTGATACAGTGCTTGCCACGCGCGGCACGCAGCCTCGATAGGAATTGGCGGTCTCGAAGTCGATTGCAGTGCAGTCGAGAGCCATTTCCTGGCTGTTGTCTGATTGCCGGAAGTCCCTCTGCTCTGCTTATACGTCGCCAGAATGCCAGCGGCGGTCCGCAGGGGTGACGCCTTATTCAGTGACTCCCCAGTTTTGATCATGTTATTGTCTGGCGCCGTGGAATGTTCTGGCTCGCCAAGCGCCCTGCTCGTTGAGGTACCCGAGGCCGAACCCGCCGTGTCCCGGTTCCGGGAACGCCTCGATGACAATGCCCCACTCGGTATCCCGGCTCACATCACGGTGCTCTACCCGTTCATGGCGCCGAAGCTTATAGGTCCGCATCAGCTTGCCAAGCTGGCGCAACTATTCGCCGCTGTCGGCCGGTTCCGCTTCGAGCTTGTCCGCACGGATTGGTTCGGCGATGAGGTGCTGTGGCTCGCGCCTGGCGACGCTGCCCCCTTCCGCAGCCTGACTGACCTTGTGCACGAAGCATTCCCCGCGTTTCCGCCGTTTGGGGGACAGTACGACGAGGTTGTCCCGCACCTGACCATTGGTCTGGGCCGATCGTTGGACGACCTGCGCGCCGCCGAGGAGTCCCTCCAGGCGCACCTGCCTATCGCGTCGACCGTGACCGCAATCACCTTGATGGCTGAGCGATCCGGGGCAGGGCAATGGGCTAAGGCCGCCACCTTCCCTCTGGCGTAATCACCCGGGCCGGGCACCCAGATGGTCAGCCAGCCGCAAGCCTGTCCCTGCTCTGCTCCGCCATCATGCGGCGTGTCTCTGGGCTCAGCTACGCAACGAGTGAACTCATGACCGCAACCGGATGGTCGCGACTTGGCACCGATCGCACACCAAGCCTCCGGATTTGGCTGGAAGCCGCGACTTTGCTATAGGCGGTCGCGCAGGTCGATCCGGGCAAGCAGCTCGGGGTCCTTTGCGGTCGCGTCTGCTGTTAGCCCCACGCTAGGGTCTGTCGCGTGGATCTAGTCCCACCCCGGAAACGTTCGCCCCGTAGGCCTCACCAATTGCCCGGCGCTCGGCTCACACCGGTTCAATGTTCCAACGTGGCGATGTGGCACTGGAAGCTGCGCGCATCCGCGACCTGGAGACCGGATTTCTGAATGCAAGGATGAAGACTACAAGCCGATGGGAGGACGATGGCTGCCCGGTTCCAGCTCGTCATCGACTGCCAGGACCCTGAGCTGCTGGCCCGCTTCTGGGCGGCGGCCCTGGGATACGTGCTTGAACCGCCTCCCGAAGGGTTCGCTACCTGGGACGACTGGCGGCGCGACATCGGGCTTCCCGACAGTGAGCTGGGAATCGGCGCGGACAGCATCATCGATCCCCACGGTGGTGGCCCCCGCATCTGGTTCCATGTGATGCTGGACGCCAAGGTAGTCAAGAACCGCCTCCACCTCGACATCCACGCCAGCGGCTTCCCCAGCCGTTCGGACCCGCTCGCCATCCGCATGCAGCGAGTCGACGCCGAGGCCAGGCGGCTGGCGGATCTCGGGGCCACGATCACCGGAGCCCTGGGCGCCGACGGCCTCGATCACTACGCGGTGGGGATGAAGGACCCCGAGGGCAACGAGTTCGACATCAATTGACGCCTTCACCCGCCGCGGCTCCTCGTCGTCGAAACGCGCGACGACCAGGCGACGGTCCCGACGGCCCGGTGAGAGTATGTCCCCGCAGGCTAAATCGCACAGACCGCCACGATCGGGCACATAACACGCATACCGTCCGGCTGAGCGCATCGTAGCCGGCGAAGGAGATGGACCAGAACGGCGCGGTACGGCGTGGTACGGCGTGGTACAGAAGGGTACTCTTTAGATATGACACTCCCAAGCGAACGACCGGCTGACATCAGCGTCCGCCAATTCGTGGCGGACTCCGGGGCCGTCACGCGCGGTCTGCGGCAAGGACGCGCGTACACACTGACTCTTAACGGTGAGCCGCTGGCGAGAATGATTCCGATCCGTCAGCGCCGGGCGGTCCCCAAAGAGGAAGTCCTCGCGATCTTCGCCACCGCACCAGTAGTCAACGGGGACGAACTGCGCGCCGACCTTGACGAGGCCATCGGCCAGGATCTGCGCGACCCGTACGAGGGGACAGGCCTGTGACGGCGCACGACGCCGCCGTTGTAGACACCAGCATCATCGCCGCGGTCAAGCTCTACGACCCGTCGGAGCTACCCGACACGATCTTGATTACGGCAGTAACGCTGGGCGAGTTGTCTTTCGGCCCCCACGCGACCGACGATCCGATCAAGCGGGCCGGACGAGTGGCTGTGCTCCAGCATGTGGAGGCGACCTTCGACCCGCTCCCATACGATCGGGGCGCGGCGAGGCTCTATGGCCAGATCTGTGCTGCGGTTCGCGCGGCGGGCCGGGAGTCGCGCAGGCGGGCCTCGGACTTGATGATCGCAGCGACGGCAGCCAGTAACCAACTCCCGCTCTACACGGCTAACCCAGACGACTTTAAGGGCGCCGAAAGCTTCGTCGAAGTGATCGGCATCCGAGCGCGGCCGAACAATCTCTGAGTGGAACGGGTGACGGGAATCGAACTCGCGCTATCAGCTTAGGAACTAGCTTGTCACGCTCACGGTAGCCCGTAGGGGCGTGGGTTGGTGTATCTAGCTGCGGTAAAGTCGTACGTCGAACTCCGCGCCGAAGGAGCACGAGTTATGGATGGGGTCGGCAGGGG
>PLIQ01000331.1:0-1991 GCA_003140115.1 Actinomycetota bacterium | reverse complement strand
ACAGGCGCCACCGTCCGGGAACCAGCCAATCACGCCTTCTCCGTCCGGGCCGTCATGGGCGCGTCCGCCCTCTGCGCCGCCTTCCTCGTCGCCAGGGCGATAACAGACGCCGTAAGCCCCGGCGTGGCCTGGGCCGGCGGCACGCTAGCACCAGCAGGAATCGCTGTACTGCTGGTCGGGCTGATCATCTTCCTGCACGTTATTCGCGCCGACCGCTCCTAGCCTCGGGCCGAGGCCGAGCATTCTCCCTCGGGCACGCAACGGGCACGACCGCGGACCATGAGCTCAGCGAGGATGACGGAGCGAGCCGAGGAGCTTCCCGAAGTTCCCAACCTCCCGCATATGGGCCTCGATGGCCGCATCGAGAACCTCATCGTCCGGGATTTTCAGTCCTCGTGCCCGCAGTTCGGCTACATAGAGGTCCTTGAGCTGTTCGCGGTCCTGGCCAGCGGCGCTGGCCTGAGCCGCCCTAAACGCCTCCCGGCGAGACTGGAGTTCGTTCCGGGATTTGGCCCACATCTCACGGAAGTCGCGGATGCCGAAGGGCAGCGTCCCGAACTCATCGAGCATTCTGCGCATGGCTTCCGCACCGGGGCAGGTGCACGATTGGCGCCAAGCCTGGTCGCCGACGGTGTTCTTCTCGTTGGTGACCGGGCAGGAGGAGTGGCAGTCGCACCTGCACAGAATCGTGAAGCCTTCGTGGCGCACACGACGGTAGTTGAAGGCACCGCGGGAGCCGTGCCAGTGGCCACACTCCTCATGCATGCCCTCTAGGCAGGCCGGACTGGGTAGCACGCCCTCGCAGTTGTTGACCTGGCGGCTGCCCATGGTCTGAGTCTAAGGTGCTGGCATTCGGCCCGCGCGCGAAGGGCAACGACGGGCAGCACGGCCCGGGCTCGGGGACTGCCGCCCTGACCTGGGCCTTCATGTTGGAGCGGGTGACGAGAATCGAACTCGCACTATCAGCTTGGGAACTGGCTGGTCAGGTCTCAGTGACCAGCACACGGCAGGTCAGCGGCCATCTTCAGTTGTCCGTGAGTAGCCGTCGAGTACCGTTTTGACTCCCCATCGGGCACGCAACGGGCACGCTCCCGAGGAATGATCATCGGGATGCAAACTACTGGCGCGTGCTTGCCTTGACAGGCGGAATTCACCATCCCCATTTGCTGATCCCGCGAACGTTGGTCCAACGACTGCGAAGTTCGGACTGGCCGAGGTGGGCCAGGCCCCGCCTCCTCGCATAATGCAACGCCAACAGCCCGATAGCCACCCCGATTACGCCGACCAGCCAGGGCGGCCACACGAAGTGGACATGGCCGAGATTACCGACACCGTGGGAAGCCCCGCGCTCCACTTCGCTCAGCACGAGCGCGATGACGAAGACTACGATCTTGACCAACTGGGGTGCGAAGGTTCCTACCGGTACTCCAATCAGTACTCCGACCCAGAACGCGTGAGTCATGCCGGTTTCCCCACCTTTCCCGCCTTGCGCAGATACACGTCGAACGTCGGGTTTTACCGTTAAGGCTGAATGCGCCCATCCCGCCCGTCAAGAGGGATAGGACAACTTTCGGACTGGCAACGATGATCTTTTAGCACGAGGCAGATGCGACTTGTCCCTTCTCTCTTCTCCCGATAGGGGTGAGGTTCCCCCCACGCGCTCCGGGCCTGGCCTCTGGCCTGGACCGGATGGGCCACAGCACGACACGCGCCGCACTGATCTACCAGCACCGTGCGTCGCTGCGAGACGAGATGATCGCTGACAAGATCAGCAGGCGGGCGGAGGCCAAGCGCTCCCAATCGGGCCCGCAACGGGCACGAGACGATGAGGAGTCTTCGTGATCACCACTGGGTCGTGCTCGGAAAATGCCGCGCTAGCTGCGCGTTCTCACTTGGAGCGGGTGACGAGAATCGAACTCGCACTATCAGCTTGGGAAGCTGACGTTCTACCATTGAACTACACCCGCGCGCACCGCCGGACGAGCCTGCGC
>PLIQ01000567.1:22312-26316 GCA_003140115.1 Actinomycetota bacterium | reverse complement strand
GCGTGGAACGTCGGCTCGCTCATTGGCTGGCGTTTCGTCCAGGGCATCGGCGGCGGCCTCATGCTCCCGCTGTTGGCCACGCTTATCTTCCAGGCCGCGGGCGGCAAGTCGCTGGGCCGGCTCGTCACCTACGTCGCGCTGCCGGCGCTGCTCGGACCGATCCTCGGCCCGGTGATCGGCGGCGCCATCCTGACCCACCTGAGCTGGCGGTTCATGTTCTGGGTCAACGTGCCGTTCTGCGTCGCGGGCCTCCTGCTCGCCTGGCGGTACCTCGCCGATGACGCCCCGGGCCAGGCGAAGGGCACGGCCGCCGCCCCCAAGGCAAAGCTCGACGTGCCCGGCCTGCTCCTCATCGCACCGGGTACCTCGGTGCTCCTGTACGGCCTGGCCAACGCGGGTACCTCCGCCGGGTTCGGCCGCCCGGACGTCATCATCCCCCTGGTGATCGGGGCCGCCCTGCTCGCCGCGTTCACCTGGTACGCGCTCAGGAAGGCCCGCCCTCTCGTCGAGGTCAGGCTGCTCGCCAAGCGGTCTGTCGCCTCCTCCAGCGCGTCGCTGTTCTTCTCCGGCTTCTCCCTCTACGGCGCGATGCTCCTGTTGCCGCTGTTCTATCAGGAGGTGCGCGGCGCCACCGCGCTGACGGCCGGGATCGTGCTCGTCCCGCAGGGCGTCGGCGCTGTCTTGTCCCGCACCATCGCCGGGAGCAACATCGACAAGTTCGGCCCGCGCCGCATCGTCCTGGCCGGCTGCGTCATCGTCGCCGCCGCGACCGTGCCGTTCGCCTTCGCCGGGCCGCATACCAGCTCGTGGCTGCTCGCCCTCTGGATGATCATCCGGGGGTTCGGCCTCGGCGCCGTCACCATGCCCCTGCTGGTCGCCGGCTATGTCGGCCTGGACAAAGAGCAGACCCCCCACTCCAGCGTGCTGACCCGGACGGCCCAGCAGATCGGCGGGTCGTTCGGTACCGCCGTCCTCGCGGTCATCCTCGAGGGCGCCATCGCCGCGCATCACGGATCGCTCGCTGACGGGTTCCACGTGGCGTTCTGGTGGTCGGCCGGGTTCTCCGCCGTCGCCGTGCTGCTCGCCCTCTGGCTGCCGGGTGCCCAGCGCACCCTGTCCGCCGAGACCGCTCCTGGCGCCCAGCCAGCGCTGGTCGCCCACGCGGACTGAGCGATCAGGCCGCACCGATCAATGACCGCGCCTCGGCGGGGCTGACGACGAGATCGTGAAGGTCGCCGCCCACCTCGAGCCGGCCCGACTGTCCGAGCCCGCCGGCCTTCACCGGCTCGAAGCCGGCCGTCCGGATCAACCGCTCGACTTCCTCGCCAGCACGATCGTCGTCGGTCACATAGAACAGGGCGGCCGGCTCCGGTGACCGGTTGCTAGCGGACTCGAAGACATCGGCCGACATGGATCCGAACGCCATCGCCAAGCACGCCCCGGCCGGCAACCACCCGGCTACGACCTCGCCAGAGGATTGCCCTTCCGGCAGGACCCGGTAGACCTTACCGTGCGCGTCGAGGCTGAACGGGTTGCTCGGAACGACCACGACCTGGCCGGTGAGCAGGTCGGCGATCTCGTCGATGACGCCCTTCAGGACGGTAAACCGCAGCGCGAGGACGACGGCACCGGCGCCCTGCAACGCATCGCGGTTGCCGGCGGCGACGACCGCAGCGTGACCGATCTTGGCCGCCAGCGCCCGTGCCGACTCGGTGTCGGCGCTCGAGAGGCGCAGGCTCTCGCCGCCTGAGGAGAGCTGGCGGGCAATGACCGATCCGATCCCTCCGGTGCCGATGATCGCGGTGGTCATGACCAGAACCTCCCTAGGGTCACAGTACTAACAACGGCGGCCCAGAGCATTGGCCCTACGCTTATGGCGTGGAGTTCAGCGAGGTGATCAAGCGCCGCAAGATGGTCCGTGCGTTCACTGGCGAGCCGTTGGCGCCGGGCATCACCGACCGGCTGCTACGAGCGGCCAACCGGGCACCCTCGGCGGGTTTCAGCCAGGGGTACTCGTTCCTCGTCCTGGAGGGCGCGGCGCAAACGGGCCCGCTGTGGGAGCTCTTTTACGAGGATGCGAGTCACGCCGGTCCCCGGGAGGCCGAGGAACGGGCCGAGCTCGCGGCGTTGAGCCGCGCACCGCTGGTGATCGTGACGCTGGCCTCCAAGGACATCTATCTGGACCGGTATGCCCGGCCGGACAAGGGCTGGAACAACCGAGACGAATCACACTGGCCGGTCCCCTACTGGTATATCGATACCGGTTTCACGGCGCTGCTCATCCTGCTCGCGGTCGTAGACGAAGGGCTGGGTGCCGTGTTCTTCGGCATCCCGCCAGAGATGATGCCGGGCTTCCGGGCGCGGTTCGGGGTGCCGGACCAGTGGACGCCGATTGGCGCTATCGCTATCGGCCACCCGAATCCGGGCGCCGACCCGGTGCCGCCAGCGCGGGCGAGTGACCGCAAGAGCCTGGACCAGCTTGTGCACCGCGGCGAGTGGTAACGGGCTGCGGCGGGACCGGCATGCGGAGCAAATGAGCTGGCTAGATCGGGTCTCGCTGCCGGAGGCCGGCCAGGCGCGGACGCGCGGGGCGGGACCTGGCTTGCGGAAGCCGTGGCCCTCAGGCGCCAGCCGGATCGCCTTCCGCAGCACGCTGCCGCGTCGCGTCGCCTGCGGCTAGGTCGCGCTGGTACCAGGTGCCTTGCCTACCGCCGAGGTGGGCCGGATCGGCCGCGCCGACGGGGACGAACCCGGCCTTGGTCAGCACCTTCTGGGACGCGGTGTTCTCGCGGGAGGTAACAGCCCTGAGCGTGTGCAGCCCGTGCCGGGCCGCCGCCAGCCGGCACAGTTCCCGCACGTTTGCGGTGGCCAGGCCGCGGTCGGCGGCGTGTTCGGCGACCCGGTAGCCGAGCACGGCAGTGCCGTCCTCGACGTCGTACAGGTTGAACCGGCCCAGGATTGAGCCATCCTCGGCGACGAGCACGTAGTAGGCGCCGACGCCGGCCTCCTGCTCAGCCAGCATGGCGCTGTGGTGGTCGGTGAACTGGTCGAAGAACTCATCGCCGCGGTCGGAGATGAAGGCGGCGAAGTAGGAGCGGTTCGCCAGCTCGAAGGCCAGGACCGCCGGGGCATGGCCGGGACGCAGCCGCTGCAGCTCTGGCACGGCCCGAGCCTATCCAGTCGGTGTGCCGGTGCCATCTGGGTTTCCGCCGGGACAGTCTGTCTTGGCGGTGGCACTCTGGCCGTACTTAGTGATCTTGTCGTTGCTGTCGCTAGTAGCGGCAGCGGCGTCACCGCGTCCAACGCTGCCTGGTGCGACGGACCATGGCCCAGCCTTTAGTCAACGCCCGGTCCTTCCNNGACCGGTACCTGCTCCTGGTCCTTGGCGAGTACGTAGACCATTACAACTCTCATCGGCCTTCTCTGAGGGTCCTTAGCTGTCGCACGACGTGGCGTTTGAACGTTTCACGGAGAGGTTCTGCAACACCTCAGCTACGTGTAGTGCATGTTGTCGTCGCTGCACCCACAGGATCACGCGTCCGTCCACCGGCGCGGACGGCCGGAGGACCTACGGAGGACCCGGCGCTGCGCTTCGGCGATGCCATATTCGGCACCAATGGAAATCTCCCGCTCGCGTCTTCCGGACAATAACTAACCTGCCTCAACCGCTAATGCCGCCAAAAGACGGAACTTTCGGGATCGACAGGCCGAAAGTCGGCTTCTCGGGACGGCCGGCCCGGCTGGCCGCCCCGGGTCGTGACAGATTATCTCTTTGGCTCCATTTTGTTATGGTCCGGTTCTCTGCCATGACATCGCTCTGCCTGTACGCGGTCCGAATGATTAGTTTGAGTGACGCTCTTGGCGTACAGTATTGCCGTGCGTGCCGTATCAGTCGTCGCAGCTGAACGCCGCCAAATGGTACTGATGAAGTAATCCCGCCTGGATAGGTCCAATGCGCCAGATTCGTCTTTGCCTCGCTTTCGTGCTTATCGCGTCATTCGTAT
>PLIQ01000567.1:12566-22276 GCA_003140115.1 Actinomycetota bacterium | reverse complement strand
CTGAAGCTGAAGTTCGCCACCGCGACCGGCGGGCCGATCGCCTCATCCGCCAGCATCGTCGGGACCACCGCCTATGTGGGCTCCTGGGACGGCTATGAGTACGCGATCAATACCCAGACCGGCGCCGTGATCTGGAAACAATTCCTCGGCACCACCACGGATCCCGGCTGCGATCCGGTCAACATCGGCATCACGTCGTCCGCGGCGGTGGTGAACGGGGTGCTCTACGTAGGCGGCGGCGGCGCCTACTGGTACGCTCTGGACCCCACCACCGGGGACATCTTGTGGAAGGTGTACACCGGGGACAACAGCCAGGCGGGCGCGCACTACAACTGGTCAAGCCCCCTCATCCTGGGCAACTACGCCTACATCGGGGTCGCCAGCAACTGCGACAACCCGCTCGTCCAGGGCCAGCTCCTGCAGGTCGCCATCTCCGGTCCGATGCAGGGGCAGATCGTCAACACCTACAGCTTCGTGCCCGATGGCGAGGTCGGCGGCGGCGTATGGACGACGCCGACTTATGACGCGACAACCAACACGATCTTCGCGTCCACCGGCACGCTCAACGACCACACCCAGACTCAGTCGCAGGCCATCGTCGCGCTCAACGCAACCACGCTGCAGTACGAGAACTCCTGGCAGCTGCCGTTCCCGGCCGCCTCCATCGACTCGGACTGGGGCACGACCCCGACCCTGACCACCGATGCTGCCGGAGATCAGCTGCTCTCGGTGGCCAACAAGAACGGCATCCTGTACACCTTTAACCGAAACAACCTGGCGGCCGGCCCCATCTGGCAGAAGCAGATCGCCATCGGCGGGGACTGCCCGACCTGTGGCGACGGGACGATCGCCTCGGGTATCTTCGCGAACGGCACCCTGTACTACGCTGGCGGGAGCAACATTACGGGCGGCACTGACGCCCAGGGCGCGGGGCCGGGGTCGCACGGCTCCGGCGGGTCGATCAGCGCGTTCAGCCCCGGAACCGGGGCGGTGCTGTGGGAACGCCAGACCGAAGGGCCCATTATCGGCTCGCCCGCGTATGTCAACGGGATGATCGGTCTGGTCCAGGGATCGACGTTCGAGGTACTGAACGCCGCCAACGGCCAGCTGCTGTACTCCTACCTGATGCCCGGCCCGGCGTACGGCGGGGTGTCGGTGGCCCGCAGTCAGTTCTACGTGGGCGACTACAACGACGACCTGTACGCCTTCGGGCTGCCCGGCTCGACCACCACACCGCCGGCTGACCCGAACTGCCCGTCCGGGTTCACGTGCCAGGACATCCGCAGCCCCGGTGTCGCGGGGTCAGAAAGCACCTCGGGCGGCGTGCTGACCGTGACGGCCTCGGGAGCCGAAATCCACGGGACGTCCGACCAGTTCCGGTTCATCTCCGAGCCGGTCACCGGCGACTCCCAGTCCAGTGTGCAGGTGCTGTCGCAGTCGACGCAGAACACGCAGCCGCAGGCGGGCCTCATGGCCAGGCAGAGCACCGACCCCACGTCGCCGTTCTATGCGGTCCTCGCCTACCCGAATGACAGCACCGAGGGCAACCCGCTGGCCGACCTGGTCATCTGGTACCGGGCAGCGTTTGGCGGCAACGCCATCGAGCTCACCAAGGAGTACCCGGCGACCAAGCCGATCTACCTGATGATCCAGCGCCGGGGGAACCTGTTCAGCACTGGCATCTCGACCGACGGGGTCAACTACCAGCTCATCCCCGGCACCACCGCCGACCTCGACATGCCCGCGACCACCCTTGACGGGCTCGCGGTGGACTCCGGGGCGGCCGGCAACACCGGGACCGCGTCGTTCGCCAACCTGAACATCGGCCAGCCGCTGTCCACGACGATGACGCCGCAGTCGCCAGCCAACCCGTGCCCGGCGTCCTGGACCTGCGCCGACATCGGCAACCCGAACCCGCCCGGTGACACCATCGCCGGCGCCACGGCCGGCAGCTACACGCTGGACGGCACCGGGACCGGCATAACCCTCGGCTCGTCGGACTCGTTCCACTACGCCTACCAGCCGGTGTCAGGGGATGAGACGCTGAGCGCCCAGGTCGTCACGCAGGCTGGGGCGCCGCCGACCGCGCAGGAGGGGATCATGATGCGGGCGAATACCAGCCCCACGTCCCCGTACTACGCCGTCCTGCTCAACCCGGGCGGGTCGGCGACCGTCCAGTGGCGCACCTATGACGGGGTGCCCAACCGGACAGGCACGCTGGCGCTTGCATCGGTCACGTCGCCGGCCTACGTGGAGATCGTCAGCTGGCAGGACACGACCATGAACAGGACCTTGTTCTCCGCCCTCACGTCCGCTGACGGGGTGACCTGGACACCGGTGCTCGGTTCTACCCAGGCGATCGACATGGGGACCCAGTTCCTGGCGGGCCTGGCCGCGACGGCCGACGCGCCCCGGGTCACGCCCCCGGTCGTGTACAACGCGGTCACACTGGCCGCGGCGAGCACCCAGCCGCCTGGGATCTGCCCGGTGGGCTTCACCTGTCAGGACGTCGGAACCGATCTGCTACCAGGCAACCAGTTGTACCTGGACCAGAACCAGAGCGGTGGCGTGTCCGGCACGTGGACGATCCAGGCCAGCGGATCGGACATGTGGGGGGTGTACGACAGCTTCCGGTTCATGTCTCAGAGCTTCCCGCAGAATGCGATTAACTCCGCCAACGGCGACGGGACGGTCAGCGCCCGCGTCGTGTCCCAGACCCACGCGGGCGGCCCGTGGATGAAGACGGGCGTCATGATCCGGTCCGGCGCGAACGACCCGCAGGCCCCCTACTACGGGGTCTTCGTCACCCCGTCCGAGGGGCTCGCGGTGCAGTGGCGGTCAGCGGAGGCCGGGACGACAGCTCAGGTTACCGACTCCGCCGTCTCCGCCACGCCTGTCTACGTGCTCGCCTCCCGGTACACCGACGTCGCGCGCGGGATCGTCTACTACACGGCCTACTTTTCCTCCGACGGGGTGAACTGGACGGTCGTCCCTGGTTCGACCGTGGCGCTCAACCTGCCCGGGCCGCTGGTCGCCGGCATTGCGACGGACTCCTATAACTCGAGCCAGACCTCCACGGCGGTCGTGGACAACCTGGCTTCGCTGCCCGGCTCCCAGCCGCCGCCAGCCATCTGCCCGGACGCCTGGACCTGCACCGACATCGGCGACCCGACGCCCGCCGGGCAGGACCAGCTCACCAGCTCCGGCACCTGGAACGAGGTCGGCGGCGGCGGCGACATCTGGGGAACGGCTGACTCGTTCCACTTCGTCGCTCAGACGCTGTCGGCCGACGGCACCATGAGCGTGCACATAACCGCGCAGACGGCGACCGACCCGTGGGCGAAGGCGGGGCCGATGATCCGGCAGAGCACCGACCCCGGATCGCCGTACTACGCGGTGTTCGTCACCCCGGGCAACGGGATCGCGGTCCAGTGGCGCTCCACCCAGGGCGGCGAGAGCTCCCAGGTGCAGGTCGCGGGAGCGGTGCCCGCCTATCTCATGGTCGGCCGGTATACCTCGACCGGGAACGACCCGCAGACCTACTACACGGCCTACACATCGCCGGACGGGAACACGTGGACCGCGATCCCCGGCTCGACGCAGGTACTCAGCATGCCCGGGTCACTGCTGGCCGGCTTCGCGATAACGTCGCATAACGTGAACGCCGGCTCGACGGTCACGCTGGACACCGTCACCCTAACGCCTGGCGAGTTCGAGCCCCCGGGGCTGTGCCCGACCGGGTGGAACTGCGCCGACATCGGCCAGGTGACCCCGGGGCCCGGCGGGCAGAGTCTGTCCGGGAGCACGTGGACGGTGACCGGTGGCGGCAGCGACATCTGGGGACTTTCCGACTCGTTCCACTACGTGTGGCAGACGATGGAGGGGGACGGCACGGTCAGTGCCGAGGTGACCTCGCAGACCGCGTCCGACCCGTGGGCGAAGGCCGGGGTGATGATCCGGGCCTCGACTGACCCGGGTGACGCGTACTACGCCGTGTACGTGACACCCGGCAACGGGGTCGTCGTCCAGTCGCGGGACGCCGAGGGAGACAATTCCGTGCAGGAGGCGATCACGGGGGCACCACAACTGCCCATCTACCTGCAGATCACCCGGAGCGGAACGACATTCACCGCCGCGACCTCAACCGACGGGATCAACTGGACGCCGATAGCGGGCTCGACGGCAACGCTGCCGAGCCTCGCCGGCGCGGACCTGGAGGGCCTCGCCGTCACCTCGCACAACACGGGCGCGCTGTCCACCGTGGTCTTCACCGCGGTGGTCACCTCCTGACCCATCAGGCAGCCGTTGACGTCGCAACCGGTCCCGGCGGCGGCCGGGTAGCGGACGGCATATCCGGCGCCCGGGGCGTCCCACCCAGGCCGCTCCGGGCGCCGTCGACGGCCGGATCATCAGGCCCGTCTTGGCCCCGGGCCAGGAGTTCGTCTGGAACCGGACCCAGGCGACGATCGAGCCGTCACCGGCGAGGGTCTGGTAGACGAAACGGGACTGGTCGTCGGTAGTAGCTGCCAGGCACCTGGGACGGGTCGGTGGGAATCGTGAAGGTGCCCTGAGGTGATCCCGGCCTGCGGGTCGTAGAACGGGTGGGGGATCTCCGCGTAATGGACGACGTCAAGGCTGACGAAATCGAGCTGTCATGCGTAGTCATAGGCCGACAGCGGGCCGTCTTCCGGGTCCTGGCGGTGCCACTGGGATGGTGCATGTTCTGCGCCCGGTTGCCCTGGCGCAGGACTAGCGTAACTTGTGCGCGCGGGCGGACATCAGCAGGTGGCGGCGCTGGATCTCGCGGCGTGCCGTAGCCGGGTCCTCGATCCCGTGCTCGGTGAGGTGCCAGTGGAATCGCAGCTTGGGGACGAACAGCTCCAAGACGCCCTTCCACATCGAGTAGCTGGTGAATAGCCACCAGGGTCCGAGGGCGAGCATGTACTTCACCAGCCCCGGCTCGCGGTCGGCGAGGCACGCCAGCACCTGCAGGTAGAACAGGAGGTAGTTGCCGCAGATCGCGGTGACGAAGCCTAGGTAGAACACCGGCGCGGGGAACAGCGCGTGGATGAACGCCGAGTGGGTCAACAGGTACGCGAAGGTCAGGCCCCAGAAGACGGGGTTGAGCATCAGCGATAGCGGGGTACCGACCGTCATCAGCGTGTAGGCGGCCAGCGGGGCCAGCCCCATCTGCCGCGCCGCCCGGATCGGGTGCCGGGACTGCACCGCGCCGGCCTGGGCGTAGCCCTTTCCCCACCTGGCCCGCTGCCTGGCCGATTTCGCCAGGCTATGCGGGGCCTCCTCCAGCGTCCAGGAGTCGGGGATCATCTCGACCTGGTAGCCGCCGCGGGCCAGCCATCCGGCGATGTCGGCGTCCTCGGCAACGCACCAGGGATCCCACGCCGCCACCATCTGCTCGGCGGTCTCGCGCTCGATGCCACCCTTCACCAGCTCGTCGGTGGAGATGGCGATCTCGCGGAGCACGTCGGTCACGAAGATGTTCGACGTGCCGCCGAGCGGCGGGATCAGGCCGAGTCGCGCCAGGCCGCGCAGCACGAACTGAAAGTGCACCACGTACTCGACGAAGTACATGCGCGTCACGAACGCGGCCTGCCAGCGTCGCGATCGGAGCTGGCCGCCGAGGATGTTCCAGAACAGCAGCCGCGCCTGCAGGCAGGCGACGGACGGCGGGGCGGCGCGGAAGTCGCGGACGGCCTTCAGCAGCATCTTCGGGTCAGGGCTGTCCTCGCTGTCGAAGATGACCGTGTAGTCGCCCCATGCCCGGTGCAGGCCGAAGTCGCAGGCGGCCGGCTTGGTGCCCGGGGCACCCGGGATCGACGCGCACACCTCGACGTTCGGGGCCAGGCGGATCCGCTCGCCGTCCGCGCGCACGCCCGAGCCGTCTGCCCCGAAGAGCCGGAGGGTCTCCGTGTCCCAGTGCTCCACCAGGAGCATGACCTGGAGTTTGTCCGCCGGGTAGTCCAGCGTCGCCATGGACTTCAGTAGGCCCCGCAGGACGTGCGGCTTCTCCTTGACGTTCGGCAGGAAGATCGTGAAGGTCGGCAGGTCAGGGTCACTGGCCGAGGGCAGGTCGCCGCGCCCGCCCCGAGTCGGCAGGAAGGAGGCGACCGCAGTCAGCATCTTGAAGCCGACGAACGCGAAGTAGAAGGCCTCGCATGCCGCCACCAGCGTGACCAGGGCCGAATGCCACCCGAACCAGAGCGCCTCGGCCGCGAGTCCGAGCAGGAGCGCGGCGATGAACGCCTGCTGCGGGCGCGAGAGCACGGTCGCGGCAGTGTCCCGGCGGAGGGCCGCGGGCTGCCGCCGAGTCGTCGCCGGGGGTTGCGTGAGTCGGTCGTCCACGGGTACGGCCACCTCGGGTCGCATCAGTTGCCTCCCCTGGCCAGTGCGGCGGTCCGGGCGGTGCCTGCGCCGCCGCTGCCCAGCCTCGCGTTGGCGGCGAGCTGGGCGGCGGTCCCGCCCCACCGGTAGATCAGGTAGTCGTGGTTAGTCCAGGCCAGCCGGTAGCCGTACCGGACGATCGAAGCGCGCAACGCTGTATACACCTCGTCCTGGGAGCTGTCGCGCATGACGACCCAGGCGATCTCGTGGTAGCCAGGGTGCGCGAGGGCCGGGCTCCAGATCCGGTAGCTGCCCTCGTACACCTCGTCCTGGAACGGGACGTGCGAGGCGAAAACGACTTCCTCGTTGCCGTAGGACTCCATGAGCAGCAGGCCACCGTCATAGTGTGTGCGGAGCCAGTCAGCGGCGGCGGTGGCCTGCATGGCGCTGGGCGCGGCATCCGCGGCCAGCGGCTCCTCGAGCGTGACGATGTCCCCGGTGCGCAGGGCCGCGGCGCTGGACAAGGTGATCAGGCCGATGACGATGAGCGGCAGGGCGATGCCGAAAGGCTGCCAGCGGCGGCCCAGGCGGGCCACGAGGTCCATCGCCTCCGCGACCAGGTACCCGGCCAGCAGCGCCGCCGGAAGCACCATCACCAGGCCGAACCGGACGTTGTAGAAGCTGTGGTAGTACTCCCACACGTGCAGTGGGCGCTGCCCCGTGTCGAGCGTCACCACGTACATCGGGAACATCACCAGCAGCGACAGCAGAGGCACCGACTCGGGCGACAGCCGCTTGCGCCACAGGTACAGCGCCAGGCCCGCCAGTGCGAGGCCTGCGACCGGAAGGGTGACGGTGTCCACCGTCGCGATCTCGTAGGTGCGCAGCGCGATCCACCAGTGGTGGACCGCCTTCTCACCCGAGCCCACCCAGTTGGACGGCTTGGCGTACTGGCCGGTCTGGAAGGCCAGCGGACTGCCTTCTATCGTCCAGTTCCAGGCCATCCAGGCCAGCGGCCCGGTCGCGCCCAGGATCCCGAAGCCCAACGTCTGGCCCTCGGTCAGGTGCCAGTTGCGGCGTAGCGAGTCCCGCCGCAGCCCACGCCGGATGCCGTGCTTGAACAGCGCGCAGTACGCCACCACCCCGGTGAGCGTCACCGCAAACGTCCACCCCTCGTACCTGGTCAGCGCGCACGCCAGCATGCTCGCCCCGCCGCCAAGCAGGTAGATGACATGCAGCCGGTCGTCCAGGTCGGTCTGCACCCAGCGCAGCACGCCGTAAACGGCGCCCATCATCGTCGCGAACATGAGCAGTTCGGTCATGGCCGTGGACTGCATGTACAGCATGTTCGGGTTCAGCGCGATCACGGTCGCGGTGACCGCGGCGGCGGTGCGACGTCCGGTCAGGTGCCAGGTGTACTTGTAGGCCAGCACCGTCAGGAGCACGTAGGACGCCATCATCACGATGCTGCCGGCGAACCCGCTATAGAACGCCCACCCGTCCCAGACCAGTGGCAGCATCAGGATGTGCGGCAACGGCAGCCACACTGCCCCCAGCTGCCCGGCACCGGGGGTGTCGGCGAAAATCACCCGGCGCGCGATCATCAGGTGTGACCGCGAGTCCATGTAGGCCGTTGTTTGCCCGTTCGGGTAAAAGTGCAGGTAAGCAAGAATCGAAAGGACAGCGGCCGCCGCCGTCACGATCGTGGTCGCGCGACTGGCGGGCCACCGCCGCTTTCTGGCCTGACCATCCAGAACGGGCCGTGGCATATCTTGCACCGGCGTCTGCGCTCGCTCCAAAGCCAGCCTCCCTTCAGATCGCGATAACCAGGGCGAGCTCGATGAGCAGTGTCACGTCGGCCCAGCATCTCTGGTAGCTGAGGCGCGCGGGATCAGTGAGGTGCGTAGGCGGGTGACCGCCCGGCGCATGCGCCTGGGCAGCATGCCGTTCACCCGTTCCCGCCACAGGCCGAGCAGCCCGGCCAGCGAGAGGAGAATGACCGACAGTTTGGCGCCACTCTGCTCGCCGTGCAGCCTGGGGTAGTGGTTGACCGGCCGCTGCAGGATGCGGGCGCCCCGGCCCTGGATCCGCATCAGGATCTCGGGGGAGATGAGCGCGGCGTCGCCGTGCAGGGCCACGCCATCGAGCACCCGGCGGCCGATCAGCTTGTAGGCGCAGTCCATGTCCCTGGCATCCACGCCAAGGAGGATCCGGCTCGCCTGCGTCCAGAGCCAGGCGTTGACCTTGCGCATCATCGGGTCGGCCCGGCGCGGCCGGAAGCCGATCACCGCGTCCGCCCGCTCCGCCCGGGCCGCGGAGAGGAACTCTGGGAGTTGCTCGCCGCGGAACTGGCCGTCGGAGTCGGTGAGGAACAGCCATGCGGAGTCCGTATGCTCAAGCGCGGCCGCGATCCCGGTGCGCATGGCCGCGCCGTAGCCCTTGTTGACCTCGTGGTGCACGACGCGCACTCGGCCGGGGTAGCGGGCCGCGAGGTCGTCCGCGATCTCGCCGGTCCGGTCGCCGCTCCCGTCGTTGACGATCACGACGACGTGCTGTTCCCCGATCCCGGCTAGCGTGCCGAGCATGTCCTCGACCGTGCCCGTCAGGCTGGCCTCCTCGCGGTAGGCCGGCATCACGACCGTGACGCCGGCCCAGGTGCCCTGGGAGGTTATGACAGTGTCGCTCATGACACCGCTGCCCGGTCCAGCGAGACGGTCACAGGTGCCTGCCTGGTGGCCGTGGCGGGCCGCTCCCGCTGCCTGGTCGCGGGGCGGTGACGCCCCGTCAGTCGGCTGCCGGTCAGCAAGATTAGTTGCGCAACAAGGCATATGACAATGACAGCCCCGGATACCGCGATCCGCTTCGGGGCAGGCGAAAGCAAACGCAATGCAATCCCCCCTTTACCGAACCTGACTAGGAGTTAACAGGAACTTGGTCACCGGACTCGCCAGCAGTATCGACGCAGCTCAGAAGTTCTGAATTTCCCATACAGATTTACTTGATGGGAGTCGTTACGGGCGGCGCCCGGCGCGAAGCGTGGCGGCATGGCGGCGGCGTTGATGGGGAAGCCGACTCCACGAGGGGACCGCCGAAGCAGCGGTAATCAGAAAAGCCACGGATGAACAGTACGGCATGTGCGATCGGCCTGTCTACTCGAGCCACAGGCCACCGTGTCTTAGGGTGTAATTTCCCTTTCATGTACTCCGTACCTAGGTGCCCTCACCTCATGCCATATTGCGGCGCTGTGCCGATCTTGATTGCGTACTCCCGTAACGGAACTATCTGACCGTAAGGAGAAGGCGGCGTACAGTTTAACCAATTTTCCTATTTCAAATGCGCCAAGGAATCGGTGTACAAGGCATAGCGGG
>PLIQ01000567.1:0-12561 GCA_003140115.1 Actinomycetota bacterium | reverse complement strand
GCGGGCATGCCACACCTCGTTCATGCAGACCTCAAAGACCTACATGATCAGACGGCATGCCCGCGTCCATGAACAGTGCGATTTCATCCTGTTAATCACATACTGCAGAAAACGGGATAACTCAGGAACACGCCCGAGCCCTGGGCGAGGTTAGCAGCCGCGGCTGTAGTAATAGGTCCTAAGAATGGGCACTATGACCTGCCCTGCCCAACTCGGGCTGTTTGACTCTAACGGGTAGTCGGTTAATCGCAGAAACTGGTGAGCGTACGGAAAATTAGCAGAATAGGGGTAAGAGTCCCGTGACGCTCATCAAGGCACTCGCCAAGGCAGCGAATATGACCCGAAAGGGTCCGGGCAGGATCCTGTCCAGGAGTTCGGCAACGGCTGTGGCCATGGCATCCGCGGTGGCGCTCATAACGTCACTCGGCGGGCCCGCCAGCGCGGCCACCACGGCCCTGCACTCAGTTGCCGCCACCAGCACCGGCTTCGTCCAGGTCTGCGGCACCCAGCTCTGCCTAAACGGTCAGCCCTACGTTATCCACGGGGCAACCGCCTACGGCGCTTACGATCAGCCTTCAGCGGAAATATCGCTGGCTCAGGAAGGCAAGATTAATACGCTGGAACTCGTCGAGTTCGACACGGAATACCACACTCTATCAGATACCATGTCATCGGCGACATGGACGAGGGTGGACAAGTTCATCGCGGCCGCGAGGCAGGCCGGGCTCCATGTCATTCTTAATCTGAGTGAGTACGGCCAGTCCCTTCAAGCGGCCGGCCACACGGCAACGACAACCGACTGGGGAAACTATCTTAACTTCATCGCGAATCGCACGAACTCGGTTACCGGTGTGCAATATAAGAATGATCCGACTATCGCCATGGTCGAGATATTCGGCGAGATCTGCTACCCGGGCGAAACAGATTCAGGCTGCCCCGCTGGGACGAGCGGCACCGCGGCTGATATGCAAGCCTTCTTCCATCGAACCGAAACCGAATGGAAGGCCCTCGCGCCGCGCATCCTCATCAGCACCGGCGGATTCTCGCATCTTAATGGCGCAACCAGCTCCGGCATACCGTGGCAGAACATCGTCTCGGATCCCGCGAATGCCACGTGCGACATCGAGATCAACTCCAGTGATGACCTGTACCAGGCCATCGGGAAGTTCACCAGTTACTGCAAAAAAATCGGCAAGCCCTGGTTTCTCTCGGCCTGGAGCGCCTGCTACCAAGATATTGGTTACCCGTATTACTCGGCGACTGACGCCGCCATGGCCACTCACGGACAGGAAATGTACTATATACAGCAAGGTGGCTCGCCAGCGGCAATGCCAGCAGTCGGCTCAGACTTCTGGAACCTCTTGGACGCAGGCGTCGCTCCCGGCCACTGCGACCTGAGCCCCGCATTCCCGAAAACCTGGGCCGTCATCCAGAAATACTAGGCAGGGAAAACTCATCCAAGGTATGGGATGGTCCCTTCTTTGACCTTCGCAAGCCCCATACCGTGGCTGCGCGCCAGCCCGCGGTTCCCAGGATCTTGGGTCTCACCACAGACCGCGAGAAAACCAGGAAGCGGCGGGCTGGCGCGGTTTTGTGCGCCCATGAGGCACATTACCGTCCGCGACGCAGCTGCGCCACGATGGCGTTCGTCTCGGGCCGGCGTCCCGCTGCGGCTTGATGGTCAGGAGCTCTCGGGACCGTACCGGACCGCGGCGTGGCACCCGGTGAGCAAGCTCCGGCAGCTGCCGGCCTCGGTAGCACTGGTCCCGGGCCTCGCCGGCCCAGCCGGTGGTGATCAAGCCCCACGTCATGCCTTACGTTTACGACGTGAACGTGTCGCCCGAAGTCATCTACATCATCCGGCATGCGGAGAAGCCGCTTAAGCCGCCGTCGTCTGGCGTTGACTTTGAGGGCGGCCAGAACGAGCATTCGCTGTTGCCGCGCGGATGGCAGCGCTCTGGTGCCCTCGCCGCCCTGTTCCATCCGGAGTTCGGTCCGATGCGGGCTGGCTTGCGGAGTCCGACGGTGCTGGTGGCGCCCTCCTGGGGGCATCCAGGCAAGACGGCCGCGCACCGGTCTTACCAGACCATTCAGGGTCTCAGCGAGCAGCTGGGGCTGCCGGTAGCGACCCAGTTCGCCCAGGGTCAGGAGCAGCAGCTAGCCGACAGCCTGGTGCGCAGCTCCTCCGGGGTCGTGCTCATCTGCTGGGAGCACAGCCACATTCCGGTGATCGCGTCCTCGTTGCCGGTCGTCGACGGAACCGTCATCCCGCGGAAGTGGCCGGGAAACCGGTATGACGTCATCTGGTCGTTCACCCTCGTCCCGGGGCCCGGGCCGGCCCGCTACACCTTCGGTCAGATTCCGCAGCAGCTGCTCGCCGGAGACGCCGGGTCGGTGATCCCGGCGAAGTTAAGCGGAGCCGCGTCGCGAGCACCTTGACACCCTCCCCCGTTTAGTTGGATATTGGTGGTTCTCGTGGGTTGTTAGCGTTAACAATCATGACCGCTCGCGCCCGGTGTGGCATCCGCGGCGTCGTCGCCTAGAGCCGGCTCCGGAGATGGCTCCCATGGTCCAGAAGCGATTTCTGAGTCTGAGAAAAGCACTGTGGAGTGCGGGTACCGTGGCCGCGGTTGTCCTGGCCGCGTTGGCCGGCACTCCCGGCACGGCAGGGTCGGCGCAGGCCGCCGCTCTCGCCTCCTCCGCGCGGCCCTGTGACATCTACGCCGCGGGAGGTACCCCCTGCGTCGCCGCTTACAGCACGGTGCGCGCGCTGTACCGGACTTACCGCGGTCCGCTCTACCAGGTCACGCGCGCGTCGGACGGCAAGACAGCCGACATCGGCGTGCTGGAAACGGGCGGCTACGCCGACGCCGCTGCCCAGAACTCCTTCTGCGCGGGCACGGTGTGCACCATCACGAGGATCTACGACCAGAGCCCTGACCACAACGACCTCGGCGTGGGGCCGATCGGCGGGAACGGCGGGCCGGATGCCGCCGCGATCGCCAACGCGCTGCCGGTCACGATCGGCGGCCACCAGGTCTACGGCGTCTCGGTGCAGGCCGGCGTCGGCTACCGCAACGATGTCACGCGGGGCGTCCCGGTCGGCAGCCAGCCGCAGGGCGCTTACATGGTGACCAGCGGCACGCACGTGGACGCCTTGTGCTGCTTCGACTTCGGCAACGCCGAGACGTCCGGCACCGACAACGGCAATGGCCACATGGATGCGATCAACTTCGGCACCGAGTGCTGGTTCACGCCCTGTACCGGGTCCGGGCCCTGGGACCAGGCGGACATGGAGAATGGGCTCTTCGCGGGGGGCAACGGCTCCGACCCCGGCAACCGGGGCAACTCCAGCACGTTCGTGACCGCCATGCTAAAGAACAACGGCACGACGACCTACGCGATCAAGGACGCGAACGCGCAGTCGGGCAGCCTGACCACCGAGTACAACGGGCCACTTCCTGACATCGGCGGATACACCCCGATGCACCAGGAGGGCGCCGTCATCCTGGGCACCGGCGGCGACAACAGCAACGAGTCCGACGGGTCCTTCTTCGAAGGCGTCATCACCGCCGGCTATCCGTCCGACGCGGCCGACGCCGCCGTGCAAGCCAACATCGTCGCGGTCGGCTACCAGCCGGTCGCCGCCGGCTTCCCGGCGACCGGCAGCCCCTACACCATCACCAACGTCAACAGCGGCACGGACGTGGCACCGGCGGGTTGCGCGACCGCCGACGGCACCGGCATCGAACTGTCCTCGGCCGACACGAGCTGCCAGCGGTGGAGGTTCACCAGCGCGGGCAACGGCCGCTACATCATCACCAACGTCAACAGCGGCCAGGTCCTCGACTCGGTAAACTGCGGGACCGCAGACGGCACCCTCACCGACCTGTGGTCCTCGCTGCACAACCTCTGCCAGGAGTGGAACGTCACCCCCGCGGGGAGCCACTACACCATCAGCAACGTCGCCAACGGAATGGTCCTGGACGCGGAGGACTGCGAAACCGCCAACGGGACCACGGTTCGCCAGTGGGCCCAGCTCGACAACACCTGCCAGCAATGGGACATCAAGCCGTGAGCGGGGTCTGGCTAGGCGTCCCGGGCGGGCTCGCCGTGGCTGGCGTTGGCGCGGCCACGGCCCCAGTAGGCCTTGGGTGACATCTGGTCCTGGCCGAGACCTCGCTCGGCCAGGACCTCCCGCAACCGGGACACCACCTTCGCCTCGCCGAACAGGTAGGCGTGGCCGCGGCCGGGCGGCAGTTCGATCTCGGCGGTCTCGGCGGCGAGGGCCGACGGGTCACCGGCGGGCGCGCCGAGGCGGTGCAGCCAGGTGATGCGGGTACTCGCCACGGCATCTGGGTCCTGCTCGTCGCTCTCCTCGGGGATCTCGAGGATGAGCGTGGCCGGGCGGTCGGGCGGCAGCGCCTCGGTCATCGCGAACGTCGCGGGCAGCGCCGACTCATCACCGATGAACAGGTGCCAGTCGGCCGTGGCTGACGTGGTGATCTTCCCGCGCGGCCCGATGCCCTCGATCTTGTCGCCGGGCCGGGCCGACCGCACCCAGCGCTCGCCGGGACCGTCGCCGTGCAGCACGATGTCGAGCGTGAGGAGCCGCTCGGCCGCGTCAAGCTGCCGGATCGTGTACCGCCGCCGTACCGGGCGGTTACCTTCGGCCGCCACGAGCAGCATGACATCCTGGCCGGGCAGGTAGCCGAACCCATCGAGCTGCGGCGCCGTCAGCCTGAGCCGCTGCATGTGCGGGGTGAGCCGGGCTGAGTCGACGACCTCGAAGTCCAGCCGGATGGCGCTGGCCAGCGGCCCGGTCAGCTGCGCGAACGGATCGTCCAGCGCTGCGAGAGTCGATTCCGGCAGTGCGTCAGCCATGAGACGGCCAGCCCTTTCCTCTTGATGCTCGAGTCTCGCCTGGGGAATCCTGACGGTCAGGAGCCCAGGGCGTAGCCATTTACCAAGGACGCCCGCAGCGTATCGGTCAGCAATGCGACCAGCGCCTCGAGCTGCACGTCGCCCGGCGAGGAGGCCTCCTGGTCCGCCCCGTCCAGCGCCCGGGCGGCCAGCCCCGCCTTGCCGTCGATCAGCGCGGCGATCCGGGCATCGATGGTCTGCGCGGCGATGATGCGCCACGCGGTGACTGGTTCGGCCTGCCCGATGCGGTGGCTGCGGTCGATGGCCTGGGTCTGCTCCGCGTCGGTCCAGGACAGTTCGGCCAGCACGATGTTCGAGGCGACCTGCAGATTCAGGCCCACGCCAGCCGCGGTCAGCGAGCACACCGCGACCGCGACGTCCGGGTCGTTCACGAAGGCGTCGACGTTCGCCTGCCGCACCGTGGGCGTCTGGCCGCCGCGGATCGACGAGAAGCGCACCCCTTGCCGGGCGAACATCGCCTCGGCGGCGTCCATCACGTCGACGTGCTTGGCGAAGAAGACGACCTTGCCGGCGCTGCGGGCCAGCTGCGTCGCGTAGTCCGCGGCCAGTTCGGCTTTCGCCTGGCCGATGCGTCGCATCATGGTGAACACGTTGTCGGGGGACTGCGCGGTCGTGGCCTCCTTCAGCTCCCACCGGGCCACCCGGCGGACGAGGTCGTGGTCGATGCCGTCGACGCCGACGTCGGAGGATCGGTCCGTGAGCGCGGTCTCGTACCGTGCCACCATCCGGCCGGCCAGGGCCCGTTCTGCCGCCCGGATCGACCGGCCGACCTGTTCGTCCAGCTCAACCGGGAGGTCGGCGATACGGCGGGCGGGGATGTCGGCGGCCACGTCGAGCTTGCGGCGGCGCACGATGCCGCGGTCGATCACGCACTGGCGCGCCGCGGCGTAGAAGCCCCGGTCGGCGGGCGTCAGGCCGGTGTCCTCAAGCGCGTCCATTAGCTCGCCGAGGGGCTTGCTGTCGTCGATCCAGCCGAGGAACTGCCAGATCGCCCGGAAGTCGTCGATGTCGTTGATCAGCGGGGTACCGGTCAACGCCATCAGCAGCGGCCGCGTCGCACGGGACCGGATGCGCTCGGAGAGCGCGAGGACGCGCTGCGAGCGCTGCGAGGTCTTGTTCTTGATGAAGTGGGCCTCGTCCACGACCATGCCGCGGAAGTCGAAGTTGCCGAGCCAGCCCATGTGACGGTCGAGCACCTCGTAGTTGAGCACGACGATATCGGCGAAGCCGTCGACCGCCTCGCCGTCGCCCTGCACCACGGTGACCGGACGGTGGGGAGTCCAGCGGGCCGCCTCACGGGCCCAGTTGGTCTTGACCACGCTCGGCACGACGACGAGCAGCGGGTAGGCGTTCGCTGCTTCCGCGGCGAGCAGCGCCTCGGCCGTCTTGCCCAGGCCTGGCTCGTCGGCGAGCAGGAACGTCCGGTGACCGGCAGCGGCCGCGGCGACCACCTGCCCCTGGTGCAGCATCAGTTCCAGGCCCGCCGGGGTGAACCGTGCCGTCGGCGCCGGCAGCGCCATACAGGCCGGGGCACCCCCGCCGGCGCGCTCGAAGGAACTCAGCAGCGGGCCGAGCAGTTCCCAGTTGGCCAGGCGGCGCGGACGGGAGATGGCCTGCGGAGCGGCGGAGAAGTCGGGGGCGAGGAAGGGGTTCGCCAGTTGCCGGGAGATCACCGACTGCGGCACGACCCGCCGCTCCGAGCCGGCGGAAGCTGTAGCGGTCTCCGCCGGCGCGATCTCTTCGGGCGCCGGCGCGATGCCGAGGTCCCGAAGCATTTCCCGCTTGAGCGACCTGGCCGCGTCGGAGACGGGGGAGCCCTCGGCGAGCAGCGCCAGTAGCCCGGCGTCCTGGACGGCGGTCGTCGCGAGGATGGTCGCGATGCCGTCCAGGCTCTTGAGCTGGTCGGCCCGACGACTGTCGCTTCCGGCCGCCGCGCGAACGCGGGCGCGCTCGTCCCGCAACAGCAGGGCGACGGCCTGGAACTTCGTCCGCACGGCCGGCGTCACGCGGCCGCGCTGAACCGCCGCCTCGACCTCACGGGCCGTTCGGGCGAGCACCGAGACGACGTCGCCGCCGTGCTGGACGCGTCGCTGCTTGCGCGGAGCGGTACGGCGAGCGCCTGTCTGGCGCTGGCCTGGTCGAGCCAAAGACTTCTCCTTTGGAATGCCGGGGCACAGTGGCCACGGCAGCATGCCGCACAGCCCCGCGGCCGGGACGAGGAACGTCCCAGGCGCAGGGCCTGGTACTTCGAACGCCGAGCCGACTTGCGGATCTCCAAGGATCAACGCATCGGGCCTCGGCGAACGTCTCACGCGGAACCGAAGCCGCCGACTGGCGGGCTGGTAACCACGGCACCGGGGAAAGTGACCGTTCGACGACCGGCTCGGTTCTTGGGTACTGCTTCCATATTAACGCATGCGAGGTCACTTAATTCCCGGCCGGCCGGGGCTCGTGGTCAGACTAGTCCTGTCTGCAGGGCCAGTCGGGTGAGGTCCGCGCGGCGGCGGCAGCTTGTCTTGTCCCGGATCCGGTCCAGGTGTGAGCGGACCGTGCTCACCGCGATGTACAGCTGTCCGGCGATCTGAGTGTCCGTACGGCCCTGGGCCACCAAAGTGACCAGCTCACGCTCGCGGGCGCTCAACTGCGACATCTCGGCTTGTTCGGGCGCAGGCCCCGGCTCGTCCGCGGTCAGGACGAGGGCGAATTCGGCCGCCGTTTCCGCGGACATGCCCGCGCCGCGCTGTTCCGCCGCTTGCATCTGGACGGGCCCGAGGACCTGTGAGGCTTGCTGCCAGGGTGCCCGGCGGGCGTCCTGGTCCAGCGGCAGGTCCGATAGGCCCGCTGCCTGCAGCAGCGCCGTCGCGGCCGACCAGGCGGATATGGCGTCGGCCCAGCGTCCGCGGTCCGCGCACAGGTGCCCGCCGATTTCCAGGCAATCAGCCAGGTTGAACCCGGCGCCAATCTGCCGGAGCAGCCGGAGGGATTCGCTGAGGTGGGCCGCGCCGGCCGCGACCTGGCCCGCCTGCCGTTCCAGGTCCGCCATGAGAATCCGCGTTCCCACCTGGGCCACCACGTCATCTACGGCCATCGCCTGGGATAGCACGTCCGCACAGATTTGCAGGGCCGCCTCAATATCGCCGGTCCGCCTGAGCGAGTTGGCCAGCATACAGCGGTACCGTCGGCTCAGCGCGCCGGATATTCGGGCCGTGTCGACCTGGTCTGCCTGGCGGTACCAGGACAAGGCCTCGTCGCTGCGGCCAGCATGAAAGGCAGCATCGCCGAGCGTGGCCAGTGAACCTACCGCGCCAGTTAGGTAATCCAGCTCGACAGACATGGCCAGGCAGGTCTGGGCCAGTTCAGCTCCCTCATCTAGGCGGAACGAGAGCACCAGGCTGTGAGCCAGGCCCGCCAGGGCATCGGCCAGGGTCAGCGACGGGCCGCCGCCCTCGGCCGCGTCGCGGGCGGCCGAGTAATAAGCGACAGAGCGTTCGAGGCTACTGTCCTCGGCGACCTCACCGAGCAGCACCTGTAGCCTGCACCATAGCTCGGACCCGGGGTCAGTGAGCTGAGCAGCGGCGCTAAGGTTCCGGTCGGCGTCGGCGAAGCGGCCGCGTAGGATCCACCACGGGCCCAGTGCCGCGGCCAGGCGGACAGCGGTCGCATGGTCGTGCTTGAGGGACCAGGCCAGAGCATGCTCCACGGCGCTGGTCTCGGCGTCTAGCCACCGGGCGGCAGCCAGTTCGCCGGTGCTGGTCGACAGGCCGGCCGCCGCGCGCTCGGCTGTGGTCAGGGCATACCGGGTCAAGGCGGCGGCGGTTTGCTGCTCCTGGGCGGCCTCGGCGAGCCGCTCGCGGCCGAAGGCGCGGATCGTCTCCAGCATCGCGTACCGGTTACGTCCGTCGGGGCCTGGACGCGGCGGGCTCAGCAGTGAGCAGTCGACCAGGTGAACGATTGCGGGCCCCGCCGACACGCCGATAACGTCTTCGGCGGCGTCCAGCGAGAACGGCCCCGGGAAGATCGCCAGCTGCCGGAACGCTCGCCGCATGTCCTCGGTCAGCAGCTGGTAACTCCAGCCGATGGTCGCGGCCAGCGACTGCTGCCTGGCGGGTGCCCGGCGATCACCGCCGACCAGCAGGTCAAGCCGGTCCAGCAGCTGCGACAGACCTAGGGCCTCCAGCCGCGCGGCCGCTAGCTCGATCGCGAGCGGCATCCCGTCCAGCCGGGTCACCAGCCGGTCCACCATCTCGCCGGCTCCGTCGGCCAAATCGAACGACGGATCTGCCTGCCGGGCCCGGTCGGCAAACAGCTGCACGGCGGCCGAAGCCGGTCCTGGCCCAGCCTGACCGGCCCCCGGCACGGACAGCGGACCGAGCCGGTAGCGAGTCTCTCCGGCGATGCCGATGGGCTCACGGCTGGTCGCCAGTACGGTCACGTCATCGGCGGCCGGCAGCAGATCGCCGCACAGCTCCGCCGTCGAGGCCAGGACATGCTCGCAGTTGTCGAGCACCAGCAGCAGCTGCCGCCGGGCCAGCACGCCCGCCAGCGTCTGAGTCAGCGAGGAACCCGGCGGCTGGGGTATACCTATGACGGCCGCGACCGCTGCCGGCACCTGAGCTGGATCCTGGACCGCGGCCAGCTCGACCAGCCATACCCCGTCGGCGAACCGGGCCGCGGCTCGCCAGGCCACTTCGCAGGCCAGTCGGGTCTTCCCGACTCCGCCCGGTCCGGTCACCGTCACGAGCCGGTACTCGCCAAGCAGCCCGTCCAGCTTCCGTGCATCGTCGGCCCGGCCCACGAAACGGGTCAGGGTAGGCACAAACCCATGCGCGCCACCGGGCGCCGCAGCCACGGCATCCTCCCCCACAATCCAAACCATACGCCGGTGATCGGGCAGGCTCCGCTATCCGGCGATGACGACCGGGTCGCCTTCAGATCTATGACACTGGCGGGCGTCTGCTTCCAGCGGCCCTGTCCGTCAAAGCGGGGCAACCCAATCCCAGGCGCCACGTTGAATGGCGGTGTTCAGGCGATGCGGCCTGCGTACCGGCGGCGGAACCCGCCGGGGGTGCTGGTGGTGATCACGACGTCGTAGTAGCCGTCCTGGCTGGCGGGCCAGCTGATGGTCGTGGGGCTGCCCAGCTTGACGGTGACGGTCTGGGTGCGGCCCTGGTAGTCGTTGGGGGTCAGCGTGTAGGTGATGGGCTGCTGGCCCTGGTTGGCCAGGGTCAGCTCGAGGGTCGCGGCCGGCCCGGACCGCGACGGGGCGGCGGTGACGACCGGGACGGGTCCGGTGTCCTGGCCGGCCGGCACGACCTGGCCGGCGAAGCTGGCCAGGAACCCGTCCGGGCCGTAGACCGAGAAGGCGTACTTCCCGGCCGGGGTCGCCTCCCAGGTGTAGGAGCGCGGCGCGGACGCAAGCACGGTGACGGGGGTGGCGGTGAACGGCAGGTACGCGTCAGGGTAGACGGCCAGGGACACCCCCACCGTGCCGGTGTTGGTCAGGGCGGCGGTGACCTGCCCGGTCGTACGGTTCACGGTCACGTCGGCGAAGGGCTGATGGACTGTCGGGCGGTGCGGCCGGGTGCCGGGCTCCTGGGCCGGCATCTGCTGAGCCCCTTCGGCGGGGGGCGTGGTGGATCCGCCGGTGAGCTGGGTCAGGGCCCAGGTCTGGTCCAGGGTGGGGATGGTGCCGGGGATGGAGAAGTCGGGGTGCCCGAAGTCGAACGCGGCGGTCAGGTCGCCGGTCACCGACGCCCGCCACGGGGTGACGTTGGCCGGCTTGACGCCGGTCCAGGCGGCCAGGAACCGGAGCATCGAGGTGTGGTCGTAGACGTTGGAGTCAACCCACCCGCCGCGGGTCCACGGTGAGCAGATCAGCATCGGCACCCGGGTGCCCGGGCCGACCGGCAATCCGCCGATGTGCTCGTCGGTGACGGTGACCTCGGGGGCGGGGGGGAGCTGGTGGTCGAAGAACCCGTCATGCTCGTCGTAGGTGATGAACAGCGCCGTGCTCTTCCACAAGCCCGGGTTGGCGAACAGCGTCTGCAGGACTGTGTTCACATAGTGGGCGCCGTAGTCGGGGGTGTAGGAGGGGTGCTCGCAGTACCCGGCCGGGGCGACGATCCACGACACCTGCGGCAAGGTGCCGCTCTTGACGTCCTTGAGGAACGTCGACAGCACGTACGCGGCGTGGGTCTTGCTCAGCGGCGGCGCCCCGGCACCGGTCTGCCACGGGGTGACCGCCGCGCGGGCCGCGAGCTGGCTGGTGCCGCCCTGACGGCTGTTGGTGGTGTTGTACTGCTGGTAGAACCACAGCGGGTTGTCGCCGTAGTCGCCCAGGAAGAAATCCGGGTAGCTGCCGCTGTCGCCCACCTGGTCGTTGGTGTACACCTTCCAGCTGATCCCGGCGGCTTGCAGTAGCTCGGGGTAGGTGGTGACCTCGGGCGTCCCGGCGTCAGCCCCGAAGTCGACCTGGTAGTCGTTCGGGTTGCTGGTCCAGCCGCTGGATGTCCCGGTCCAGAAGTACATCCGGTTCGGGCTGGTCGGCGCCATGATCGCCTGGTGGTACCCGTCGCAGATGGTGAACGCGTCAGCGACCGCGTACTGGAACGGGATCTCATCCCGGGTGAAGTACCCCATCGTCTCTTCGGTCTTCGCCGGCACCCACTGGTTCCACAGGCCCCCGTTGCGGGCCTGGTGGTCGCCGTCCCAGGAGTGGTCAAGGTCACCGTCGACCTGATCGGTCAGGTTGTAGGGGAGCAGGTACCCCAGGTCGGTGCGAGCCGCATCGGGCTGCTGGAAGATCGTGTGCCCGTCCTGGTAAGTCAGGACCTGCTTGTCGCCGAACCCCCGGACCCCGTGCAGCGTTCCGAAGTAATGGTCGAACGACCGGTTCTCCTGCATCAAGATCACCACGTGCTTCACGTCGGCGATGGTCCCGGTCCAGCCCTCGGGCAGCGCCGCGCCGGCCGCCGCCGACCGGCCCGCCACACTGGCGGCGGCCTCTGGTCCGCCGCTGCAGCCAGCGGTCACGGCCGCGGCGGCGCCGAGTCCCGTGTATTGCAGAAAGCGGCGCCGGCTGAGACCCGGCACGGACATCGAGCCGGGCTGCCGCGGTGATCCGGCTGCGCCATGCTCACGTGGCTCGTCCGAGTTGGTCATTCTGGTTTTACCCCCTCGGTTCAGGTTCGTGTCCGGCGCTTGGCAGCGGGGCCAAGCTGGTCACTCACCACAAGCATCCACCGATAGGCATTTTTACCCACCCCGCGGGGCCGCAGCGAAAGGGGCAATTGGGCCTCTGCCGGACCCGGCAGCGAAATCGGCAACCTGTCAATGCACGGCGGAACACATCTCCGCCTCACTCTGACAAGGAGCACACGATGGAAGCTAGCACTGGGATTACCGGCCACGCGCAGGACACTCGTCACCCCGAGACGGCCGGCCGCGCAGCCCGTAGGTGGGCCGCCCGCTCGAAAAACGTTGCCGCTATCGCCGCACTCGGCCTGGCCGGGTTCCTGAGCGTGACAGCGTGCACTTCCACCAGCCCGGCAGCAGTGCCCGCCGCAACCCAGTCACAGCCGGCCTCTACGCTCCAGTCACAGCCGGCCTCCACGCCCC
>PLIQ01000248.1 GCA_003140115.1 Actinomycetota bacterium | reverse complement strand
CGTTCGGTGGCGATGGTCGGTGACGGGGTCAACGACGCGCCGGCCCTGGCCGCGGCCCAGCTGGGCCTGGCTCTGGGCTCGGGCACCGACGTGGCGATCTGCGCCGCCGACATGATCCTGCTCCGCGACGACCTGGAGGTCGTCCCCGACGCGATCAGGCTGGCCCGGGCCACGTTCCGGACCATTCGGCGCAACCTCGCCTGGGCGTTCTGCTACAACCTGCTGGCGCTGCCGTTGGCCGCGCTCGGTTTCCTGAACCCGATCCTGGCCGCGGCCGCGATGACCCTGTCCTCGGTGTTCGTGGTCTGGAACAGCCTGCGGCTGCGGCGTTTTCCTGCCTCCGCGCCGCGCGGGTTCCGTGCGGCACAATGAGAGCGACCGCCGGGAGGTTAGCATGGCACGCCATCCGCTCATCGGCTATCTGGTCTGGCTGGTCCTGTTCGGCGCCTTGTTCACCTGGGAGGGCCTGGCCCTGGCCCGGGTGACCGGCGTCCCCACGCTCAGCGACGTCTTCCGCGTGATCATGCGCTATCCCTTCGGGCGGTGGGCGCTGTTCGCGTTGTGGCTGTGGCTCGGCTGGCACTTCTTCATCCGCGGCTGGCACTTCCTGCTCCGGGCCTGAGCCGGTCATGGCGCCGACCGGAGTACTCGCCCTGACTACGGCGGACCGCCAGGCCCTGATCCCGATGGCCGCCGGTTACCTGATCTGGATGTCGGCGCTCGGCTTCGGCCTGTACCGCCTGTACCACCCGCGCGGGTCTCCNNCGCCACCAAGCCAAGAGCCGGCCCCGCTACCGGGTAAGGGCCAGCGCACCGGCCGGGCGGCGTGGCTGCGGCAGATAGCCGGCACGGTCATATTCGGGTACCTGCTGCTGATGGCGGTCATCGTGGCCTACTACTTCGGCGTCGCAAAGGTCGGCCCCGGTTTCCTGGAGAGCGCGCTGACCGGCACGGCGCTCCTGCTCGGCCTCGCGACCCCGGTCTTCGCCGCCCTGTCCTGGCTAACCGGACGCCGAAGCCGAAGCTGAGCCTTTACTTGGCCCTGGTCAGGCCCAAGGTGCGGGCCCGGTTGACCGCCTCTTCCCGGCTGTGGACGCCGAGCCGGTGATACAGGCGGGTCGCTCGCTCCTTGGCTGCCGATCGGGAGATGCCTAGCTTGTCGGCGATAACGGAGAAGGGGAGCGGGGTGGGCAGGTACCGCAGGATCTGGGCCTCGGCCACGGTGATCGACGCCGCCCTGACTCGTGCCTCGGCTTCGCTGGTCGCTTCGGCGGCTATCTCGTCGGCGGAGGAAATGGTCATCAGGGATTCGGCCACGGACTCGGCGGCCACCTCGTCGGCGGCTTCTATGGTGGCGACGTCTTCGGCCACGGCGTCAGCGGCGGCCTGATCGGCGGCCGCCACGATGAGGCCGGCCGCGGTCAGCGCCGCGACCGCCTCGTGGGCGGCTGCCTCTTCCACCAGCCCGGCCGTGATCAGCGCCCGGACGGCGTCGGCGGCCGCGGCGGACTGGATCAGCTGCGACTCGGCCACCGCTTCGGCCGCCTCGGCCTGGGCCGCGGCCGCCGCGAGCACGGCACTGGCCTCCTCGGCTAGGGCCAGAGCGATCACCTCAGAGGCCTCCTCCATGGCGGCGACCTCGGTTCCCACCACCAGCACGGCCTCGGGGGTCAGGAAGCCCTCGCCGATCAGCGTGCCGCCGGTCTCGGCGATGGCGTCAAACAGCGGACCAGCCCAGTAGTGCTCGACCAGCAGCAGGGCCAGGGCCGTCCCCGGCTCCAGAGAATCGGCCAGCGCCAGCGCGTCGGCCGGATCAAAGGCCGCCGGACCAGACGTCGACACCGCCGGACCGCCGTTCGCAACGGGAATCACGGCCGCCAGCAGCGCGCCGAAGTCCTCGTCGTCACCGATGGTCAGCCGTTCGATGGTGCCGTCCTGGCTCTTGGCCACGAAGAGCATGTCGAGCAGGCGAAGAACTCCCCGGCCGCGGAGACGATCGACCTCGGCCAGGATCCTGTCCCCCGAGTCGGCGTCGCGGCTGAAGCTCAAGGCGATCACCTGGAGCGGTGCGGTCATCATTGCCCTCCTAAGTCCTGGCCCGTAACGTCGCTGACGGTACCACCAAGCGGCCTTACTGCTAGCGAGGGCATCAGCGCGTCGACCGCCCGAGCAACTTCTCGATACTGCGGCGCTCGCGCTTGGTCGGACGGCCCGCGCCGCGGTCGCGGACCGCGACCGCGACCGCTTCCTCACGGGGCGGCGGGGGAGGGCTGTGGTCGATGTAGCATTCGGCGGCCACCGGCGCGCCGACACGCTTGGTGATGACGCGCTGGACGACCACGATGCGTTCGCGCCCTTCGTCGCGCACCCGCACCTCATCACCGGCCTGCACGGTATGCGCGGGCTTGACCTTCACCCCGTTGACCCTGACGTGCCCGGCCCGGCACGCACCGGACGCGGCCGACCGGGTCCTGGCCAGCCGCACCGACCAGATCCAGCTGTCCACCCGCCCCGTCTGCTCACCCACCACTCACCAAACTCTAAACGACATGCCGAACGACCAGTGGTTCCTGCCCCCCGTCACCATCCACGCCCAGGTTTCCGGGACGCGGCCCGCTCAGCTCCCGTCGGTCAGCAGGGGGCGCAACGCGTCGAGGGTCGCGACGTCCTCGATGGTGGGCGGTATGGGCTCGTCGTTTCCGTCCGCGATGCCGCGCATGGTCTTGCGGAGGATCTTGCCGGAGCGAGTCTTGGGCAGCGCGGTGATGATGTCGACCCTGCGCAGCGCGGCGACGGGGCCGATCTGGTCGCGGATCAGCGCGACAAGCTCGGCGCTGAGCACGCCGGGGTCGGTGTCGACGCCCGATTTGAGCACGACGAACCCGCGCGGGATCTGCCCCTTGAGCGCGTCGCCGACGCCGATGACGGTGCACTCGGCGACGGCGGGATGGCTGGCCAGGACCTCTTCCATTTCGCCGGTGGACAGCCGGTGGCCGGCCACGTTGATGACGTCGTCGGTGCGGCCCATGACGTAGAGGTATCCGTCGTTGTCCCGGTATCCGCCGTCTCCGGTGAGGTAAGCACCGGGGTGCTGCACCAGGTAGGAATCGATGAACCGCTGGTCATCCCCCCACAAGGTCGGCAGGCAACCGGGTGGCAGCGGCAACCGCACCACGATGTCGCCGGTGCTGCCCGGCGGGACGTCGGCGCCGGTGCCGGGGTCGACGATGTGCACGTCGAAACCCGGGACCGGCACCGTGGGCGAACCGGGCTTGGTGGTCATGGGGTCCAGTCCCATCAGGTCGGCCGCGATCGCCCAGCCGGTCTCGGTCTGCCACCAGTGGTCGATCACCGGGATGCCGAGCAGGTCGCCGGCCCAGCGGTAGGTTTCCGGATCGAGCCGTTCCCCGGCCAGGAACAGGTACCGGAAGCCGGACAGGTCGTACTTGCTGGCCAGGTCGCCCGCCGGGTCCTCCTTCTTGATCGCGCGGAACGCAGTGGGCGCGGTGAACAACGTCTTGACCTTGTGCTCGGCGACCACCCGCCAGAACGCCCCGGCATCAGGCGTCCCGACCGGCTTGCCTTCGTACAGCACCGTGGTGCACCCGGCCAGCAACGGGCCGTACACGATGTAGGAATGCCCGACCACCCAGCCGATATCGGAGGCCGCCCAGAACACCTCCCCCGGATGGGTGTCGTAGAGGTACTGCATGCTCCAGCGCAGCGCGACCGCGTGGCCCCCGTTGTCGCGTACTACCCCCTTGGGTTTGCCGGTGGTGCCCGAGGTGTACAAGATGTACAGCGGATCGGTGGCCGCGACCGGGACGCAGTCGGCCGGCTCGGCCGCGGCGATCGCCTGCTCCCAGTCCAGGTCCCGGCCCTCGACCAGCGCCGCGGGTGCCTGCGGGCGCTGCAGGATGACACACGAACGCGGTTTGCGGCTCGACAGCCCGATCGCCCGCTCCAGGATCGGCATGTACTCCAGGACCCGGCTGACTTCGATCCCGCAGGACGCCGACACCACGACCTTGGGGGCCGCGTCGTCGATCCGGGCGGCCAGCTCCGGCGCCGCGAAACCGCCGAACACCACCGAGTGCACGGCGCCGATCCGGGCACACGCCAGCATGGCGATGACCGCCTCGGGGATCATCGGCATGTAGATCACCACCCGGTCCCCGGCTTCGGTCCCCAGGCCCCGCAGCACTCCGGCGAACCGCGCGACCTGATCCTGCAGCTGCCGGTAGGTCAGCGTCCGGCTGGTGCCGGTCACCGGGCTGTCGTAGATCAGCGCGGCCTGATCGCCGCGGCCATCGCGCACGTGCCGGTCCACCGCGTTGAAGCAGGTGTTCAGCACGCCGTCGGAGAACCAGCGGTAGAACGGCGGACTGGACCTGTCCAGCACCACCTCCGGCTCGCGGTACCAGTCGATGCCCGGCACGGCGCCGCCCCAGAATCCGTCAGGGTCGTCGATGCTCTGGCGGAACGTCTCGGTGTACCGGCCCATAGCCGCACGCCCCTCACTACCCGTCCAGACGTCCCAGTGCTGCCAAGCTACGCTTGCCCCCGGAAACAAGCAATGAATTGCCGCTACGAAGCCTGAACGGCGGGGGCTGCGGGCACGTCGGGTTGCTGAACGGGGGAAAACTATAGGACGATCTGGCCATGAGGACGCTCGCCATGTGCGCGCCAACCACGTGCACGCCGCCTGGCCCGGCGCGGCCAGGGCGGATGCGGGTGATCAGATGCGCCTTCTGCTGATCGGCGCTCCTGGCGCCGGCAAGGGAACCCAGGCTGAGCGACTGGCCCAGCGGTTCGGCATTGCCCATATCTCCAGTGGCGACCTGCTGCGACAGCACGTCAAGGACGAGACGTCGCTCGGGCAGACGATCAAGTCCTACGTCAGCAACGGCGATCTGGTTCCCGATGGCGTGGTCATGGATATGCTGCGCAAACCCGTCGTCGCCGCGGCGGCGGCCGGCGGCTACGTCCTGGACGGGTTCCCGCGCACCGTCGAGCAGGCGCAGGCGTCCTTCCCTACGGCTCTCGCCCTCGGCGTTGAGGTGCAGGCCGCGGTCCACCTCGACGTCGCACGCGAGGAGCTAGTACGCCGGCTCCTCGCCCGGCACCGTGGCCAGGACGATACCGAGGCCGTTATCGAGCACCGCCTGCAGGTATATCTGGACAAGACGGTGCCGTTGCTGGAGTACTACGCAGGCCGGGAATGGATGTTCACCGTGGACGGGGCCCAGCCGCCGGATGCCGTGCACACCGAAATCCTCGCCCGTCTGCAGAAGCTGGCGGACTTCGCCACGTGGACCAGTCAAAGCACGTTGCGGCAGCAGGCGCCGGAGCACACCTAGCCTGCCCGCTGATGCACGGCCACCGAAATTCGCGGGTCATCGAAAAGCCCAAAGCTGGATAACCTCGAATAGAGGGGATACACGGTAATACTCAGCCTGTAAATGCACTCTCATAACACTGAGCGACCGTACTCATCGGCCGCGTCACGTGCGTGTCGGGTGAGTATCGTGCACAATGACTCCCTCGTATCTGGCATCATAGAAGCAAATGAGTAAGTCACCTTCCCGCCGCTTCCCCGTGACCGTTACCCAGCTTCCGGTCACCCGCTGCCAGATCTGTCAAAAAACCGTCGCGTACCGGCCCGGCAACGTCACGGAGGTCTTGACCGAGCACTACCGCCGGGCCCATCCCGAAGCGTTCGACCTCACCCCCCAGTAGCCGGTAGGCGCTCTCGCGCCGCCTGCGCATCAACGCCCAGCGCGGCCAGGAGTTCGGCCGCGGGGTCGGAGCGGGGCAGGTCGAGCAGGGCGTTGAGCACGATCCCGGGGCCGGCCTCGCGGTTGCCGCGGGCGTCGCGGATCCCGGTGAAGACCGCCTTGGCCGCCGGGGTCAGCCGCAGCCGTCCGGTCACGCGCACCGCGACCGGCCCGGCGGTGATCCCCGGCTGCACGCCGATCGCGGCCAGCGCCTGGCTGTCCAGCGTGTCCAGCGCCCGGCGGGCGGAGTCCAGGTCGCAGCCGAGCGCCCGGGCCGTCGGCGAGGCCGGGTCGGTGAGCAGGGCCAGGACCAGGTGCTCGGTCCCGATCGTCCGGTCCCCGCGCCGGATCGCCTCGTCCCTGGCGTCGTAGTAGGTGGCGCCGAACGTGTAGTCCGGGCCGTACCGCTGGTCCCTGGCCTGCGCCGCGCGCTGCTGGGCCCGCCGCCTGATCATCATGGTGTTCCTCCGTACTTGGCGTGCACGGACTGGCGGGTCATGCCGAGCACGTCCGCGATCTGCTGCCACGACCATCCCTGGTCCCGGGCCGAGGCGACCTGCTCGGCCTCTACCCGTTCCGCGAGCCGGCGCAGGGCCAGCACCGCGCGCAGCCCCACCGCCGGGTCCGCTGCCGGAGATCCTTCCGAACTCATGCTGTCAGTTTAGACTGACAAACGATCGTGTCAAATCAAACTGACAGCTCCGTTCGCGGACTAACCGGGCCGCACTCACTCGGGCGGAGCCACGGGACCGGCCTTCTTCCTGCGCGGCGGCTCAGGATCGGCCTGCGCCTGGGCGCGCGCCGCCCGGAAGCGTTGCTGGGCGCCTTGCTTGGTCAGTCCGTAGCACGCGCCGATCTCATTCCAGGTGGCACCGGCCTTGCGGGCGGTCTCAATCTGGGCGGCCTCCAGCTCCTCTGCCGCTTCTCGCAGTCGCCGGGCAGCGTCGAGCCTGCTCATCGGTCCGTCGGCGATGTCCAGCGCGCCGAGCGCCGCGGTGATCCGCCTGACGGGATTCTTTGGGGCCACCATCACAGCGTATCGACAACCGGCGTCGGTCAATGATATGTTGACGCCTTCCGGTCAACACTTCGTTGACCTTCCGAGGTGGAAACGGGTGACAGACATGNNAGAAGGCCAAGAAGGCCAAGAAGAGCAAGAAAGGGAAGAAGTAGCTTCCCCAGCCTGCGCGGCGGCGGTCCGGCACCGGACCGCCGCCGTCCGCACCTCGGCGGCAGCCATCCATCGCCGATGTCGATCATGAATTCATCTACCGGTCATGGTCCGCTCACCTAGTCGTCGCTCCGTCTCGCAACGATCGCGCCATGTCCTCTCCTTCAGGTTCCAGGCCCAATCAGCGCCAGGCTGGCTTTGCCCCAGAGCAGCACGAATTTCTCCAGCAGCAGCTACGCCGCAACGTGGTCAGCCGCCGGAACCTGCTGAAGGGGAGCGTGGGTGCCGCCGGGGCCGCGCTGCTGCTCGGCAACGGGTTCGGCTCGCCCGCCTTTGCCGAGCAGCTGAGCAGTACCGGGACCATCGCCGGGGGCTTCGTGGTCAACGGCCGGCACCTGGCCTTCGGGGCCGACCCCCGGCACGAGATGGCGGTCGCCGGCCAGCTGTTCAACCTGAACACCTACAACGCGGTACCGTCGGGAATCAAGGTCCGCGTGGAGTACGGCGCTGACCGGTCCTACGGGGCGGTGGCCACCGCCGAGCTGCGGGAGCTGGTGACCCACGTACCGGTGTGGAACGGCGTACCGTTCGGGCCGGTCCAGGCCTCGACGAACGACCTCCTCAACGCCACCCAGTTCTACGTGCACGCGCTCCTGGGCGACCTGTCGCCGGGCCAGACGTACCACTACCGCTTCGTGTACTCCCACGGCCGGCAGACCGGGTTCACCCCCGACGCGACCTTCACCACCGCGCCGAACCCGCAGGCCCGCCAGCCGTTCACCTTCACCGCCTACGGAGACCAGGGCATCACCGGCAAGCCCGGCAGCGGCCTGACCATCGACAACGCCTTTTCGCTGCAGCCGGAGTCCTCGTCGCACATCACCGACGACTATTACGACTCGTCCGACCCGGACTACTACAACCCCACGTCGACCAGCGCACCGAGCGACATCTCTCCGGTCGCCGCCCTGGTTAGCCAGATCACGAAGGTCCGCAACCCGCTGAACCACACCCCGACGCGGTTCAACCTGCTGGCCGGTGACATCTGCTACGCCAATCCCAGCGGCGACGCGGTGGCCATCATCAACCCGGACGGCCAGAACGGCGTCCAGCCGGGCGCCAGCAACACCCCGGCGCCGCCACCCAACAGCGGTGGCTGGGACGACTTCGATCCCTACGTGTGGACCACCTACCTGAGTCAGATCGAGCCCAGCTCGGCGTCCACGCCGTGGATGTTCGCGACCGGCAACCACGACGTCGAGCTGTTCAGCGCGGCGCTGGACGCCGACGCCGTAACCACGAGGTACTACGGGTCGATCGGCTACGGCGGCCATGCCCAGCGACTCGACCTGCCGAAGAACGGCCCGAGCAAGTGCCCGTCGGTGTACAGCTTCACCTACAGCAACGTGGCGATCGTCAGCGTCGACGCGAACGATCTCAGCTACGAGATCCAGGGCATCCGCGGCTACAGTGACGGGACCCAGGCCGCCTGGCTGAAGCAGCGGCTGGCCGCGTTCCGCGCCGACCCCGCCATCGACTTCATCATCGCCTTCTACCACCACTGTGCCTTCTCGACCTGCTCGAGCCACTCCTCAGACGGCGGGGTGCGCTCCACCCTCGGCCCGCTGTTCGCGGAGTATCAGGTAGACCTGGCCATTCAGGGCCACAACCACCTCTACGAGCGGACCAACCCCATCCGTTACGACGCCGCCAAGAACAGCGGGACGTCATCCGTCCAGGCGGTCTCCCGCTCGCCGCGCGACGCCGCCGTGGTCCACCCGGCCACCGACGGCACCACGTACGTGGTGGTCGGCTCGGCCGGGCGGCCCCGCTACGACTGGGGCGGTCCGGTGGAGAGCGACCGGAACTTCATCGCCGGCGTGGGCACCAGCGCCCCGGGCAACGGCACCGAGGTACCCGGCGACCCGGCGGCCGGGACCGGACCCTACGTGAGCCAGCTGAACTTCACCGATCTCTACGAGACCATCGACTGGTCCCAGGCCCGCTACCGCGACTACGCCTTCATCGCCCTGGACGTCGCCCCGGCCGCGCCGGGTGCCACCACGACGATGACGTTGCGGGCCATCAACCAGCAGGGCGTCGAGTTCGACCGGGTGGTGTTCAGCCGCCGCGCCGGTGAGTGAAGGCGCAGACTCCCCTTACCTGCGGTTAGGTGCTCAGATCGACCTGGCGTGGTAGATACTCTACGTAGCCGCGAGAAGGGGAGCCCGTGCCATGCCGCCGGACCACGTTCATTTCAATGGCAGCGTCAACCTGGCCGATGCCGGGTCGGTGATGCGCGAGATCGTCTCGCGGGTCCCGTCTGGCCTGCGTCGCATTCCGGACGGGGAGACCGGGGACCGGGGTAACTGGATCTTCTTCCAGATGCAGAAGTTCCAGCAGTCGCCGTTGCTGGTTCCGGCGCGGCCGCTGGGNNGACGAGGGCGTGATCCCGGCCGGGGTCCGGTTCCAGGTCGAGTACCCGACGCCGCTGGCCTCGATCGGCGGCTACATCGTCCCGGAGCAGCAGCAGGCGCTGCTGGGCTCTTATGAGCAGGCGATGTTCGCTGACCTGGATCGGCTGCTGGCGGCGATCCCGCACGACGACGTGGCGGTGCAGTGGGATGTCGCGGTGGAGTTCGGCGTCTTGGAGGAGAGCTTCGTGCCCGGCGGGGCGCAGGCCTTCGACGCGATTATCGCGGGCCTGGTCCGCTGCGTGGACACCGTGCCCGCGGACGTGCCGGTCGGCCTGCACCTGTGTTACGGGGATTACGGCCACCAGCATTTCAAGCAGCCCGAGTCGCTGGCCCTACAGGTCCGCGTGCTGAACGCGGTTCGCGCGGCGGCCGGGCGGACGGTGAGCTTCGTCTCGTTTACCGTGCCGCAGTACCAGCGCGAGGAGAGTTATTTCGCGCCGCTGGCCGGGCTGGCCGCCGATCCGGACACCGAGCTCAATTTCGCGCTGGTGCCGTATCATCCGGCGGATCAGGCCCCGGGCACCACCGCTGATCAGGTGCGGCTCATCGACGCTGCCCTGGCGGCCAGCCCGGGCGGCAGTCGTGCCTGGGGCATCTGCACCGAATGCGGCATGGGCCGCGCGGGCCGCGAAGAGATTCCGGGCTTGCTGGACCTGCACCGCGAGATCGTGGCCGCCGGCTGACGGCCGGGAAGTCCCGCGGCCGGCGCGGAGTTGACGTGGAAAACCTCCCGCCAGCCAGAAGGGAACGGCGCATGAAGGCCACCATCGACGGCACGGTCGTCGCGGATGCTCCGGATTCTGACCTGATCGTCATCGAGGGCAACTACTACTTCCCGCCCTCCTCGCTCAGCGCCAGCGCGTTCAGCGACAGCCCGACGCCGTACACCTGCCCGTGGAAGGGCGTCGCCCAGTACCACGACGTCTCGGTCTCCGGTTCCACCCACCATGACGCGGCGTGGAGCTACCCCGACCCGTACCCGTCCTCCTTCGACCGGGTCGGCAAGGACTACTCCCGTTACGTCGCCTTCGACAAGCGGCAGGTCAAGGTCGCCGAATAGGTCCGCTCATACTTATCCCAAATGGGCTCAAGACAACGGCCCAATGGGCAGACCCGTGCCAGACGGCGCCGTCTGAGAGCCCGCTCCCCTGCACGAGCAGAGCCTGCCATTGAGGGCATTTGTCTCTATGCGGCTTTCTTCCGTGCCTTCACGGTCTGGCTACCTGGTTGATGGTCCGTTCTACCTGCTCTATGGGATCGGGGTGCCACC
>PLIQ01000069.1:6843-8549 GCA_003140115.1 Actinomycetota bacterium | reverse complement strand
GACCGAGACGACCGCCGCGTGGTGGTGCTTCTGGCCCGCGCCAGGGAAACAGGGGCCCGCGTTACAGTGCCGGCGTCCGTCCTGGCTCAGGCCATCCGCAGGCCGGACAGGCAGGTCCGGCTCGCTCGGTTCACCCGCCAGCCAACGACCGACGTCATCGATCTGGGCCGGGTGGATGCGACCAGCGTCGGCAGGCTGCTGGCCGCCAGCGGAACGTCTGACATCGCCGACGCTCACGTGGTGATCTGCGCGCGCCGCGCCGACCAGCCCGTCGTCACCTGCGATCCCGGTGACCTGCGACAGCTTGACCCCGCCCTCCGGCTGATCACGCTATAACCGCCCGTGTCGAGCGTCCGTCAACCGCCAGAAGCCCAGCCGTCACGACGGCTCACTATGCGCGACGCCGCGCGAACAGGCTGCCGCCGCGACCGCGGGCCCGCCGTTGCTGTTTGTTCTCGCGTGCTGCGCAATCACGTCGTAATCGCGGGTCAATGCCGGGCTGGCACCGTGCTCACAGGCCCGGCAGGCCCGGCCGGGCTGCGTCGTCGGGCGTCCTGGGCTTGAAGGGGTCATCATGGACCAGCCCTGCCCGCAGGCGGCGGGCCGGCCCGGGCCCGGACGGGCCGCCGGCTCCCGCGCCGGTGCCGCACGGTATCCCCTCCGGCTGACCCCAGGCCGGCCTGGGTGTCCGGACCGGGGCGAGGGCAGGCCGGGCCGGGGACTTGCTATAGCTCGTCCAACGGTATATAACGTCGGTATGGGCGTGCGGGCGATGCAGGAGGCGACCTTCCTGATCCTGGACCGCGCTGGCCGACGGCAGCCAGCACGGGTACGGGATCATCACCGACGTGCGGGAGATCTCCGGCGGCCGGGTCCGGCTGCGACCGGGGGCGCTGTACACCGCCCTGGACCGGCTGCGCGCGGACGAGCTGATCGGGGTGGACCGGGAAGAGGTCGTGGACGGGCGGCTGCGCCGGTACTACCGGCTCACCCCCGCGGGCACCGGGCGGCTCGCTGATGAGGCGGCCCGGCTGCAGGCTCACGCCGGCGCCGCGCCCACTGCGGGAAGCCCGCTGCGCTCTTCCCGGCTGCGGGTGCTGCTGGCCGCCGCAGCCTGCTACGGGGCCGCGGCCGGGATCCTCAACCTCGCATACTGTCCGGGGACGGTTACCAGCGGTACCAGCGGCCCCGCGAGCCGCCCTCGCCCATCCGGACCACGAAGCCGAGCAGCCATATGACCAAGACCACGAGCGCGATCCACCACAGGACGTGAATGGCGAATCCGAGCCCGCCGAGTATGAGGGCGAGCAGCAGAATCAGCAGGATGACCATGACCTAATCCCTTTGTGAGGCCGTTCCGGGCTGAAATCAGGTACCCGGCGATCCGTGACCTATCCCCGGAGGTGTTGCCCAGTTCGTCGTGGGTAGGAGAGCCGCTCCCGCTGACGACTCTCATTAGGAGCAGGCTTTATGGCCAAGTACGACATCGACCCGGTTCTCCAGCAGCTGGCCCAGGCCATCAACGAGTCAGGACAAGCCGCGGCGCCGATCACCGTAACGGTTCACGGGACGGTGCTGACCGGCGCCCTGATCGCCGAGCAAACCTACTTCAGCGAACTCATCGAAGGAAATCCCCTGATGAGCGCGCTGGAGCCGTCTTCGGGCCTGCTGGGCAAGGAGTACGCCAAGGACGCGGAAGCCGCGTC
>PLIQ01000069.1:0-6751 GCA_003140115.1 Actinomycetota bacterium | reverse complement strand
CGCGCGAGCCAGGTGCTGTCGAGGTTTCTGCGCTCGCAAGGTCGGCTGGCCGCGCCGGGCACGCTCACAGAATGCCAGCGGAATCCGATCGCTCGCCGGAGCGGCATCCTCATAATGAGGCCACCTGCTATCATTGCTAGCACTGAGAGGAGGGTTTGATCGCGCTGTCAGCACTAAGCATCCGCAACCTTGATGACCGGGTGAAAGAACGCCTCCGCGTCCGGGCCGCGCGCCACGGGAGGTCGATGGAGGCCGAAGTCCGCGCCATCCTCGCCGACGCGGTCGCCGAGCCCGGCGAGGCCCCGGGCCTGTTCCAGGCGATCATGGATCGCTTCGGCGAACTGGGCGGCGTCGAACTCGATCTTCCCCCGCGCTCCACCAGGCCCCGCGCGGCAGAATTCGGCTCGTGATCGTCGTCGACACCAACGTCGTATCCGAGCTGATGCGGCCCTCCCCCTCCCCGCAAGTCCGAGAATGGGTCAACGCGCAGGCGCCAGACGAGCTATGCACCACGGCCGTTACCGTCGCCGAGATCCGCTACGGCCTCGAGCGACTGCCCGGCGGACGCCGAAAGGACAGCTTGCTGACTACAGCCACGGAAGTGTTCGCCGCGTTCAGCGACTTCATTCGGCCTTTCGATGCCGATGCCGCGATCTGGTACGCCACGATCGTGGCCCGCCGTGATCGCCTCGGCCACCCTATTGACGGCTTCGATGCCCAGATAGCCGCTATCTGCCGGACCCGCGGCGCGGCGCTCGCCACGCGCAACGTTAAAGACTTCCGGGAAACCGGGATCGACGTGATCGATCCATGGCAGCAGAGCTGACCCGTCAGCCACCCGGCGCCTCTAGGGGAAGACAGTGAGGGTTCCTTGCGGGGCAGCGGTGTTTTGCTGCGGGTAGTCGGTGTCGGAGCCCTGGCCGCGGGCGCCGTGGAAGATGCCGGTGCTGTGGGCACCGTCGGCGGCCCAGATGGCCTTGACCTGGGGACCGATGCCGGGCTGGGGGCACTGCAGGCCAGCTTCGTGCAGGACCAGCGTGCCCTTGCCTGTGGCGATGGTACGGATGATCCGGTTGACCCATTGGGAGGTAGCCCCGCAGGGCGGCTGGTTGCCGTCGGCGGTGATCACGGTGGTGAAGGTGACTTTCCCGTAGGGGGCCATGGTTCCGGTGCCGTGGTTGTGGATGATGCAGATCCCTGCCTTGCACACCGGCGGCGCGGTATCGGTGACGGTCAGCCGGGTGCTGATATGCACGGTGTGCGGCCCGACGGCCGCGGCGGCCGGAACCGGGACCAGGGCGATGCCCGCGAGGGGGATCGCGGCCAAGAGGGTGCGGGAGAGGTGGAATGCCTTCATGTTGTCCTCCGTGAATCAGTGCGGTGCGGCTGCGTGGTTACCACCTAGGCTGCGCGGCCGGGCGTGGTACTGGCATCGGGGAATCCCCTCGTCGTGAGGATCACGGCGCCGGCTGTGGCTGGGACGAGCGTGAGCCCGCGTCTCCTCTGAGAGCGATCCGGGGAGGGTTGTTCCCGGCATCCGAGCGCGGTGCGCTGTGCGCTTAACCGGGGCTGCGGCTAACCAAGGCTGCGGCGCACCAGGTCGACCCGCCCGCGCAGGCCGAGCTTGCGGTAGATGCGGGTGAGGTTGGCCTCGACGGTCTTGACGCTGAGGTACAAGGCCGCAGCGATCTCCGGGTTGGTGTGCCCGGCGGCCACCAGGTCGGCGATGCGCCGTTCGGCCACCGTCAGGACGTGGTCGGATCCAGGCGCGAGCCGGGCCCGCTGCGCCGCGGCCAACGCCTGCCAGCGCACGGCGCCCAGGCCGCCGAACACGGCGATCGCCTCATCCAGGGAGGCGGCAGCGTCGCGGCGCTGGCGGTCTTTGCGCTGCGCGGTGCCCAGTACCAGCAGGCAGCGGCCGAGCTCGAACGGCAGCCGCCGCTGCCGCGCTTCGGGAATCACCGCCGCCGCCGCCGCGGCGGCCGCGGCCGGGTCGCGGTGCCCGAGCAGCAGGGCGGCTTGGGCGCGACCGCTGCTGATCCGCGCCCAGGGGTGATCTAGCCGCCGCGCCGCGTCCTGCAGCCAGGCCAGCCGACCTGCCGCGCGGTCCAGCTGACCGGTCGCGGCCCACGCCTCGATCAGGTCGGGGGTGAACGGGCAGAGGCCGGGCTCGCCGATCGCGCCGGCCTGCAACATGTCCGCGACCGGTTCCAGCCAGCGCAGCGCTGCTGCCGGGTCATCGGCCGACAGCTCGAGCAGGCCGAGCACCCACCGGCACTTAGCCGCGTACATCCAGTCCCGTCGGGCTTCGGCCTGCTGCAGCCCGGTGGCCGCAACCTCGCGGGCGTGTTCGATACCGCCGCGGCCCGCCTCGATGAGGGAGACGGCGTAGGCAGTAATTCCCAGCTGAGCCTCGCCGGTCTCACGCCACCAGCGGACAAACGCGGCGGCATAGGCGGCGGCGGCGTCCCAGTTGCCTGCGCGCCATTCGACCTCTATCAGGTGGAGCCGGGTTTCGGCGGCGCTTTCGTCCGAGCCGTGCCGCTCAGCGACAGCGATCACCGCGTCGAGCAGGTTCCGCGCCGGATCGAGCTCACCGCGCCACAGATACCACTCGGCCAGGAACGTCTCCGGGGCATCGTACGGGAACGGCGTGTCGGTGAACCCGGGCAGCCGCGCCGCCTCACGCAGCCGGTCGCCAGCCCCGGCTTCGCCCGCCATCGCGGCCACGAACCCGTCCACGGCTAGTGCTCCCCGCACAACGACCGGGTCGCCCGCCGCGCGGGCCTGCGCGACGACGACCGCAGTGCGGCAGCGTGCTTCATCCAGCCGTCCCAGGATGCCGAGCGTGATGCACAGCTGGGTGCCGACCCGGGCGGCACGAGCCGGGTCCCGCCCGGCCAGGTCCTCAAACGCCTCGGCGAGCAGGCTGCAGGAAGATTCAGCGTCGGTCTCGCCATCTGCGCGGATGGCAGTCAGCCGCCCGCGCAGCGAGAGGGGAACATCCATGGCCCACTTCTCGCCCAGACGCCGCACCTGGTCGAACTCGCCAGCTGCCCAAAGCCGCTCCAGCCAACCAAGGCGGCGGCGCCACGCGTCCAGGCTGCCCGGGTCCGGGGTCAAAGCGACCGCCAACTTGGCCAGCGCGACCGCGCGTACGGCCGCGCCGCGGACGGCCGCGTTCTGGCCGGCCTGCTCGACCCGCCGGGCCAGCGCCTCATCCGGCTCATCGGCGCCGCAGGCCAGATGCCACGCCGCCTCATCCGGGTCATCCAGGGCAGCGGCGATCACCCGGTGTAGGCGGCGCCGGGCAGGACCGGACAACATGGCCTCAGCCGTCTCACGCAGCAGCGGATGGCTGAACCGCAACACCGGATCCGGAGGCACCGCCTCCAGCACCCCGGCGGCCAGCGCCTCATCCACCAGCGCATCGGTCCGGCCGCCTGCGATAGCGCGCAGCAACCCCCGCGTCGGCGTGCCAGCCAGCGCCGCCGCCTGCACCACAGCCAGCGTCTGCGGGCCAAGCCAACCCAGGCGGCCGCGTAGTGACCCGGACAGTGTGGACGGCAGGTGCACCGCCGCGCCGTCATGCCCGCCGCGAGCCATGGTCTGCCGGGCCAGCTCAAGGGCCGCGTACGGGCTTCCCGCAGCCAGCGACACCACCTGCCGCAGCACCCCCGATGACCACCGTCCCGGAAACCGGTCCAAGATCAGCTCCGACAACGCCGCATCATCAAGACCGATCAGGTCCACCCGCGTAACGCGCGCCCCGAGCTCGTGCTCCAGCGCTCGGGCCAGGCCGCGGTCCGCATGCCCCGAGCGGACCGCAACCAGCCACCGCACCGGCGCGTCCCCAAGCCGGACCGCCGCGGCCTCCAGCAGCCGGCCGGTGTCGGCATCGGCCCACTGCTCGTCATCCACGGCCACGACTACGCCGTCCCGCGCCAGGCCCTCCAGTACCCCGACTGCCGCCCGCTCTAGCAGCGCCTCCCCCAGCGGCCCCTCCGCGACCGCCAGACCCAAGGCTGCCCGCAGGGCGCTGGCCTGCGGCGCGGGCAACCTCGGCAGCATCCGTCCGACGACCGGATCGAGCAGGTCAGCCAGATTCGCGAACGCGGCCTGCCCGCTCGGCACGCCCGTCGTGCGCAGTACCACCACACGCGCCGGCCAGGAGCTGGCCACCGCCCGCCACAAACTCGTCTTGCCGATCCCGGGTGCCCCGGTGATCACAGCCGCGACCGCGCCGGCGCTGGCGTCCGACAACGCCCCCCGGCACGCCGCCAGCTCCGCCACCCGACCCTGCAGGCCCACAAGGCCAGAGTAACAACGAGGCGCTAAGACTCTTCGTACCGAACGAACGGGGTTCTCCGCTACGGATCCCGGGTCTCGTTAGGCACGTGCAGCCGGTTGCCGGCGGCGGCGGTGCTGGCCACAATGGCGGCGACCTGAGCCCGGGTGGCGCAGCCGAGCTTGGCGAGGATCCGCCCGACGTGGGTGTCGACGGTCCGTTCGGAAATGAACAGCCGCGCGGCGATCTGCCGGTTGGTCAGGCCGCGGGAGATCAGCTCGGCAATCTCCCGTTCCCGCCTGGTCAGCGGCGGCCCGGTCGCGGCGGCAGGTTCCCCCTCGCGTTCGGCGGCCGGCCAGAGCGCGGCGCTGATCTGGTCTCCGCGGCCGAGCACCTGCCCGGCCTCGCGGGCGGCGCGGAGCGCCGGGCCGATCGCCGCGACCTGGATCTCCAGCTTGTCCAGTGCGACCCGCATGTGCGGGTACAGCCGGCCGCTGGTGCGCTCGCCGAGGGTATCGATGAAGCCGAGCAGTACCGCGACCCGCGCCCAGTCACCTTGTGCCCCGCAGGCTTCGGCGAGCAGGCCGGTGGCCCGCAGCAGGCCGCTGTTGCCCCCATTTGGGTCCCGGACCGGCGACAGGTTGAGCCTGGCTTACTCCACGCGGCCGAGCTGAACCTGACCGAGGACCTGGCCTGTGGCGCTCTCGCCCGTGACGGTTACCGACGGCAGGGGCCGTTCATTCCGTATCACAAAGGGCATCGGGACGGCCCACAGCCGCAGGCCGCTGCCTGCCAGGCCAGCCGCGAAGGTCGGCGTGCTGACCACGCGGCCGCCGGGCAGGTGCAGGACCACACGCGCCACGTCCGCGTGCGCGTAGCCGAATGCTTCCACCGGCTGCCAATCGCCGCCGCGGAAATTATCGAGAGGCTCCNNCCGCCGCTGATGGGCAGCGGGGTCTGGCGTAGCCCGGACGGCCCGGCCGGGCTCAGGGTGGCTGCCAGCCTGCTCTTCGCGTTAAGGAACACGAGCCGGACGCGGCTGGATGCCGGGTAGCTCACCGCCCAGGCCTCGTAAGGGAAGCCACTCCTGGCCACGACCGTGCCGGAGTAGGCACGGTCGTCATCACCCACCGCTATCACCGTGTACACCTGCCCGGTGGCGGCGGTCCCGACGGCCATACGCATGCCCTTTCCGGCAACGCCCGCACCCTCGTTCCCGGTGACGGTGGCGAGCTGGCCCGCGGGCGGGCCTGGCAGCGGCCAGCAGAATCCGCCTCCGCCGCCGCCGGGCACGTCGGTCGTGATGTGACAGAGCTGGATCTGGTCATGCGAGTAGGCCGGACTGCTGCCGCCGAGCCAGAAATAGCTCGCCTCCGGCTTGGAGGTGGACGGCGGTCGCGGGGTGGTGGCAGCAGCCGTAGCTGCGACTGGGACTTCTGGGTTCACCCGCTGCCGCCCGGCGGGCCGATGACCCTGGTCGCGTCCTGGCTGAAGCATGGCATTGCCGAGTCTCGCGCCGAACTGGACGGTGCGGCGATCCGCGAAGCCGCCCAGCGCGCTGTGACGTTGTGGCCGGAAGAGCCAGAGTCCGAGGGCGGCGGTTCCTGGAGGAGCCAGACGATCACGGCGAGCACGCCTGATCACCTTGATGCGCGGGCCGGACCTGACCGGCCCGGCTACGACCGTCGGCCGCCTTGATGCATCGATCGGCGTTTGCCTTGGCGGGCATGCCGGGCCGTCTGGCGCAGGGGTAAGTGGTGTGGGCGGGGGCTTTGCGGGGGAGCTGCGGGCGCGGTGATGGCCCACCGGATGGCGTGGATCATTGCGTGGCCTGCCGGGCGGACCAGCACGGCCTCGGATACCGGCAGGCGGGGCAGGCGGAGCTGGCGGCGGGCCCAGCCGGGCAGCAGTGAGACCGCGGCCGCGGCGAGTACCGCGTAGGGTGCCNNATCCGCGCGGTGAGCTCGGCTTCGGTGCGGGGCGGGTCCGGGACGCCCAGGCCGGCGCCGATCCGGGCCATGTCGCTGACGTAGCCGTCCCGCCCGGCCTGGTCCAGCGGCTGCGCGCCGAAACGGGCGTGGGCGTGCAGGAAGCTGTCGGTCTCCGCGATGTGCACCCAGGTCAGCAGCCGCGGGTCCGATGCCGCGTACGGCCGCCCGCCGGGCACGGTCCCGGTGATCGCCTGGTGCACCGCCCGGACCCGCGCGATCGCCTCCTGGGCGTCGCCGGCCTGGCCGAACGTGGTGACCGCGAGGAAGTAGCTGGTCCGCTGCAAGCGCCCCCACGGGTCGCCGCGGTACCCCGAATGCCCGGCCACCGCGGCCATGGCCAGCGGGTGCAGCGACTGCAGCAGCAGCGCCGTGATCCCGCCGGCGAACATCGACGCATCCGCGTGCACCCGCCGGATCGGCCGGTCCGCGGCGAACCAGCCCTCACCGGCCAGCCGCCGCCGCGCCGGGTCCG
>PLIQ01000400.1:13444-16297 GCA_003140115.1 Actinomycetota bacterium | reverse complement strand
TTTGTGCACCCGGGTGCACAAAACGCTCCCGGAAGCCCGAACGCTCCCGGCTAATTGATCGGGCGCTTCTACTGGTGAGGTGGCTGGGGCTGACGGGGCCAGCGAGGTGTTGGCACGCGGACCTGGAGCCGCATCTCGGCCACCCGGTGGCATCGTGGGGCGGACGGTGGCAGGCTATCGGGGTGCGGTTGGCGACGTGGAACGTGAACTCGGTCANNGGCTGCTCGACTGGCTGGCCGAGGCCAAGCCCGACATCGTCTGCCTGCAGGAGACCAAGTGCACGGACGCCCTGTTCCCCGCGGCCGAGGTCGAGGAGCTGGGCTACGAGGTGGCGGCGCACGGCGAGGGCCGGTGGAACGGCGTGGCGCTACTGTCCAGCGTCGGCCTGGACGACGTCAGCCTGGGTTTTGCCGGCGAGCCCAGTTACGAGGGCGAGGAGGCCGAGCCGACCCTGCTCGACGAGCCGGGCCTGCGCAAGCCGGAAGCCCGTGCGGTGGCGGCCACCTGCGGCGGGATCCGGGTCTGGTCGCTGTACGCACCCAACGGGCGCACCCCGGAATCGGCGCACTACCAGTACAAGCTGGCCTGGTACGCCGCCCTGCGCGCCGTCCTGAAGGACGAGCTGAGCCAACTAGACCAGCTGGTCGCGGCAGGCGACTTCAACGTGGCGCCGACCGACGCCGACGTGTGGGATCCGGCGGTGTTCGTCGGGTCGACGCACGTCACCCCGCCGGAGCGGCAGGCGCTGGCCGACCTGCGCGCCCTCGGGCTGCGCGACGTCGTGCCCAAGCCGATGAAGGGGCCGCACCCGTTCACCTACTGGGACTACCGGGCCGGGGCCTTTCCCAAGGACATGGGCATGCGCATCGACCTGGTCTACGCCAGCGAGGCCGTGGCCGACCGGGTGGCCGGCGCGTACGTGGACCGGGACGCGCGCAAGGGCCACGCCCCGTCCGACCACGCGCCGGTCGTGGTCGACCTGAACTGAGGCTAGAGCCAGGCTAGAGCCGCAGGATGCGCGCGGCGTTGTCGTGCAGCACGATGCGCGTCACGTCTTCGGACAGGCCGAGCTCGGCGAACTCGGCCAGGCCGCGCTCCGGGGTGAGGAAGGGGTAATCGCTGCCCCACAGGAACTGCCCGGCCAGCCGGCCGCGCAGCTCCCGGATGACCTCGGGCGGGATCCGGCGCGGCGACCAGCCGGAGATGTCGATGTAGACGTTGGTCTTGTGCAGCGCGATGGCGATCAGGTCCATGTGCCAGGGCCAGCCGAAGTGCGCCGCCACCACGGTCAGGTCCGGGTGCGCCGCGGCGACCGGGTCCAGCTTGAGCGGGTGCGCGTAGTCGATACGGATGCCCTGGCCGCCGGGCTGGCGCGCGCCGATCCCGCTGGTCCCGGTGTGGAACAGGGCCAGCAGGCCGTGCTCCTGGCAGGCCGCGAAGATCGGCCAGTATCGCGGATCGTCGGGCGCGAAGGCCTGCAGGGACGGGTGGAACTTGACCCCGCGCAGCCCCAGGGCCGCGATGGAAGCCACCTCAGCGACGGCCGAGTCCTTGTGCGGGTCGACCGACCCCAGCCCGGTGAACACGTCCGGGTAGTCGCGGCACGCGGCGGCCACGGTTTCGTTCGGCACCCGGGGCCGCCCGGTGGCCGTCTCGGCGTCCCAGGCGAGCAGGACAGCGCGAAGCTCCAGGCCGCGGTACCGCTCGGCGAGTTCGTCCAGCGACTGACGCTGGGCGGGCGAGCGGAAGTACGCCTCGGCCGCCTCCACGTAGCCCGCCATGCTGCCGTCCAGCCAGTCCGGGGTGGGCAGGTGGACATGGAAGTCGATCGCGCGCAACGGCATCGGCCTATCGTAGGCCCTGGCTCTCCAGGTAGCGGGCCGCGATCGTCTTGGGCACCACCATGCACCAGGCGTCGGTGAGCAGCTCGCGCAGTTCCTTGGTATCGAGGGCCGCGAGCCGGGCCCGGACCCACTGATACCGCTCGTCGCCGCGCAGCGGCATCATGAACTTGGCCGGCTCGCTGGCCACCAGCGCGGCGCGCTCTTCCTTGGGGAAGCCGAACCCGAGCCGCTCCTCGTCCCCCGAGACCGAGGCGTACACCAGCCGGCCCACCCGGAACTTGGTGTTGTCGCCGATCAGGTGCTCGGTGGTACGCGGCAGCGACAGCGCGATGCGCCGTACGTCATCGATGGTCGCCATCGCGGGTGCTAACAGTCCGAGGACGCGTTCCGCGTTGGCATGGAAGACGAGGTCCATGACGCTCTGATCGTAGCCCAGTTCGTCCCATTCCCGCAGGATGCGGTCATAAGGCAGGCTCGGGTGGTCGCTGCCGAACATGATCTTCTCGCGCAGCCGGCCCCGGATGTCGGTGCGCAGAGAGGCCGGGAAGTACTTGGGCGCCCAGCCGGACAGCTCCCAGAACACGTTGCCCTTGTGCAGCGCCACCGCGGTCATCTCGTCGGTCCAGGGCCAGCCGGGATGGGCCGCGATGATGGTCAGCGCCGGGAAGCGGGCGGCCAGGTTGTCGATGGCCAGCGGCCGGGCGTGCTCCAGCCGGGCCCCGAGCCCGCCGGGCAGCCCGGCGCCCATCCCGGTCGTCCCGACGTCGACCATGACCGGCACCCCCAGCCCGGCGATCGTCTCGAACAGCGGGCTCAGCGCCGGATCGTCCACCGCGAAGTGCCCCATGATCGGGTGGAAGTGGAACCCGAGCACGTGGTGCTCGCGGACCGCGGCGACGGCAGCGTCGACGGCCGCCGGACCCTTCAGCGGGTCCACCGCCCCCCAGGCCTGGATGAACGTGCCCGGATGCCGGTCGCGCAGCGCCGCCACGTAGTCGTTCCCGCACGG
>PLIQ01000400.1:5128-13397 GCA_003140115.1 Actinomycetota bacterium | reverse complement strand
CCGGACAGCGGCAGCGCGTCGAACACCTCGAGGCGCTCCGGCAGCTTGAACCGGGCGATGTCGAAGCCGGCCAAGAACTCCACCAGCGACTCCAGGGAAAGCGAAGAAACGGGCCGCAGCACCACGCAGGCGCACATCCGCTCACCGAGCACCGGATCCGGGTAGGGCACGCACGCCACGTTAAGCACCGCCGGATGGGCCAGAATGAGGTTCTCCACCTCCTCGGCGCTGATCTTCTCCCCGCCCCGGTTGATCAGGTCCTTGACCCGGCCCTCGACCACGTAGTTCCCGGACGGCAGCTTCCGCAGCAGGTCACCGGACCGGTAGAACCCGTCCGCAGTGAACGCCCGGGCGTTGTGCTCCGGCGACCGGAAATAGCCGCGCAGCGTGTACGGGCCGCGGACGATCAGCTCGCCCGGCGAGCCGTCCGGGACGACCTGCCCTTCGGAATCGACCAGGTAGACCTCGTCGGCGGGCGAGGCCGGCCGACCGCAGGTCTCCCTTCGCACGGCCGGGGGGTCGGACGACCGGACGAACATGATCAGCCCCTCGGCCATGCCGAAGTTCTCCTGGATGAAGCAGCCGGGCAGGGCGCGCTCGGCGCGCAGCCGGACCTCGGGCTGCAGGCGCTGCCCGCCGCTCTGGATNNTGCGTGACCCGGTGCCGCTGGATGAGCTCGAACACGTCCCGCGGCCGGGTGCTGGTGCCGAGCACCACGGTCCCGCCGGACAGCAGGAAGCCCTGCAGGCCGGGGCAGCCGAGCGGCAGGTTGTGCTCGATCGGCAGCACGTCAAGCAGCACGTCGCCCGCGCCGATCTCGCAGACCGCTGCTGCGACACGCGAGTTGTACAGGTAGTCGTTGTGCGTGCGCGGGATCAGCTTGGGAATCCCGGTCGTGCCCCCGGACAGCAGGAACAGCGCCGGGTCGGCCGGGTCGATGCTGATCTGCTCCAGGGCCTCGCCGCCGGACCGCGGTTCGCGAGCAAGCAGGTCTTCCAGGCGCAGGAACCGGGGGTCGTTCGGCGGATCGTGAAGGCCCTGCACCAGGCAGAGCCGCAGGTCCGGGCGGTCGGTCATGACGTCGGCGGCCATGGCCAGGAAGTCGAAGCCGCGCGCGGCGGCCGGCCCGGCCAGGGCCGTGGCGCCCGAGATCTCGGCGAACTGGGTGATCTCCCGCTTGCGGTGCCCGGGCAAGGCAAGCACCGGAACGGCCCCTATCTGCTGCAACGCGAAGTACAGATAGACGAACACCGCGGTGTTCGGCAGCTGGACGATGACGCGGTCCAGCGGGCGCAGGCCCACGTCGAGCAGCGCCCGGGCCAGGCGCTCGGACCGCTCGCTTAGCTGCCGGTAGGTCACCGGGCCCGTCTCGTCCACCACCGCCACCCGGTCCGCGTAGGCGGCCAGCGCCGCGGTGAACCCGTCGAACAGCGGCCGGTCCTCCCAGTAGCCCAGCTCCCGGTAGCGGGCCGCGAATCCGGCCGGGAACGGCGTCACCCCGTCCAGCATGTCTTACCGAGTTACCCGGGGCACGGACACGCGGCCAGCTTAACGCTGGATTAATCTGCGCACCGGGACCAGGACTAGGCTGGAGACCGGCACTTCCGGTAAAGGGGGCTGTCGGTGGCGAGGGATGAGTCCTCGATTGGCTGCGTCGGCCGCCTCAGCGTGGCCACACGCGGCGACCGCGGGCCCGGTGAAGTGCTGATCAAGATCCGCGGCGGTTCCGAGGCCTTTCTGGCCTGGTCGGACAAGCCGCTTCCTAAAGGCTCGACCGTCCTGGTTATTGACTCACGCGGAGAGCGGGCGGTCGACGTCATCGAGTGGGAGGACGCCCTCGGCGAGAGTCCGCGCGTTCCCGACTAAGCTCTGCTCAGGAGATGAATGATGTTCGGTTACCGAGTTCCAGCGCCCGACGAGGCAATGCTGATTTCCGGCGGTAAGCACGGCATGAAGGGCTCGCCGTTCCGGGTCGTGATCGGCCACGGCGCCTTTGTCACGCCCATTACCCGCAAGGTCCGCTATCTCACGCTGTCCATGCAGGAGGCCGAGGTCGCCGAGCAATGCGTGACCAAGCAGGGCATTTCGCTGAACGTGCGCTCGGTGATCGCGTTCAAGGTCGGCAACGACGAGGAGTCCATCGTCAACGCCGGGCAGCGCTTCCTGTCCGACCAGGACCAGATGTCGATACTGACCGGGCGGATCTTCGCCGGTCACCTGCGCTCGATCATAGGCTCGATGACCGTCGAGGAAATCGTCACCGAACGGCAGAAGCTGGCCAGCGAGGTGCTTGACGGGTCCAAGGCCGAGATGGCCACGATCGGGCTGATCGTGGACTCGCTGCAGATCCAGTCGATCGACGACATGGGCGCCGGCTACATCGCCGCCATGGCCGCGCCGAACAACGCCGCCATCCAGCGGCAGGCCAAGATCGCGCAGGCCCAGGCCGACCAGGCCTCGGCCGAGGCGCAGCAGGCCTCGGCCCGCAAGCAGGCCGAGTTCGCCAGGCAAACCTCCGTCGTCCAGGCCCAGTACAAGGGCGAGGTCGAACGGGCCCAGGCGGAGGCGGCCCAGGCCGGCCCGCTCGCGCAGGCCAACGCCCAGCTCGCGGTCATCAACGCCCAAGCTGAGCTGGCTCAGCAGCAGGCCCAGCTCCGCCAGCAGCAGCTGGTCTCCGAGGTGATCAAGCCCGCCGAGGCGGAGGCCGAGCGGGTCAGGATCTTGGCCAAGGCGGACGCCGAGCGGACCCGGATCCAGGCCGAGGCCGCCGCCTCGAACAACCGCGTCGCCCTGGANNCAGCGAGATCGCCGCCGGCCTGGTCAGCCAGGGCCTGACCATCCTGGATTCGGTCCGCAAGGGCATGCCCGGCCAGAACGTCACCCCGCTCGACCGCCGCGTCATCGACAGCCAGCCCGAGCCACAGAGCTCGCCGTCCAGCTAGATATAGCGATTTGCTGACGCCGGGCCGGGTTGCCGGCCCGGCCCGGCGCCGGCGCGTTTAGGCTCACGATTGTGACCGCAACGTCGACGGCCGTCCCGGTCCGTACGGGGACAGTGCAGCGGGCGCGCCCGCTCAGCGGCCGCCGGACGGTGACCCTGGCCGCCGTGTACTACCTGCTCGCGGCGCTGGCGCTGACCCTGTGGCAGTGGCGGGACCCGGCCTCGCGGACGGTCGCGGGCAACCCCTACGACGCCGACCAGTTCGCCTGGTTCTTCCGCTACGACGCCACGGCGATTGCGCACTGGCACCTCCCGGCCCTGGTCACCACGGCCATGAACGCGCCGCAGGGCGTGAACGCCATGTGGAACACGTTCATGCTGCTGCCCGGCGTGGTGCTGGCCCCGGTGACGCTGGCGTGCGGGCCGCAGGTCAGCCTGACCCTGCTGTTGACCATGGGCTTCGCCGGGTCGGCCACGGCCATGTTCGCCGTGTTGCGGCGCTGGCAGGTGAGCGTGCCCGCCGCGGCGCTCGGCGCGGCCGTCTACGGGTTCTCCCCGGCCCTGGTGCACTCGGCCATCGGCCACTACGACCTGCAGTTCGCCGTGTTCCCGCCGCTGATCGTGGACGCGGTGCTGCGGCTGGCCACCGGGCGTTCCAGCGCCCGGCGCGGGGGTTTGCTCCTGGGCCTCCTGGTCACCGTGCAGCTGTTCATCAGCGAGGAGATCCTGTTCGACGCTGGGCTGGCCGCGTTCCTGCTGCTGATCGTCCTGGCCGCCAGCCGGCCCCGGGAGGTGCCGGGCCGGATCGCCGCGCTGGCCGGCGGCCTGGGCGTCGCGGCCTGCGTGCTGGCCGTGATCGCCGGCTACCCGCTGTGGGTCCAGTTCTTCGGCCCGCTGCACGAGCACGGCAGCCCGTTCACCACCGACTTCTACAAGACCGACCTGTCCGGGTTCGTCGTCCCGTCCTCGTTCATGCTCTTGCACACCAAGGCCAGCGCGGCCGAGGCGCTGCGGTACCAGGGCCAGCTGCCCGAGTACCTCGGCTACCTGGGCTGGCCGCTGATCGCGGTGCTCGCGGCGGGCACCATCCGGTTCTGGCGCCGGCTGCCGGTCCGGGCCTGCGCCGTGGCCTGCGTGGTGCTCGAGGTGTTCTCGCTCGGCGGCACCCTGCTGGCCTTCGGGCACGAGCACGCGTGGATCAAGCTCCCCTGGTACTGGCTGCAGAGCCTGCCCGTGCTCAGCGCGGCGCTCCCCGACCGGTTCGCCATCGTGGCCGACGGCGCGGCCGCCGCGCTGCTGGCCTGCTGCGCCGACGCCGCCGTCCCGGCCCTGGCCGCGTTCGCAACCCGCCACCTGTCCCGCCTGCCCCGCCTGCCCCGGCTGTCCGGGCTGTCCGGGCTGTCCCGGCTCGCGTCCGGGCGGCGGGCGGCCGCCGTGGTCATGGCCGGGGCGGTCCTGGCCGTCCTGCCGATCGTGCCCCGGCCGCTGCCTGCCGTGGCAGCGACCCCGGTACCGCCGGGCTGGTCAGCGGCGTTCGCCGCGCTGCGCCTGCCCGCCTCGGCCGCCGTGCTCACGGTGCCGGTCCCGATGTCGACCTTCACCGAGCCGCTACGCTGGCAGGCCGACACGGGCCAGCCGGGCGCCCTGGTCGGCGGGTACTTCATGGGCCCGGCCGGGAACGGGCAGGCTTACACCGACGGCAGCGGCCTGTCGCAGGCGGGCCGCTACCTGAACCTCCTGTGGGCCGATTCCGGGGCCGGGCTGCCCGCGTCGCTGACCGGCGGCGTGCCGGCCAGCGCGGATCCCGCGTCGTCCAGCTACGTGGGGATCGACAAGGTCAGCGACGCGAAGATGCGGGCCCAGATCGCCGCCTGGCACGTGACGGCCCTGGTCGCGGTGACGGTCCAGAACTCGGTCCTCGGCCGCTACCTGACCCGCCTGCTCGGACCGCCCTCCATCGTCACCGGCGACATCATGGCCTGGCGCACGTAGCACATCAGGTAGCACAACGCGCCGCAGGATACCAAGCCCGGCCCGCAGCGCAAGCCTGGACCCGGCCTTCAGAGGAAATGCTTAGGAACGGCTGAGATTCATAGCCACGGCAGAGGCCGGTCAGCACGTACTCAGACCCGCCCCGGGCAGGGTGAATCAAGCAAGCCGAAAACAAACCCTAAGGAGCTGACTATGACCTGGCTGCTGATGAACATCCCGCTGATGGTCCTGTTCGTCGCCCTGTGGGCGGGCATCCCCCTGTGGCTGGTGCTCAAGCGCCCGGACCGCAAGCCGACCGTGGCCGCGGCCCCTGGCGTCCGGTACCTGCCCGCCCGGGAGCACCAGGACGCTGAGCACCGCCGCGCCGCCTAGCATGCGGGCCCGGGCGGTGGCTGTGAGAGGCTGCCGGGATGCTGGCGTTGAGTGTCGCGTGCACGGCGGCCGCCGTCGTCTGGGCCTACCTGGTCATCGGGCACGGCGGGTACTGGCGGACCGGCCAGCGCCTCCCGCCGTCCCGCGCCGCGGCCAAGCCGTCCGGCGCTGCCGCCGAGCCGTACAGCGCCGCGGCCGACCCGGCCCGGTGGCCCGACGTGGTGGCGGTCATCCCGGCCCGCAATGAGGCCGCGATGCTGCCCGCCGTGCTGCCCACGCTGCTCGGCCAGGACTATCCCGGCGCGCTGACCGTCATCCTGGTCGACGACTGCAGCACGGACGGCACCGGCGAGGTCGCGGCCGCCCTCGGGCCGGAACCGGGCGGCCCGGACCGGGCCCTGCGGGTGGTGGCCGGCGCCCCGCTGCCCCCCGGCTGGGCCGGCAAGGTATGGGCCATGGCCCAAGGCCTGGCCGCGGCCGGCGACGCCGCAGCCGGCGACGACGGCGCCACGGGGTACGTCCTGTTCACCGACGCGGACATCGCCTGGCAGGCCGGCGCGCTGCGATCCCTGGTCGTCGCGGCCGAGGAAGACGACCGCGACCTGGTCTCGCAGATGGCCCTGCTGCGCACGGCGACCGGATGGGAGCGGGTCATCGTCCCGGCGTTCGTGTACTTCTTCGCCCAGCTGTACCCGTTCGCGCGCGTGAACTCGCCCCGGTCCCGCACCGCGGCCGCGGCCGGCGGCTGCATGCTGGTGCGCCGCGAGACCCTGGAGCGATCCGGCGGGCTGGCCCCGATCCGCGGCGCCCGCATCGACGACGTGGCCCTGGGCCAGGTCATCAAGGGCCAGCGCGGGCGCTGCTGGCTCGGGCTGACGACCGCGGTGCTCAGCGTGCGCCCCTACCCCAAGCTCGCCGACCTGTGGCAGATGGTGGCCCGGTCCGCGTACATCCAGCTCCGGTATTCGCCCTGGCTGCTGGCCGGGACGGTGGCCGGGCTGGCGTTCCTCTATGTGCTGCCGCCGGCCGGGGCCATCGCCGGGATCGCCGCGCTAGCGACGGGCGCGGCGACCGGCGCGGCGAGCACCGCGGCCGCGCTGACGGCGGGCGCGGGCCTGGCCGGCTGGGCCCTGATGTCGCTGACCTACCTGCCCATGCTCCGGCTGTACCGGCTCTCGCCGCTGCGCGCGCCCGGCCTGCCGCTGATCGCCCTGCTGTACCTCGCGATGACCGTCGACTCCGCGCGGCGGCACTACGCGGGACGCGGTGCGGAATGGAAGGGCCGGACGGACCGCGCCCGGTTACGCTTTCCTCCGATACCCGGCAAAACGGAATTAGAGCGACCCAGCCGCGAAAAGAACCCGTCGCGGCCATCCGGAAGCCTCGCCGGGCTTCTCGCCGCGGCGTAGACAAAAAACAATCTCTGTGCTGATGCGGCCGCCTATTGCGGAGATTTCGCCAGGGAGGCAGAATCACTCTGCACCGGCAGACGGTTTGGGGAGGGCGGAGCGTGGCTCCGGCCAAGCTGGGAGGGCGGGAAAAATGACGTGCACACAATGCGGTTACGACGTGGCCGCAGGGACCGAGGCATGCCCGCGTTGCGGTACGCGGGCGGCCGGAAATACCGGAAATACCGGAAATACCAGTCCGGTTACGGAAGCCCCGACCTGGGCCCCAGCCAGCGGGTCCGCTGACCCGCCCTGGACCCCGGCCAGCGNNCCCCGGCCAGCGGGTCCGCTGGCAACGCGGCGGCGTCTTCTGGGTATAACTTCGACGCCCGGCGGTGGACCGTTAGCGACAAGGTCGCCGGCGTGGCATCGCTCGTGGTGCTCATCTCGCTATTCCTGCCGTGGTTCAGCGGCAGCGTCTCCGCGGACAACTCGCTGGGCCTCTCGGCGCAAAGCGGCTCGGAATCGGGCACCGCTGCGCACGGCTGGCTGTGGTTGGTGTTCCTCATCGTCGTGCTGATCCTGGCCTACCTGGTCGTCGCGGCGGGCTTCCGGGTCCTGCCGTTCAAATCCGGGCTCCGGCATGACCAGTTGCTGCTCGGGGCCGCGGGCGTCAACCTGCTGCTGGTATTCATCGGCTTCCTGCTTAAGCCGAGCACCGACGGCTTGGCCGGGGTAAGCATCGGCTGGAGCATCGGCGCCTTCCTGGCGCTCATCGCCGCCCTCGTGGCCGTGGTCGCGCTCACCCCGCCCGGTCGTCAGCGGCTCGATTCCGGAGCCCCGACCGCCGCCCGCTAGGGGAGGTCCTGATCAGCTGAGCGTTCGAACCCGGCCCGCGCCCGGCCCGATGGCCAGGCGCGGGCTGCGTCGTCCCCGGGTTGACTTCCGCCCAGGCTGGCGAACGGGGGATGATGGGGCGCGGCACGGCTGGCCGTTCGGTAAGAATGGACTGAAAAGAAGGTGGGGCTGTAATGATCAGCGTTCAGGGCGTGGTGGCCCGCGGCAAGGGCGACCCGGTCGAGCTCACGACGATCCTCGTGCCGGAGCCCGGGCCGGGTGAGGCGCTGGTCGCGGTGCAGGCGTGCGGGGTGTGCCACACCGACCTGCACTACAAGGAGGGCGGCATCGGGGACGACTTCCCCTACCTGCTCGGGCACGAGGCGGCGGGCGTGGTCGAGCAGGTCGGCCCGGACGTGACCGACGTCGCGCCCGGCGACTTCGTCATCTTGAACTGGCGGGCCGTCTGCGGGCGGTGCCGGGCCTGCAGCCGCGGCCGCCCGTGGTACTGCTTCAACACCCACAACGCGACCCAGAAGATGACCCTGGAAGACGGCACGGTGCTGTCCCCGGCCCTGGGGATCGGCGCGTTCGCCGCCAAGACGCTGGTCGCCTCCGGCCAGTGCACCAAGGTCGACCCGGCCATCAGCCCGGCCACCGCGGGCCTGCTCGGCTGCGGCGTGATGGCCGGCCTGGGCGCGGCGATCAATACCGGCGGCGTGACCCGCGGCGACAGCGT
>PLIQ01000400.1:0-5063 GCA_003140115.1 Actinomycetota bacterium | reverse complement strand
GGCCGGCCGCAGACCTACGAGCAGGCGTTCTACGCCCGCGACCTGGCTGGCACGGTGGTGCTGGTCGGCGTGCCGACCCCGGACATGCGGCTGGACCTGCCGCTGCTGGACGTGTTCGGCCGCGGCGGGGCGCTCAAGTCGTCCTGGTACGGCGACTGCCTGCCCAGCCGAGACTTCCCGATGCTGGTCGACCTGCACCTGTCGGGCCGCCTGCCCCTGGACAAGTTCGTGTCCGAGACCATCGGCCTGGACCAGGTCGAGGAGGCCTTCGCCAAGATGAGCCGCGGCGAGGTGCTGCGCAGCGTCGTCATCCTGTGACCGACGTCGCCCGCATCGCGATGTGGTCGGGCCCGCGGACGGTGTCCACCGCACTGATGCGGGCCTGGGAGAACCGCCCGGACACGGCGGTCACCGACGAACCGCTTTACGCCTTCTATCTTTTCCGAACGGCCCTGCCTCACCCCGCCCGCGACACCATCATCGCCAGCCAGCCCACCGACTGGCGGGTGGTGCTGGCCCAGCAGGTCAGCGGTCCGCTGCCGCCCGGGGTGGGCATCAGCTACGCCAAGCACATGACCCACCACCTGCTGCCCGAGGTGGACCGCGCCGCGCTGGCCCCGCTGCGGCACGCGCACCTGATCCGGGACCCGCGTGAGCTGCTCGCCTCCTACGCCCGGGTGCGCACCGAGCCGGACCTGGACGACCTGGGCCTGCGGCAGCAGGCGGAGATCTTCGAGACGTTCGGCGGGCCGGTCGTCGACTCCCGCGACCTGCTGACGGACCCCGAAGGGATCCTGCGCGCGCTGTGCCAGGCCCTGGACGTGCCGTTCGACGGCGCGATGCTGTCCTGGCCGCCCGGACCGCGGGACAGCGACGGCGTGTGGGCGCCCTGGTGGTATGACTCCGTGCACGCCTCGTCCGGCTTCGCCGCCTACCGGCCCCCGGCCGACCCGCTGCCGCCGCGTCTCGAACCGCTAGCCGAACGCTGCCGGCCATACTACGAGCGCCTGTACCAGTACCGTCTGGAGGTCGTCGATGCTGCAGGTTTATGACGAGCGCAACCGTGGCCTGGTCGTCAACGTGGGCGGCAAGCTCAGCCACCGGGACCGGGCCATGATCAGCCCGTTCGATTCCGTCGTCCAGGGCGGCGACGCGGTCTGGGAGGGGCTCCGGCTCTACGCCGGGCGGATCTTCCGGCTGGACGAGCACCTGGCCCGGCTGCGGGACTCGGCCAAGGCGCTCGCGTTCGAGGCGATCCCCCCGGCCGAGGAAATCACCGAGCAGATCCGGCGCACGGTCGCCGCCAACGGCATGCGAGACGGCGTGCACATCAGGCTCACCCTGACCCGCGGGGTGAAGATCACCTCGGGCATGGATCCCCGGCTCAACCAGGCCGGCCCCACCCTGATCGTGCTCGCCGAGTACAAGGACCCGGTCTACGAACCCTCCGGCATCACGCTGGTCACCGCCAGCGTGCGCCGCCCCGCGCCGGACTGCCTGGACCCCAAGATCCACCACAACAACCTGCTGCCGTCCATCCTGGCCAAGATCGAGGCCAACGTGGCCGGCGCCGACGACGCGGTCATGCTCGATCACCGCGGCTTCATCGCCGAGACGAACGCCACGCACATCTTCATGGTCACCGGCGGCACGCTGGCCACGCCGACCACCGTGTCCTGCCCCGAGGGCATCACCCGGGCGGTGGTGCTGGACCTGGCCGCGTCGGCCGGCCTTGACTGCGTGACCGGCGACTACACGCTGCCCCAGCTCTACACCGCCGACGAGGCGTTCGTCACCGGCACCATGGGCGGCCTGGTGCCCGTCCTGGCCGTCGACGGCCGCGCCATCGGCGACGGTCAGCCGGGCCCGGTCACCAAACAGCTGACCGCGCTGTTCGCCGACCTCACCGCCACCACCGGCACCCCCGTCACGTAACCCCGCCCTCCCCGCCCCCGCCCCGCCCCGGGACCTAGACGCTGCCCTTGATCTGGCCGTCTTCCAGTTCCAGGACCGAGTCGGCCATGCTGATCAGGTTCGGGTCGTGGGTCGCGACCAGGGCGGTCACGCCCTCGGACTCGACCACCGCGTGCAGCAGGCGCATGATCTGCTTGGCCGTCTCGGAGTCCAGCTGGCCGGTGGGCTCGTCGGCCAGCAGCACCTGCGGGCTGCCCGCCAGCGCCCGCGCGATCGCGACCCGCTGCTGCTGGCCGCCGGACAGTTCACCCGGCCGCTGCTTGGTGTGGTCACCGAGGCCGACGATGTCCAGCATCAGCCGGACCCGTTCCTCCCGTTCCTTGGCCGCCACGCCGGCGATCCGCAGCGGCACGCCGACGTTCTCCGCGGCCGACAGGATCGGGATCAGGCCGAACGACTGGAAGATGAACGCCACCGACGTGCGGCGCAGCCGCATCCGCTCGTGCTCGGACATCGACGTGACCTCGCTGTCCCCGACCCACACCCGCCCCTCGTCGGGCATGTCCAGGCCGCCGACGATGTTCAGCAGCGTGGTCTTACCCGACCCCGACCGGCCGCGCAGGGCCACCAGCTGGCCGGACGGCACGGTGAACGAGACCCCGCGCAGCGCGCGGGTCGCGGTGCGGCCGCTGCCGAAGGTGCGGACCACCCCTTCGACGGCCACCATGTCGGTCAGGACGGTCACCGGGACTCCTCGCGGTTCTCGGGTCGTTGCGGCTTGCGGGGGGCCTGCTGGCCGGGCCAGACGCCGATGTGGTCGGGCTCGGCTTCCAGCCGGACCAGGCCGCGCATGTCGAGCGGTTCGGTCATCTCCCGCGGCAGCTGCAGCCGGCCGGCCCGGTCCAGCACCGCGTACTCGACCGCGTGCGCGACCACGTCGCCGTCGCCGGCCAGCGTATCGCGCAGGATCTCGGTGCTGGTCCGGCCGTCCCGGATGGCGACCACCCGGCGCACCACCGAGGAGACCGCGGGGTCGTGCGTGACGATCAGCACGGTCACGCCGAGCTCCACGTTGGCCTTCTGCAGGGAGCTGAACACCTCGGCCGCGGTCACGGAGTCGAGCTCGCCGGTGGGCTCGTCGGCCAGCAGCACCTTGGGTTCGTTGGTCAGCGCGACCGCGATGGCGACCCGCTGCTGCTCGCCGCCGGACAGCTGATCCGGCCTGCGGTACAGGCAGTCGCCGAGGCCGAGCAGCTCGAGCAGCTCCGCCGAGCGCTCGCGGCGGGTCCGGGCCCGCACCCCGGACAGGCGCATCGGCAGCTCCACGTTCTGCTGCGCGGTCAGGTAGGGGAGCAGGTTGCGGCTGGTCTGCTGCCAGATGAAGCCCACCACCTGGCGCCGGTAGGCCAGCCGCTGCCGCGCGTTCATCGCGGCCAGGTCGTTGCCCGCTACCCGCACCGAGCCCGCGGTCGGCGTGTCCAGCCCGGCCAGGATGTTCATCAGGGTCGACTTGCCGCTGCCCGACGCGCCGACCAGCGCGACGATCTCGCCCTCATCCACCAGCAGGTCCAGGCCCTGCAGCGCCTGCACCTCGATCCCGGCCGCGACGTAGATCCGCACCAGCCGGTCGCAGACGATCAGCGAGCCCGCGCCGAAGTCCCGGTGGTGCCGCGCGGATTCCGCGCCCAGGTCCGCGACACTGCTCATTGCCTCTCCTCTGCCTACTAGTTTGCCCGCAAAATGCCGGCCATACCGCGGCGGCGCAGCGTCCTGGCCTCGGCGGCCAGGGCCGCCACGGCCAGCACCACGATCGCGGCGGCGGGCACGCCGAGCGCGGTCGCGTCGGGCTGGAACAGTACCGGGGCACTGGTCCCGGTGAACGCGGACAGGTCGATGGACGAGCCGATCAGGTGCGGCAGCACGATCGCGCACACCGCGCCGGCCACCACCGCGGCGAGCACCGCGGGCATCGCCTCGGCCATGACCAGCCTGGTGTCGCGTTCGTGACCCATCACGGTGAGCCGGGCCAGGGTCAGCTGGCGCTCCGATGACCCGAGCGCCAGGCCCAGGAGCACGATCAGCAGGCCGAGCACGGCCGCCTCGGCCAGGGTGAACGCGACGATGAGCGCGGCGCCGTGCGGCAGCGGGGAGTTCGTCAGGGAGTTGAGCACGGCCGACCGGTAGGTGATCGTGCTGCCCGGGATGCTCCGGTTGACCTGGGCGGTGAGCTGGCTCTGGTCGATCGCCGAGCCGCTGACCAGGACCATGTTGGGCGCGGGCGCCCCGGCCGGGCCGGGCAGGACCAGCTGCGGCATGACCACGAACGCGCCGCCGCCGGGCTGGGCCGGGGTACTGGTCACGATGCCCGCGACCCGGACCCTGAACGGGCCCGCCGGGGCGAGCGAGGCCAGCTGGGTCGCCCCGCGGCCCAGCACCGCGGCCGCGTCCGGCGAGGCGAACACCGGCACCGGGGCGCCGGCCGCCAGCGCCCGGGCCGCGCCGCCCAGCTGGGCCAGCGCCAGCGGCGGGTACGGGGTGGTCGCGGTCACCGCCGCGTAGCTGGCCGGATCCACCGCGGTCACCGTCACCGCCTGGCCGAACGGCGTGACCCAGGTGGTGTTCCACACCGCGGTGGCGTGCGTGACGCCCCGCACCGACGCGATCGACTTCAGCACGCCGGGCGTGACCGGCCCGGAGGTGGGGCCGGGCTGGATCAGTACGTCGGCGCCGGTGATGTGCCAGGCCGCCGCGGTCTCGCCGCGGGCGATGCCGTTGCTGACCATCCCGGCGAAGGTGGCCAGGCTGAGCGCGAGCACCAGCGCGAACGCGGGCAGCACCCCGGTCAGCGAGGACCGGGCCGCGGCCGACAGCGCCACGAAGCCGGTCGCGCCCGTCCGGCGCGCCGACACCCGCAGCAGGCCGCGCACGACCAGCGGGTACAGCCGGAGCATGATCAGCACCACCGGGACGGCGACCAGCACCGGCGCCAGCATGAGCAGCGGGTTGACCTGGCCGCCGGCCGGCACGCCCTGATTGCGCAGCACGACCAGGCCGGCCACGCAGGCCGCGCACGCCGTGACCTCGGCCACCGGCCGCCGCCACGCTCCCCGGCGCCGGCCGGTCTCGGCGGTGAGGATCTGGGCCGCGTT
>PLIQ01000141.1 GCA_003140115.1 Actinomycetota bacterium | reverse complement strand
ATGGTCTCCAGCAGCCGGTACCGTACCGACTCGGGGGTCCGGTCAGCGGCGACGAGGCTCTTGCTGACCAGCGAGCCGACCAGGTCCAGCACGTCGAAGGCGTCCGCGCTGTCGGCCGCGCAGATCGCCTCTGCGGCTTCCAGCTCGAAGCCGCCGGCGAACACCGACAGCCGCCGCAGCACGTCCCGTTCGGGCTCGGTGAGCAGCCCGAACGACCAGTCGACCGCGGCCTGCAGCGTCTGCTGCCGCGGCAACGCGTTGCGGCTGCCGCCGGTCAGCAGCCGGAAGCGCTGGTCCAGCCGGTCGCTGACCTGCTTCAGCGACATGGACGACAGCCGGGCTGCCGCGAGTTCGAGCGCGAGCGGTATGCCGTCGAGGCGGCGGCACACCGACGCGACGAGCGGCGCGGAGGCGTCGTCGAGGACGAATCCCGGGCCGTGCGCCTGCGCCCGCTCCACGAAGAGCTGGACGGCGGGAAACGACAACAGCTCGACCGCCGCCAGCTCCAGGTCGTCCGGCGGAAACGCCAGCGGTTCGAGTCGGTAGACGTGTTCCCCCTCGACGCGCAGAGCTTCACGGCTAGTTGCGAGAATGTGGATCTGAGGTGCTGAAGCGTGCAGCTGTTCAGCGAGCGCGGCGGCCGCATCGGTCAGGTGCTCGCAGTTGTCGAGAATCAACAGAACGCGCTTGTCCCGCAGGTAGGCGATCAGCGCGGCGCCGAGCACCGCGGTGTGCCAGGGCGGGGACCGGTGCAGCACCTCCAGCCACACGATGGCCAGCAGCGCGCCCTCCTCCCACGGCACCCGGCGCAGCGTCTGCAGGAACACCAGCCATACGTGCAGCGGCGGGGGCAGCAGGAAGGTGTCCTCCGGCACCGGGACCCCAGCCAGGGCCAGCCGTATCACGCCCGCCGCCACGCCGAAGATGGCCAGGAACAGCGCCAGGTCGGCGTCGCCCTTGTGGGCCACCGCGGACCCGGTGTCAGCCCAGATCACGCAGCCCGCGCCGAGCAGCGCCGCGGCCAGCCGAGGGCCAGCCGCGGCCAGCCGAGGGGCGGTCACCGGCGGGCCACCACGGGACGCCTGGTGTAGGGGGCCAGCGGCAGGTCCAGGGACGTGACCCCGTCCCAGTGCACGACCGGGATGCCGAGCTCGCGCAGCGAGAACCTGATCGCCTCCTGCTCCATCCGCCAGATCCGCCTGGCCATCCGGTCCGTGCTGTGCCGCCGGACCGGGGGCTCGGCGTTGAGCACGTCCACCACCAGCATGGCGAAGCCGCGTTCGCGCATGTCCCGCAGGGTCTCCACGAACCGCTGGTCGAGTAGCGGGCTGAACACGATGACCAGGGCGCCGGGCGGCAGCGCGGCCCGCGGCAGGCGGCTGAAACTCGCGCCGCGCAGGCTCCGCTCGGGTCCCTCGTAGCCGCCGTCGCTGGAGAGCATGGAGTCGATGATCCGGTACACCTGCCGGCGGCCCAGCCCGGGCGGCAGCCAGCTCACCCCGCCCCACTGGTAGGTGATCACGCCCACCCGGTCCCTGCCGTCCAGGTAGGCGCGGGCCGCCGCCGCCGCGCCGCGCAGCGCCAGGTCCAGAGCCGATGACCCCGGCTCGCCGACGTCGGAGGCGGCATCGGTGAGCAGCACCACGTCCTGGGAACGCTCGGCCGCGAACGTGTTCACCTGCAGCCGCCCGCGCCTGGTGCTCGCCGCCCAGTTGATGCTGCGCTGGCGGTCGCCCGGCACGTACTCGCGCACCCCGGCGAACTCGATCCCCTCGCCGGACACGCGGGCCCGGTGCTCCCCGAGCCGGTTCGGGAGCCTGCTGAGCACCACCTGGCTCCGCTGCTGGGCCGGCGCCGGGTAGCAGTCGATCCTGGGCAAGGTGACGGTCAGGTGCCCCTCGGCCAGCCGCCAGCGGTCACGCAGCTCCACGTCCAAGGTGCCCAGGTCGCGCCGGCCCCACCGGTCCGGGCTGACGATAAAGCGGGCCGCTGGCCCGTCCGCGGTGACGGCGCCGACCGGCTCGATCTCCCGGCCCGGCTGCAACAGCCACCGGACCGTGCAGTCGCCCGGGTCTTCCGTCGCCACGTCCAGGGCGACCAGCTCGCCCTCGAAGGCCCGCCGGGTGCTGGGCTGGCCCTGGACCGCGACCCGCGGCGGCCGCCGCTGGATCCGCCCGGCCGCGAGCAGCAGCAGCGCGGGGGCGGCCAGGCCCGCGAACTCGGGGCGCCGGGTAATCGTGGCGATGAACACCCCGAACAGGCCGAGCGTGAGCAGCCGCCGGGCATGCCGTGACGACCGCCACCGCACGCTCACCGCGGTGCCGGCCGCGTGGCGGCCCGGGTCGTTCGGCATCAGATAGGACATCAGCTGCTGACCGCCGGATCCGGGCCGCGGTCGGCGCGCGTGGTCGGGTCGGTTTTCGGCGTCGGCACGGCGGCGAGCAGCTTGGCGACCACGTCGTCGGAGGAGACCTGGCGGACCCACAGCTCGGGCCGCAGCGTCACCCGGTGCGCCAGCGCGGGCACCGCCACCTGCTTGATGTCGTCGGGGATCACGTAGTCACGCTTGTTCAGCAAGGCCTGGCCGCGGGCCAGCTGGACCAGGGCCAGGCCGCCGCGCGGGCTGGCGCCGACCTGCACCTGCGCGTCGCTCCTGGTCGCCCGGATGATGGCCACGATGTAGTCGAGCAGGTCAGGCGTGATCTCCACTTGCTCGAGCGACTCCCGCATGGCCAGCACGCCATCGGGGCCGGTCACCGCGTTGAGCTCGACCTGCTCGCGGGCGCGGGCCACCCGCCGCCGGAGCATGTCGGTCTCGTCCCCGCTGGTCAGGTAGCCCAGGCGCAGCCGCATGAGGAACCGGTCGAGCTGGGCTTCGGGCAGCTCGTAGGTGCCCTCGTACTCGATCGGGTTGTCGGTGGCCAAGACGATGAACGGCTGCGGCAGCATCCGGGTCTGCCCGTCCACGCTCACCTGGCCTTCGCCCATGGCCTCCAGCAGCGCCGCCTGGGTCTTGGGCGGCGTCCGGTTGATCTCGTCGGCCAGCAGCAGCTGGGTGAACACCGGCCCCGGCCGGAACACCATCTCGGCCGACCGCTGGTCGTACAGCGGGGCGCCGACCACATCGGAGGGCAGCAGGTCGGGGGTGAACTGGATGCGGGCGAAGTCCAGGCCGAGCACCCGGGCGAAGGACCGGGCAATCAGCGTCTTGCCCAGCCCGGGCAGGTCCTCCAGCAGCACGTGGCCGCCGGCCAGGATGCCGATCAGCACCAGCTCCAGGGTCCGGCGGCGGCCGACGACCGCGCGCTCGAGCTCGTCCAGGATGGCCGTGCAGCTCTGAGCGGCTTCTTGCGGGGGGATCCGGGGGGTCGCCCCCGCGGGCAGATACTGCTCGGGGCCCATCAGAGCTTCTCCAATCGGTCGATGAGGCGCGCCATGGTGCGACGCGGTATACCACGCTTGTCGCCTATCGCGCCCCTGGGTGCACTGGTCGGCCTGGTAGCCGGGTCGAGCCAGCGCCACAGGTCGGCGTCCCGGGGATTGCGGCACAGCAGCCTGCGGGCCGCTTCGGGGTCCTGGTAGAGGTTCACGTTGTGCCGTTCGGCCAGCCGGGCGGCGAGCAGGTGCTCGAGCACCGGCCGCAGCTCGCTGTTGTAGTAAGCCTCGCTGGTCGTCGCGGTGTGCACCACGAACCGGCGGTGCGAGTAGCCGGTCAGCGTCCGGGTCTGCGGCTTCTGGATGGCCGTCTTGGCCACGTCCGGGGTCAGCTGCGGCAGCAGGATCCGCAGCACCACCATGGCGATCGCCGCCGTGGCCACCGCGACCACCGCCAGGCCCGGCCAGCCCGCCATGGTGTAGCCGGCCACGGCCGCCGCGCCGACCAGCACCGCCGCGACACCGAGCTCCGGGGTCGTGCCGACCCAGGGGCTGATGGTCCCGCCGGCGTCCCGCTCGTCCCGGATGGCGTCCTTGGCGCTCATGTGCCCGCTCTGACCTGGTCCTCGGCCAACGCCTCGGCCAGCTCGTCCAGGGCCTGTTCGGCCGCGTCCCGCTGCCCGGCCTCCAGCGGGTGGCTGGAGAACCTGGCCTCGTAGAACAGCGCGGTCAGCCGGCCCGCGGCACCGCCGTGCACAATGCCGCTCGTGGTGGCCCGGGCCAGCAGCTCGTCGGGCGTGTCGGCGGCCGTCCGGGCCGCGCCCCGCTCGGCCAGGCTGGTCTCCATGGCCACGTAGCAGGCGATGATGGCCGCCCGCGCGTCGTCGATGGTGCGCAGCGCCGACCGGCCGGATTCCACCGCCTCCCGCAGGTCCTCGGAGTCCTCGGCGATGAGGCCGTCGTCCCGGCCCGCGGCAGCCACATGGAACCGCCGGGCCCACCAGATGCTGAGCACCACCGCGGCCAGCAGGACCACGATGATCAGCGCGTACAGCAGCGCGGCCAGCGGGAAGTGCACGGCCGAGGCGTGCTGTGATCCCGGCCGCGGCAGCTTGAGCGTCGGTGGCGGGCCGCCGAGGGGCTTGCCGTTCGGCTTGGTCTTCGGGTTGAACGAGTGCAGGTGCAGCGCGGTGAGCACGGCGACCACCACGCCGATCATCCCGATGATGATGACCAGGATGAGGATCTCGCGCAGCTTGGCCGCCACCAGGTTGTACGTCTGGGTGCGTTGCGCGGCGGCCCGCCGCCTGAACGTGATCACGAGCAGGGTGACGAGCACGACCTCGAGCGCGACCCCGATGGCCACGCCGTCCTGGTGCAGCGGGCCGTTCCACCGGGGTGTCACCACCACCCCGCGCAGCCCGGCCAGGCCCAGGATGATCAGCAAGGTCAGCGGCAGCACCAGCTGCCACTGACCAGTGACTCCTCCGGTCTGCGGCGCGTTTCCCGGCTGGCGGCTGGTCATCGAGCCTCGCGTTTCGTGTGTGCCCCGGCGGAGTGACACCTGGGCAAACCATACCCACCACCGGGAACGGCGTCGCACACTGAGGAGCATGACTTCGCCAGCCGCCACCCCGCCGCCGGACACCATCTACGTCATCCGCCACGGCGAGAAGCCCGCCGATCCGCCGCCGGTCTCCGCCAGGCAGCCCGCCCCCGCTTCGACCGCGCCCTTCGGCATCGACTTCCAGGGCAACGAGGACCCGCACTCCCTGCTGCCCCAGGGCTGGCAGCGCTCGGGCGCGCTGGCCGTCCTCTTCGACCCGGCCCTCGGGCCGTTGCAAGCGGGACTGCAGACCCCGGCGACGCTGCTCTCACCCGACTACGGCAGCGCGGACAAGACCACCGCGCACCGGACCCACCAGACGATCCAGGGCCTGGCCGACCGCCTCGGCCTGACCATCGTGTCCGACTTCCCCGAGGGCAGCGAGGCGGAGCTGGCCGCCAGCGTGGTGAGCAGCCACTCCGGTATCGTGCTCATCTGCTGGGAACACGACCACATCCCGGCCATCGCCACCTCGCTGGCGACCGTGCCGGGCACCGTTATCCCGCAACCGTGGCCGGGTGATCGCTTCGACGTCATCTGGGTCTTCAGCCTGGTGCCGGGAGCGGCTTCCGCCCAGTACACGTTCAGCCAGATCCCGCAGCAGTTGCTGTCCGGTGATACGGACACGATCATCTCGGCGTGATCCTGGCGGGCCCGTTCGAGGCGGCCGCGAGATGATCGGCTGATGTCCGATGATGAGCGGGAATCCGGTGCCCAGGCCGCGGAGCGGCTGACCTTCTTCTCCGATGCGGTGGTCGCTATCGCGATCACCCTGCTCGCGATCGATCTGCCGGTGCCCGAAGGCGACACCTTCAGGTTGTTCTGGGCCTCGGTCCGGCACGATGACGGCCACTACGCCGCGTTCCTGATCAGCTTCGCGGTGATCGCGGCGGCATGGTTCGATCATCACGACCTGTTCCGCTATATCCGGAGCACCGACGCGCGGTTGCGGCTGCTCAACATGTGCTGGCTGCTGAGCATCGTGCTCAACCCGTTCGCGACCAAGCTGCTCGTGGTCAGCGGGCAGAGCCTGACCGTTCACGCCCTGCGGTTCGGGTTCTACGCGCTGCTGCAGGTCCTGGAATCGGCCATGTTCTACGCGATGCTGCGGCACATGATCGCCCGCGGGCTGGCCAGCCCTCCCCGGCCGGTGGTGGCCACCATGACCAGGAAGTCCTCCGGCCTGATCCTCGGCTTCGGCCTCTCGATCCCGGTCTTCTTCCTCACCACCGCCGGCTGGGCCCTCTGGATCGCCGGCCCGGTGCTGGCCGGCCTGCTCCGTCGCTACCACCGCCGGAGCCACCGCACCCCCGAACCCAGCTAGCGCGCGTCCCCGCCCCGCCCCGCACCTCACCGGCCGGTCCCCGGCCCGCCCCTCACTGGCCCCGCCCGGCCCCACCTCACTGCCCCCACTCACCCCATCAGCGACAGACTTCGAATACGTATACGATGAGGTGAATATTTACGTGGTGGATTCGGCTTCAAGGGAGGATTTAGGGGTCTGTAGTGCACCAAATCCTCCACGAAACCCGAATCCTCCAAGATCTTTTGCGGGGGCGACCACACTGTGATCCGCTGACGCACCACAGGACACACGGGCACCAAGGGGTAGGCGGGGCTACGGGTTCCCGTCCGTCCCGTGCCCGGATCCGGCCGCCCGCCGGGCGCCGGCTACTCCGCCAGGCGGATCGACCGGGCAAAGCGAGCCTTCATCGGCACTCGTTTCGCGCCTTATGCTCGACCAGTGACGGATGTGACCAGCGACCGGTCACCGCCGCCGGATCGCGTCGCGGTGGAACGCAACGTCCTGGATGTGGTGCTGGCCGTGGTGCGGCGGCGGACGCCGCCCGGGGTCGGCGTCGTGGTCGAGGGCCCGCCCGGCGTCGGCAAGACGTTCCTGGCCCGGGCCATCACCGAGTCCATTGCGCCCGGCGCGGCGACGGTCCTGCGCGTGGCCGGGGAGTCCGGCCGCCGCCATGATCCGTTCGCCGGCGCCGGGGCGCTGCTGGGCGACGGTCCCTGGAGCGGCGACCCGGGTGACGCGGCGTTCGACCGCGTCGACGAGCTGTGCGCCGAAGCCCCGGTGGTGCTGTGGGCCGACGACGCGCACAACCTCGACGCGGCCACGCTAGTCGTATTGCGCCGGCTGGTGTGGGCCAGCCAGAGCCTGCCGCTGGCCGTGCTGGTCACGACCCGGCCCTATCCAGAGCGCGAGCCGGTGGCCATGCTCGTCCAGCAGGCCGACGTCCGGCTCCGGCTGCCGCCCATGGGCCCGATGATGGTCGAACGGCTGGTCTACGACCGGATCGGCCGCTGGCCCGGCCCGCAGCTGCGCCGCGTCCTGGGGCTAGCGGCCGGCAATCCGCTGTTCGTGGCCGAGCTGCTGCGCGCCTACCAGGACGCGGGTGCCTTGGCCGAGACCGGCCCGGACTCGGTCGAGGCCAGGTTCGAGCTCGACTCACGCGGCACCGGCCTGGAGGAGATGATCCGGACCCAGCTCGGCCAGCTGGACCAGCCCACCTGGGACGTGCTCGGCGCCATGGCCGTCTGGGGCACCGAGATCGGCGCCGCCGACCTCGCTGCCGTGCTGCCCGCCCGGGCGGCCTCGCTCGGTGAGCTGCTGGACCGCGCCCTCGCGTCCGGCCTGGTCCGCCGCGACCCGGCCGGCACGGTCGGGTTCAGCCACGATGTGTTCCGCGAGGTCGCCTACGGCGAGCTCGGCCAGGATCAGCGCCGTGACCTGCACCGGCAGGTCGCGTCGGTGCTCACCGCGGCCGGCTACCGCCCGAGCCTCATCGCGGACCATCTGCTGCGCGCCGCCGGGACCAGCGGCGACCCGGCCCTCGCCACCGCGCTGCATGAGGCGGTCGAGGACGCCCGCGGATACGCGTCGGAGGTCACGGCCGACCTCCTCGATGAGGCGGCCGCCCTCGGCGGGCCGGACATGCCCGACCAGCTGCTGCTGGACCACGTGGATGCCCTGTTCCACCGGGGGCACGGCCAGGCCGCAGAAACGCTGATCCGCGGGCGGATCACGACCGTCGCCGACCCCGTGGTGGCGGCGCAGATGCAAGTGATCCTGATCCGCTCGCTGGCCAACCGGGGCGACCTCGGCGCGGTGCTGGCCGTGATCGAACGGACCATCGCCATCGCTAGGCTCCCCGACGCGACCCGCCGTCAGCTCGAAGGGACCCGGGCCTTCCTGCTGGCCCAAGCCGGGCAGCCCCCGCCCGCTGCCGAGCTGGACGCGATGATGGCCCGTTTTACCGCCGCAGGCGACCAGGACGCCCAGGCCAACCTGCTGGCCACCGTCGCCCTGCGCGCCTTCCTGTCCGGCCACCCGGACCGGGCGCTGGAGTTCATCCGGGACCGCGAGGAGCTAGTCCCTGACCCTGACAGCCTCCGGGCCCGTTCGTCGTCGCTGGCGCTGCCGGCCGTGTTCGAGCTGGCCGCTTCCGGCCCGGCCGCCGCGCAGGCCGCGCTTGACCGGGCCCGGCGGCTGAGCGCCGAGCGGCACGCCGAGTGGGTTGATCCGATTTTCGGCTTCGTGGCCGGCGGGATCGCCTTCACGGCCGGCGACTGGGACGGCGCGGTCGCCGAGCTGGACGCGGCGCTGGAACGGGCCGAGGAGACCGATAACGGCTGGATCTCGGTGCCGGTCGGCCTGCGGTCCTACATCGACGCGCACCGGGGCAGCGCCGGCCCGGCCCGGGCCCGGCTGGAATCCTTCCGGCACCGCGGCCTGCCGCTGGTCTACGGGGATGACCGTCCCGGCTGGGCCGAACTGGCCGTGCTGGAAGCCGAGGGGGCGGTCCGCGAGGCGTGCACGCTGGCCCGGACGCTGTGGTCGGCTGCTCGCGGCCATCCCGGCCGCGGGACCGCGGACCTGGCTCCTGACGTGACCCGGGTCGCCCTGACCGGGATGGATCGCCGCCTGGCCGACCAGGTCAGCGAGGAATCCCCGGTGTTGTGCCCGCCCGAGGTGGCGGCCCTGGTGCGCGGCATGATCGCCGCCGACCCCGCCGCGATCGACGCCGCGGCCGCGGAACTCGCCGCGGCCGGGCGGCTCACGGCCGAGACGTTCGCCCGGGAGGAACTCGCGTGTGCGGCCGCCGCGGCCGGGGACCGGGACCGCGCCGCCGCGGCCTTGGACGCGGCCCTGGCCGGGTACCAGCGGATGGGCGCCGTGCCCGACCGGGACCGGGCCATGGGACGGCTGCGGGCGCTGGGCCTGCGCCGGAGCTCCCGCGATGCTCATCGCGCCGCCGACTTCGGCTGGGCCAGCCTGACCGCGACCGAGAACCGGATCGCCGCGCTGGTCCGCGACGGGCTGACCAACCGGGAGATCGGCACCAGGCTGTTCGTCTCGCCCCGGACCGTGCAGACCCACGTCTCGCACATCCTGCAGAAAACCGGCCTGCGCTCCCGGGTCGAGATCGCCCGCGCCGCCCCCGCGTAGATCCGCCTCGCGCCCGCCCGCAGGTCGCCCTCCCCGGAGCCCGGTCCGGGATGCGTCGGCCGGAGCCTACGGCTCGGCCTGGGTTGCCCGAGCCTACGGCTCGGCCTGGGCTGCCTTGGCGGCGGCCTTCAGGCCCTGCTTGTAGGACCGGACCCGGGCCAGCGACTCGGCGTCGGAGATGTCCGCGACCGACAGGTGCGAGCCCTTGACCCCGAACTGCCCCGCCGCCTCCCGCCAGCCCCGTGGCCGCACCCCGAGCTGCTTGCCGAGCAGGGCCACGAAGATCTGCGCCTTCTGCGCGCCGAACCCCGGCAGCGCCGACACCCGCTTCAGCAGCTCAGGCCCGGTCTTGGCGGTCGTCCACAGCCGTTCGGGGTCGCCGTCGTACTGGTCCACGATCAGCCGGGCCACGTTCTGGACGCGGACCGCCATGGCCTTGGGGTAGCGGTGCAGCGCCGGGCGTTCGGAGAAGATGCCGGCCAGCGCCACCGGGTCGAAGTCGGCCAGTTCCACCGTGGTGGGTTCGTGCCCGAGCCGCCGGACCAGGTCCAGCGGCGCGCTGAAGGCCCGCTCGAGCGGCACCTGCTGGTCGAGCACCATACCGATCAGCAGGGCCAGCGGACTGCGAGTCAGCAGCTCGTTGGCCTCGGGCTCCACCGGCATCGCGATGGTCACGGCGCCCTCCCAGGATCAATCAAGCGGCACGAGCGTGGATCATGATCACCTACGCCCGCAGCGTACTCTGCGTCAGCCTTCAGGGCGGACAAGATCCCGAGGCGCTATAAGCTAGTAATAGCTGGGCTGGACCGGGGGCGCCCAGTCCGCGATGGATGAACGGAGTCAGCATGTCACCGCACTTGAAGTGGGGTATCGGCGGGGTCGTCGTCGGCCTGATCCTGCTGGGATTCATCCCCTGGTGGCTGGCTTTCGCGCTCATCGTCGTGGCCATCGCCGTCCCGGCTACCGCCTGGCTGATGCTGGACGAGTCGCAGCGACGCCGGTACCGCGAGCTCCGCCGCCGCCGGCGGGGTGAGATCCGCTAGCTGCCGCCTCCGCCCGCTCCAAGCCCACTCTTGGAAGGAAGCGCCGATGGCCGTCCGCCGCCTTAACCACGCCGTCCTGTACGTGCACGGTCTGCAGCGCACCGTGAACTTCTACCGGCAGACCCTCGGCTTCGAGGTCCGAATGGAGATTCCCGGCCGCGCCGCGTTCCTGCGCGCGCCGGACTCGGCCAACGACCACGACCTCGGCCTGTTCGAGATCGGCACCGGCCACGCGCCCGACCAGCCCGAACACCCCGGCCTGTACCACCTGGCCTGGGAGGTCGGCACGCTAGGCGACCTGGTCGATACCCGGGAACGCCTGCTGGCCGCCGGCGCGCTGGTGGGGGAGAGCGACCACCGCGTGTCCAAGTCCCTGTACGCCAAGGATCCGAGCGGCATCGAGTTCGAGGTCCTGTGGCGAGTGCCCGCCGAGGACTGGGAAGCGGAACTCGCCGACGGCGGCATGACCCTGCCGCTCGACTGGGACGCCACGCTGGCCCGCTGGGGCCGCGACCAGGTCACCGGCGCCGCCGCCGGGTCGTCCACCTGAGCCGGGCGGACCTCAGCGCCCCTCCGAGACGCGAGTGATGTAGGTCACCGCGACGAACGACCGGAACACCGCCAGCGGATCATCCCCGCCGATGCTCACCGTCCGCACGCCGGTCCGGTCGGCCCCGCGGACCCACGAGGCCACCTCGGCCATGTCCGCGGTCTGCATGTGCACCTCGAGGACGGCGGGCAGTGAGATGGCCGGCGGTCGCAGCACGGCGAGCTCCGAGGCTCCCGGGTCGGCATCCGAGGCCGCGATCTCCCACACCTCCGAGGGATCGGCGACGGCCCGTTCCAGCGCCCGCCGCGCCCCGTCGGCGATCAGTTCCCGGGCCACCTCAGGGTGCAGGTTGGCCGCGCCGAACCTCGTGAACGACTCCTTGACCACCACGCGCTCGGCGTCGGCCAGGAACGGGTCGGCCTCGGCGATCGTCTGCTGATCCCCGGTGATCAGCCCGACCGGCGCCTGGCAGGCCAGCGCGACCAGCGCGTTGATCCCGCTTTCCCCCACTCGCGTCCCGTTCAGCGACACGTGCGAGATCACCGCCGGGTTGTAGGTGTGCGACAGTACCGAGCTCTCGCCCGAGATCGACCCGTGGTAGCCGACCATGAACACCAGGTCCGCGGTGGCGTCCAGGCCCTGCATCATGTAGAGCGGCTTGTGCCGCCCGGACACGTAGGTCGCCTGCCCGTGCAGTTCGGCCGGGTCCAGGTTGTTCATCGTCCCGTGCGAGTCGTTGCAGACGATCTCGGTCGCCCCGCCCGCCATGGCCCCGTCGATCGCGGCGTTGACCTCGCCCAGCAGCAGCCGTCGGCCTTCCTCGTACGGCTGCCCCGGCGCGCGGCACTGCGACCAGTCGACGATCCCGGCCACGCCCTCCATGTCAAACGAGATGAAGACCTTCATGGAGACCATTATCGATGGCCCGAACGGGCCGTGGTGCCTCAGCCGAGCTGGCCCGGGAGCTGGCCGGGGAACAGGAGCGCCAGCTGGTGCGGGTACCCGGCGATCAGCCGCAGCTCGTCGTCGGTGAGCGGTTTGCCGGTCGCCGACGCGCACAGCTGGACCAGNNCCGGCCTTGCCGCCGTACTCGCCGGTCAGCACCACCCGGCCCGCGCGCGCGTACCAGTCGTCCGGGAACGGCCCGAGCACCGAGTCGTCGTACAGCTCGTAGTTGGCCCGGTCCTTCAGCGCCCCGTCGGCGTGGATGCCGGACTCGTGCGCGAACGCGTTGCGGCCGACGCCCGGCCAGGCGGGCGGCAGCGGCTGCCCGAACGCGTAGCCCGCCCACAGCCCGAACCGCCGGGCCCACGACAGGTCGAGCCGGTCGCCGACCGTCGCGCCCTCCGCGACCCCGAACGCGTGGGAGAAGGCCAGGATGCACGACAGCAGGTCGGCGTTACCGGCCCGCTCGCCGATCCCGTTCACGCAGGTGTTGACCCACGCGTCCTGCCCGGCGTCCAGGTCGCCGAGCGCGCCGGACACCGAGTTCGCCACGGCCAGGCCCAGGTCGTTGTGGCAGTGCGTCTCGACCGGGAGGCCGACCGCCGACGCGAGCTTGGCGAACCGCTCCCTGATCCGCCCCGGGGAGTCGCCGCCGATCGTGTCGCAGTATCGCACCCGCGACGCGCCCGCCTCCCGCGCCGCGACCGCGAACTCCAGCAGGTACCCGTCGTCGGTCCGCGACCCGTCCTCCGCGTTGACCCCGATGCTGTACTCGTCTCGCGCCCCTCCGGCACGACCCAGCCCCTCCCTGGCCACCGTCACAGCCTCGACCATCTGGTTGATGATCGCGGACCGATCGAGCTTGCCGCGGAACTTGTGCGCGATCATCTGGTCGGAGGTGGANNGAACGGGAACCCGATCTCGGACTGCGCCACGCCCAGGCGCCCCAGGTAGTAGTTGACCATGACCTTGCCGAACTTCGACAACCCGGTGCGTGCGGTCTGCACCCCGTCCCGGTTGGTCACGTCGAGAAAGTGGATCGTTGGCATGAGTCAAGATTGACCAGTTTGAGCAAATCAAGTCAACATTGATTAAAGTCAATCTCCCCGAACGAACGTGGTTCTCCGCCTCGGTTCAGCGTTTGACATCAGGTCGGCTCTCGTCAATATTGATTAAATTCAATGCCGAACGACCGTGGTGACTGTGTGACCGATTTCCTTACCGCCGCCCAGGCAGCGCAGCGGCTCGGGGTCAAGCCCGCGACGCTCTACGCCTACGTCAGCCGCGGAGTCCTGCGCCGGGACCACGCGGCCGACGGCCGGAGCAGCCTGTTCGACTCCGAGGAGGTCGAGCAACTGGCCCGGCGCGGCCGTCCCCGGCGCCCGGCCGGCGTGGCCGACATTACGGTCGAGTCGGCCATCACCGAGATCACCGGCGACCGGCTGCGCTACCGCGGCCTCGACGTCATCCGCCTCGCCACCAGCCGCACCTTCGAGGACGTAGCCGAGCTGCTCTGGACCGGTGAGTTCCCCGCGCTCCCGCCCGCCCACGGCACCGGGACCGCCCATGCGCCCGCCCAGTCGCCCCCGCTGGCGCCGTGGCGGGCGACCCCCGCCGCGCTGGCCGCGGGCCGGGGCGCGCAGGCCGCGCTGCCCGCCGGGACGCTGCTGCTCGAACGGTTCCAGGTCATCGTGCCGGCCATGGCGGCCACCGACCCGCTGCGGCTGCAACTGGACCCAGCGGCGGTGATCGCGGCCGGGCGCAGCATCATCGCCGGCCTGGTGGACTGCCTGCCCCCCGCCGCCCCGGTTTATCCGATCTCGGACTATCCGAAAATGGACAACCTGGATTCGGGCAACCTGGACTCGGACAACCCGGGCACGGGCAACCCAGACTCGGGCAACCCAGGCTCGGGCAACCCAGGCACGGATTACCCGATCGCGGACCGGCTGTGGCCGCGGCTGTGTGACCGCCGGGCCAGCCCCGCCCTGCGGCGCGCCCTGTCGGCGGCGCTGGTCCTACTGGCCGACCACGAGCTCGCCGCGTCCACGCTGGCCGCGCGGGCCGCCGCGTCGGTCCGCGCGGATCCGTACGCCGTAGTCGCCACCGGGATGGGAGCGGTGGGCGGCGCGCTGCACGGCGGGGCTTCCCTCGGCGCCGAGGCGATGCTGGCCGCGGCCGCCGGCCCGGGCGACGTGCCGCGGGTGGTGGGCGAACTGCTGCGCCGGGGGGAGAAGGTGCCCGGTTTCGGGCACTTCGTGTACCGGGCCGGCGACCCGCGCGCCGTCCTGCTGCTCGACCTGGTGCGCCGCGCCGCGCCGAAGTCCGGGCAGCTCGCGGTGGCCGAGGCGGTCCTGGCCGAGGTCAGGCGCAAGTCCCTGCCCGAGCCGAACATCGACTTCGCCATCGCCACCCTGGCGCGCGTGGCGGGCATGGTCCGGGGCTCCGGGGAGGCGGTCTTCGCCGTGGCGCGCACCGCGGGCTGGATCGCCCACGCCCTGGAGGCCTACACCGGGCCAGGGCCGCTGCGGCCCCGCGCGGTCTACACCGGGCGGCCGCCGGCGGCCGGCCGCTGACCCGCCCGACAGAATTTCCCGCCCCGGCTCGCAGCGCCGCGGGCCGCCCGCGCGTCCCTTTATACGTGGAGACCGACTCGGCGGACGTCATCCGCAGTCCGGGCACGCCGCTCGACCGGCGCGCGCGGTTGGCCGCGCCCGCGCCCGCGGACTCGGCGTGCTCGGTGACCGAGCTGTTCACCGAGCACCACCTGGGCTTGGTCCGGCTCGCGGTGCTCATGGTCGGTGACCTGGCCACCGCGGAGGACGTGGTCCAAGACGCCTTCGAGCAGCTGCACCGCCGCTGGCGCACCCTGCGCCAGCAGTCCAGTGCCCTGGACTACGCGCGGTCCGCGGTGCTGAACGGCTGCCGGTCGGTGCTGCGCCGGCGCCTGGTCGCCCGTCGGCATGAGGGCCGGATCAGCGGGCCTGCGCCGTACGGTACCGACGCGGCGGTCGCCTTCGAGCAGCGCACCGAGCTCATCGACGCGTTCCGCTCGCTGCCCCGCCGTCAGCGCGAGGTCCTCGCCCTCCGCTACTACCTGGACATGAGCGTGGCCGACACCGCAGCCACGCTGCGCATCAGCGAAGGTGCCGTCCGGTCCACCGCCTCGCGTGGCCTGGACGCACTGGCGCGCGCCTTGCCAAAGGAGCCGTGAGACATGCCGGCCATCGAAGACCTGCTGCGTGACGAACTCAAGCGCGCGGCAGATACTGTCCAGCCGGAACAGCTCCGCCCGTTGCGGATGCCCGTCCCCGGGCGCCGCTGGCACCGCCTTCTGCTCCCGGTCGCCGCCGCGGCCGCGGTCATAGCCGTCGCCGTGGCCACGGTGCTGGTGGCCGGCCCCAAGCCTGCCCCGACCGCGGCAGCGGGCTCGGCGGCCATACCGCGCTACTACATCACGTTCACCTTTGCCGCGGACCGGCAATTCCACAACCTGCCGGTGACCGAAGCGGTGATCCGGGATACGGCCACCGGGAAGATTACTGGCACGGTCAAGATCATGACCGATTTTTTCCCCGCCTCGGTAAGTGTCACCGCCGCCCCGGACGACCGTTCCTTCATACTCGGCACCCAGGAGTTGGCCTCCAAGGGTGCCCCCGGTAACCCGGAATATCGCTTCTTCCGGCTGCCCATCTCGGCGGCCGGCAAGCCGGGACACCTGATCGAGCTTCCGGCCTACCCGGTACCCCAGAACTCGTACGTCACGGGCATCGCGCTGTCTCCGGACGGCACCCTCCTCGCGGTGTCCTTTGAGTACGGCGTGGGTGAGCAAAACGGCCATCCGGCCACCGCCGAGATCGGCGCGGTCGAGGTCATCAACCTGGTCACCGGGGCAGTGCGCACCTGGACCGCTGCCATGCAGCAGGGCCACTACTTCGAACCGGGCCAGCCGTCCTGGGCCGACGGCAACCGGATGATCGCGTTCACTTGGCAGCGCGCCAAGAGCTTGACCAACGACGCCATGACGATGGAGGGAGTTCGGCTGCTCGATACCGAAGCCCCCGGCGACAACCTGGCGGATGCACGAATGATCATGCCGAAGCAGGCGGTCAGCGGCACCATTGAGGGCGCGCTGATCACCCCCGACGGGAGTGACGTCCTGGTGGCTACCTCCCACGAGGTTCCGCCCGGCGGCGGACGCGGCACCATCTTCGTGCAGATCTCCGAGGTGCCGACGACGGGCCGCGGACCAATCCGCGTGCTGCGCACCGAGACCGCGCGCGCCACCGCGAATACCCAGGCCACGATCAGCAACAGCGGTCAGGTCCTGTCGCTCGCCCCGGGTGGTCGGTACGCCCTCGTTCAGTGCATCCAATTCGGCTGGCTGGACCTCGACCTGGGGCGGTTCACGTCCTTGCCGGCTTCCTCGCCCACCATGCCCGGCCAGATCGCCATCATTTACGGCGCCTGGTGACCCGGCGGGTTACTCGCCGGTGGCGCCGTCGATGCGCTCGCGCAGCAGGTCGGCGTGACCCAGGTGGCGGGCGTACTCCTCGATCATGTGCAGGTAGATCAGGCGCAGCGACATGACCTCGCCGTTGTGCGTGAACTCCTCATCCAGCGAAGCGTGGGCCACGGCCGCGTCGGCCAGCTTGAACTCCTCGGTCAGCCGGGCGTAGTCGGCGGCGGCCCGGGCCGGGTCGGTCTGCTCGAACTCGGCGGTTTTGTCGTCGCCGAACGGGTTGTCGACCGGCTCGCCCGCGAACCGCTGGCGGAACCAGGCGCGTTCCACCTTGGTCATGTGGCGTACCAGCCCGAGCAGGGACAGGTCCGACGGCGGGACGGTCCGCTCGGCGAGCTGCTCACCGGTCAGGCCGGCGCACTTATACAGCAGCGTGGCCCGGTGCCAGTCCAGGACCGCCTGCAGCAGCGGGCGCTCAGGGCCAGTCAACGGCCCGCCGGGCCGCTCTACGTCTGGGGCTTTCCATGTCACGCGCCCATCCTGCCACGCCGGGGCTGTGCAGCGGGTCCACCTGGTCCTGACCAGGGTAGATTATTTCTTCGAACTAGCGGCGGCACCAGGGAGGCTGGCATGATCATTTCATGTCGGTGTCCCTGTTCGAGCACAAGCCGCAGCACTGCCCGTTCGGCCACCCGTTGTGGCCGGGCCACGCCCGGGTCGGCTGGAAACCCTGTATCTGCGCGGCAGCGCAGGAAGGAGCCGAGCGCGGCCGGGGCATGGGGCACCTGCTGGTGTCCTGCCAGACCTGCCACGCCCAGCGCTGGGACGCGACGTTCTACGAGCCGCCGCACGACATCAGGTGCCGCCAGGCCGGTCCCTGGCTCTGCTGACCGCGGGGCCAGTCACTGTCCGCGGTGCCGGTTACGGGCGCACGGCTCGACGCTCCGGCGGCCGGGTAGTGATCTCCACCGTGCCCTTGTACGCGACCCCGCGCACGTGGATTACCGGAGCGTCGGCCGGCAGCCGGTAGCCGAGGTCGTCCTCCTCCGCGCCCTGGGTGACGCCGAAGCCGGTCATCTCGACCCGCAGGCCTGGTGGCACCAGGATCGTCACCCGGGACTTGTAGGCCACCGCGAGCAGCGTGGTGACCGGGCCGCTGAGCTCGGCGGCCCGCAGGTCCAGCCAGCCGCCGCCCTTGTAAACGACGGTGGTATAGCGCTCCGGCACCCGCCACCGGCCGCCCCGCCGGACCGAACTCTTCAGCGCGATCGCGAGGCGCCCCGGCCCGCGCCCGGCGGTCGCGGGCACCACGCCGGGCGTCGCCGTTTCGGCCGGCAGGTCCGCGAGCAGCACGTCAAGGTCCGCTCGCGTACGCGAGGTCAGCGCCGCCCGCATCCGCTCGTCAAACTCGGTATCGTCCAGCCGGCCCTCCGCGAACGCCTCCTGGACCCGCTGCACCACCGCGTCCCGCTCCCGATCCGAAGCCCGCAGCGCCGCCCCGCTCCCGACGACCTCAGGCCTGACACCGTTCCAAGCCGTTCCCGGCTCCGCAGTCGCGCCTTCTAGGTTCCCCGGACCCCCGTTTGTCGCGTCCATGGCACTCCCTTCAGCCTGGATGGTCAAGACGCGATATATCGTAACCCAGTTACCTGGTGACGCGCAGCCCCGGGCACGCGGACGCTATGACTACTGCTGGTTTGCGTAGGCCTGCTGGGAAAGTGGGTGATCCGGACCGAGGATCAGCGGGTTGTTGGTGCTTTCTGCCGCCTGCTTCTGCGCGGCCAGCTGCGAACCCGGCGTGGCGTAGAGCACATGGACCGACGCGTCTCCGCTGCCACGGCGCTCCACCGGCGCCACCGCGGCCGGATTGCCCTGCTCGTCGGTGACCCAGAGCTGGAAGTCGTCGTACTTGAAGAGCTGGATGTCCACGATCGGCGTGGGATAGTGATGTACCCCGGCTGGTACCTGTTCCGTAGCCGGGGCGCTGGCTGTAGCCGGCGCTTGGCCCGGGAGTACGCCCGTGTGGAAAGTAGCCTGCAACGGCACCCCGGCGTTGAAAATCGAGTCCGTCCATTTGGCCACCCCGGCGGCGTCCTGGATAGGCGTGTCCAGCAGCCCATCGGGATCGAGTTCCTGCTTGATCTCGGGCGCGAGGAGGTCATATAGCCGCTTGGCGTTCTGCCGCAGCAGGTCTACTTTGGCCGGATCAGCGCAGAACTGGGCCGACCATTCGATTCCGGCGAGATTGCGGACCAAGAACCATCCCTGGGCGTCTTTCAGCCACAGCGCACTGCCATGATGATCCTGGAACGGTGCCTGCCCGTAGACCAGGCCCGTGGCCCCGGTGGCGATCTGGTTCATCTTCGTGCGCGCCGCCACGTACTCGGGCGAGTCCGCACGCTGGGGGTGGTCCGGAACGTTAATGCTCCACGGGTGAGCTTCGGACTCTGAGTGAACCGGATCGGGTTCGGTGCTGGTCATGGTGCTCAACATTCGACCCATGGCCATGGCCCTGTCAAGGCCAGATCCGGGGAAGGGCGGGCTCTTGACAAGACTTGTGCGACGGCCCATCCAATGCCGTACCGCACATTGAACGTCATGACGATCTCGCTGGCGGCGAGCTGGGGATCCGCGTTGCATTGATGCGCCACGAATGAACGCGAAGCGCTTGCTGAGCGGATTAGGCAGATTGCGATCTAGGCGGAGCGGGCCCAATTGCCGGTTTCAGCCGTAGAGGAAAGAAAGCCCTGCCCGGCGCGGTCGGTGTTCTTACGCGCTGCCGTGCGGGCATGCAGCGCCCGCAGATCGATATCCTCACTGGTCGGCCAGGAGCAGGCGGCGCCAGGTATCGGCGAGAAAGTGCTCGTAGCGCCGCGGGCTCCAGCCGCGCTGCCCGACCAGCAGCTGGTACATCTCGGCGGCGTTGGTGGCCCACACGATGTCGGCGGCCTCGCCCGGGTCCACCCGCAGCGGGGCCACGGCGGCCAGGTCGGCGACGAAGCGGCGCATGTTCGCCGCGCGGCGTTCGGCGATCTCCTCCCACAGCGCGGCCAGTTCCGGATCGGCGTGGGCGGCCTGCTGGATGATGCCGAGCACGAGCGCCAGACGGGGGGCGATCGCGGTGATCGCCGCGGCATAGAGGGCGATCTTGGTGTCGGCGTCGGGGGCGGCCTGGATCGCCTGGACGTAGTCCCGCTGCTCGGCGGGGACCGCCTGGTCGGTGCCGGAGATCGCGGTCTCGATCAGCAGCCGGGCCAGCTCGGGTTTGCGGCCCACCGAGGCGTAGACGGTGTCCAGCGCCACCCCGGCCCGGGCGGCGATCGCGGTCATCGAGGTGGCCGCGTATCCGTCCTCGGAGAACAGCTGGCGAGCGGCGTCCAGGATGGCCGCGCGGGTACGGGCCGCGCTCTGGCGGCGGCGGGTCGCGTCGTAGCGCCTCTTGACGGGGGCGGGCATGGAGGTCATAGTATCAATATTAATCCGAAGCTGGTTCGGATTAATGCTTAGGAGGTGCCCGATGACCTACGCCTTCACCTACGACGTGCCCATCTCCGCCGAGATCTACGCCCGCATCAAGGACGGCCTGGGCCCGGAGCAGCCGGCCGGCCTGATTGCCCATCTCGCCTGGCGCACCGACACCGGGCTGCGTTACGTCGATGTCTGGCGATCCAAGGACGATCACGAGGCCTTCGCTGAGAACCGACTGCACCCGGTGGTCCACCCGATCCTGCAGGAGATGTTCGGCTTCGTGCCGCCCGAGCCTGCGGCCACCGTGCTCGACGTCGTCGACGCCTGGACCGACCGNNCTGAGAATTTTCTTGGATCGGGACAGCGGACCGCGTATGCCGCGGCTTTCCGCCGCACGGGAATCTTAACTTGAGCCATATCGACGCAACTTTCCTTAGTGCTGGGGATGGTGCGAACCTCGCCCGGGTGTCATGATCCGGTTCCGTGAGGGCAGATTGGCTGCAGCGCAGGGTCGGGGTCCTGGCGGAGCGGAACTTCCGGTGCTTCTACGCCGGCTTCGTGACCTCCCTGCTCGGCTCGTCGATGTCCACCGTGGCCATCGCTTTTGCGGTGCTGGACAGCCGGGTCAGCGCGACCGGACTGGGCCTGGTGTTCTCGGCCAACGTCGTCCCCCAGGTCCTGCTGCTGCCGCTGGCCGGGGCGATCGCCGACCGGCTCGGACGACGCCGGGTGATGCTCGCCGCGGACGTGCTGCGCTGCGGCGCGCAGGCGACGCTCGCGGCCGCGCTGGCCCTCGGGCGGCCGGCGCTATGGCTGTTCGTCCTGCTCGCCTGGCTCGGCGGAACGGGCACCGCGTTCTTCACCCCCGCCCTAGACGCGCTGACGGTCGAGATCGCACCGCGGGATCAGCTCGGCAACGCGAACTCGCTGTACGGGCTGGCCAGCTCGGCGACCAGGATCGCCGGGCCGGCGCTGGGCGGAATTCTGGTCGCTGTGGCCGGATCGGCCGTGGTAGTGGCGGCGGACGCGGCGTCGTACGCGGTCAGCGTGCTGGCCCTCAGCCTGCTCCACCTCCCCGCCGCCGAGCCCGCAAAGCCCGAGGCGGAACCGGTGGCCCGCTCGAGCCTGCGCGCCGACGTGGCCGAGGGCTGGGCGGACTTCCGGTCCCGGACCTGGCTATGGGCGAACACCGCGCAGTTCGCCTTCGTCAACCTGATCACCTGGGCGCCCTGGATGCTGCTCGGGCCGGTCATGGGCCGGGCCTACCTCGGCGGCGCGGCGGTCTGGGGCGCGATCATGGCCGTCCAGGGCGCCGGCGCGATCGTGGCCGGGCTGGTCTGCCTCGGCCGGCGGCCGCGACGGCCCATGGTGGTCGCCGCCGTCGCGACGTTCGGCTACGCGCTGCCCGACATCCCGATGGCCCTGCACGCCGCGGCGCCCTGGGTGGCGGTGGCCGCCTTCGGCTGCGGGGTGGGTTCGGCGACCTCCAGCGTCTTCTTCGGCACCACCATGCAGCAGCAGATCCCGCCGGAGCGGCTGGCCCGGGTCAGCTCGCTCTCGCTCTTCCCCGCCTACGGCATCGGCGTCATCGGGTACGCGGTCGACGGGCCGCTGGCCGCCGTGTTCGGGCCTGCCCTGATCTTCGGGGTAGGCGCCGTCTACGGGTTGCTGAGCAGCGCGATCGTGCTGGCCGTCCCGTCGGTCCGCGCCGTCCGCTGGCTCGACCAAGACCCCGTGGCCCCGGCGCCGGAGCCAGAGCCGGGACGCCCGCGCGCGGCGAGGTTACCGCGGCTTGCGGACCGCGGCCCGCAGGGCGGCGAAGGCGGCGAGCCGCGCGACCACGGTGATGACCACCGCGATCGGCAGCATCTGCGCGAGGTCGAGTTCGGGCGTGAACGCGACGATACCGAACGCCACCGCGACCCCGCCCACGGCCAGGGCGAGCGCCGACGCGACCCGCGGCGTGCGCAGGGTCCGGCGCACTAGCCGGCGGACCTCACGCGGCAAGCGCAGCACCATCCAGGCGAAGCCCGCGGCGGTGATGACGCCCAGCGAGCCGAGGCCGATGGCGAACGGCAGCCGGTTCACGTGGCTGACCGCCGGGACCCAGATCAAGATCAGCGCGACCAGCGTGAACACGTAGATCGTCCGGGATACGGTACGCAGGATCACCACGTCGATGTTCCTGGCGTAGATCCGCTCGTCCGGCGTGGCGCGAGCCGCGGACACGAAGTGCCGGATCGCGCCGATCGGGTCGTTGCGCCGCAGCCGGATCCGGCCCAGTTCGTTCATCGCGCCGCTGTGCGCGGGATCCAGCGCAAGGGCGCGCTCTTGATGCTCGCGCGCCGCGGCCAGGTCGCCGCGGCTCAGGCTCACCTTGCCGGACAGGAAGTGCACGTCGGGCTCGTTGGGGGCCAGGGCCCGGGCCCGGGCCGCCGCGTCGGTGGCGGCGTCCAGCCGCTGGGCGGCCAAGGCAGCCTGAGCCAGGCACACGTGGGTCTGCCAGTAGCTGGGCGCGAGCCGGCACGCCTCGCGCGCCGCGCGCAGCGCGTCCCCGTAGTTGCCCAGGTGGACCAGCGCGTTGCTGGCCAGGCGGTGCGGCCACTCGTCCGACGGGTCCAGCGCCGCCGCCCGGTTGGCCACCTCGATGGCCTCGCCGTACCGGTCCGCGCCCAGGTGCGCGCGGGCCATCAGGCACCAGGCCCGGCTGCTCTCCGGCTCCGCCGCCACGATCCGGGCCAGCAGCTGCGACGCCTCGTCGAACCGCCGGACGTCGAGCATCGCCGAAGCGCGCGCCAGGTCCTGTCGGAGGTCGCTCACCCCTGGCACCCCAAGGGTTCGGGGGGGTCTGGGGGGGTCGTCCCCCCGAGGCCAACACTGCTCACAGCAGGCGGCGCTTGCGGAGGTAGGCGGCTAGGTCGTCGTAGGTGCCGCCCTCGTTGGCGAACAGCGCGACGTTGCGGGCGGTGTCGAACCAGGACCCCAGTGAGGGCCTGACCTCGGTGATGGCCGCCTCGAGGTCGGGGGTACCGATCATCCGCGGCTCGCCGCGGCGCACCGAGTCCATCAAGGCCCGTTCGGCGGCCGTCTCACAGACGTACGCGATGTCGGCGCCGGAGTACCCGTCGGTCTGCTTGGCCAGCTTGGCCAGGTCGATGCCCGCGACCGGACGGTCCTTGAGGTGGTAGCGGAACACGCCCTCGCGGGCCGCCGCGTCCGGCGGCAGGACCAGCAGCGTCCGGTCGAACCGGCCCGGCCGGCGCAGCGCGCTGTCCACGTCCCACGGGTGGTTCGTGGCGGCCAGCAGGAACACGCCCTCGTTGTTGCCCGAAACGTCGTCCAGCTCCAGGAGCAGCTGGTTGACCGCGCTGCGCATCGGGGTGTGCCGCAGCTGCGAGCGCTTTTGCCCGATCGCGTCGACCTCGTCCAGGAACAGCACGCACGGGGCGTTCCGCCGGGCGATCTCGAACAGCTCGTGGATGTTCCGCTCGCTCTGCCCCACGAACATGTCGATGATGTCCGCGAACGACACCGCGATGAACCGCGCGCCCAGCTCGCCCGCCACCGCGCGGGCGATGAAGGTCTTGCCGCAGCCCGGCGGCCCGTACAGCAGCAGCCCGCCGCGCAGCGACTTGCCGTACAGCCGGCGCAGGTCCGGGTTGCGCATCGGGGCGAGGAACGCCGCCTCCAGGCGCTGCTTCACCTCGGTCATCCCGGCCACGTCGGCGAGCGTCAGCCCGGCGTGCTCGGCGTCATAGGTGTCCGCCGCGCCGAGGCCCGCCGCGGCCGGATCCGCCGCGTCGCCCTCGCCGATGAACATGGCCGGCAGGACGTCGCGCAGCTCGTCCTCGGCCTGCGACCAGTCATACTGCGGCGATCTGCCGCCCGCCGCCGCACCGCGGGCTTCCGCCGGGCCGGCCGGCGGCGGACGCACCCCGGTCCGTTCGGCAGAAATGTCCGTGGCTCCCGCAGCCGGCTGACTCGCGGGCTCAGCCGGGGCGGGACCGTCCCGAAGCAGGTCCAGCGCCGCCGAGTTGCCCGGGTCGCGTTGCAGGACCGCGCCCACTTGCCGGATGGCCTCGTCGCGCTGGCCGCCGCGCAGCAGCAGCGTGGCCAGGTGCAAGCGGAGCGGCACGTCGTCGGGCATCGCCTCGACCGCCCTGCGGAGGCTGTCCAGCACGGTGGGTTCGGGTTCCATGCATCCGTCCGGCTTCTGCGCTTGTGTGTCGGTTTGCTCGCCTCTACAGGGTAGTGCCGAAACGTCCCGGCCCAGGGCCAGATCAGCCCGTCGGCGACGAGATCCACAGCGACGTCAGGCTCACGCCCAGGTCGGCCAGCAGGCGGCGGAGCAGCGGCAGCGAGACGCCGAGCACGGTGCCGTGGTCGCCGTCGATCCCGTCCACGAACCAGCCGCCGCGCCCGTCCAGGGTGAACGCGCCGGCCACCGCGAGGGGCTCGCCCGAGGCGATGTAGGCGGCGATCTCCTCCTGCGACGGGGTGCCGAAGCGCACCCGGGTCGCCGCCACCGCCGCGGCTCGCTGGCCGGTGGCGGCGTTGATCACGCAGTGCCCGGTGACCAGCGTCCCGACCCGGCCTGACATCTCCCGCCAGCGCGCCGCGGCCTCACACGCCGAGGCGGGCTTGCCCAGCGCGCGCCCGTCCAGGTCGAGCAGCGAATCGCAGCCGATGACCAGCCCGTCCGCCTGGCCGGCCGCAACCGCGACCGCCTTGGCCGTGGCCAGCAGGCCGGCTAGTTCGCCCGGCGTGGCGGCCGTGAACGCGGTCTCGTCCACGCCGCTGACGACGACCTCGGGGTCCAGCCCGGCGGCGCGCAGCACCCCGAGCCGGGCGGGGGAGGCGGAGGCGAGAACGATCCTGGTCACGCGAAACCCTACCGCGCAGCTTGGTCCGGGAGACGGACGAAAACCCCGGACCGGTAAGGTGCAGGCGTGATGGAGACGACCACGCTGGGCCGCGGCGGGCCGGTGGTGTCCCGGGTCGGCCTCGGGCTGATGGGCATGTCGGGCATCTACGGCCAGGCCGACGACCAGGAGAGCATCGCCACGATTCATGCCGCGGTCGACGCCGGGATCACCCTGCTGGACACCGGCGACTTCTACGGCATGGGCCACAACGAGCTCCTGCTCCGCGACGCCCTGCGCCGCGGGATCCCCCGGGAGAGCGTGTTCATCCAGGTCAAGTTCGGCGGCCAGCGGGATCCGTCCGGCGCCTTCGTCGGGCACGACGCCAGTCCGGCCATGGTGAAGAGCTCGCTGGCCTACACGCTGACCCGGCTGGGCACGGAGTACGTCGACCTCTACCAGCCGGCCCGGCTCGACCCGCAGGTCCCGATCGAGGACACGGTCGGCGCGGTGGCCGAGATGATCCAGGCCGGCTACGTCCGCTATCTGGGCCTGTCGGAGATGGGCGCGGACACCATCCGCCGGGCGCACGCCGTCTACCCGGTGTCGGCGCTGCAGATCGAGTACTCGCTGATGAGCCGAGGGATCGAAAAGCAGATCCTGCCGACCGTCCGCGAGCTCGGCATCAGTGTGACCGCCTACGGCATCTTGTCCCGCGGGCTGCTGAGCAGCGGCACCGCGCAACTCGCCGATAACGACCCGCGGGCCCGCTTCCCGCGGTTCCGGGCCGAGAACCACGCGAGGAACCTGGAGTTGCTCGCCGCGCTGGAGACGATCGCGGACGGCAGGCAGGTCACCGCGGCGCAGCTGGCTATCGCCTGGGTGGCCTCGCGCGGCCCCGACATCATCCCGCTGATCGGGACCAAACGCCGCAACCGCCTGGCCGAAGCCCTCCAAGCGCTGGACCTGCCGCTCAGCGTCGACGAGCTGGCCGCGATCGAGGCAGCGGTGCCCGCCGACGCGGTCGCGGGGGAGCGGTACGACGCAGCCCAGGTCGCCGCGCTGGACAGCGAGCGCTAGCCGCGCTGAACTCCGGATGCTTACTCGTAACTTATGCCCCAGCAGCGGCGCTACGTCGCTCGGGTTTCAGCCGAACAAGCATTATCGGGGAGGATTTAGGCTTATGGGAGATTTTTGTGCACTATAGACCCC
>PLIQ01000010.1:1373-2545 GCA_003140115.1 Actinomycetota bacterium | reverse complement strand
GCCTGCTCAGTCACCTCGGCGGTAACGCCGATCGGGGGTCACGGCGGATAGGGTGATCGGCGGGAACCTCGACCAGGACGATCCGGATGCCGTCGGGATCCTGGATCCACATTTCGGTCAGCCCCCAGGGCTCGACGGCAGGCTCCCGGATGACCGGGACTCCGGCCGCGGCCAGCCGGGCGTGCTCGGCGCGGACGTCCCGTACCTGGATCCAGATCATGACCGAACGTCCGGCAGGGTCGTCCGCGTGCCCGGAGACCTCGAGCAATCCCTGACCGAGGAAGAACACCACCCCAGGATCGTCGGGGGGGCCGAACTCCCGGTAGATGGCCAGGCCCAGCGTGTCGCGGTAGAAGCGGCGACTGCGGTCCAGGTCGCCGGGCCGCAGCAGGATCCGGCTGCTCAGAACGTCCATGCCACCATTTCAGCATCACGTTGAGTGAGGCGGCCTCTGGCCGGGCGGGTTGCGATCGGCCGGCTGAGGTTCGGGGGTCGTCTCGTTCCCGGGTTCGCACTGCCTGTAGCCTGGCCCGGCCGCCGGATCGCCATCTACGCCGTTCTAGATGGGCAGCCCCCATGCCGTGAGGAGATGCCGTCATGCCGAGCCAGGCCATGCAGAACGCGATCGAGGCTCTCAGGGATCGCCAGCAGGCCAGTGCCGGCCAGGTCCCGCCGACGCTGCAGGAGCTGCGCGCCACCTTCACTCCGGGGGACCGCCTTCATCCGGTCCCTGACGACGTGCTCGTGACGGACGTGACTGCGGGCGGGGTACCCGCCCACTGGCTGACTGCCCCGGGAACCGACCCCGGCCGGGTGCTGCTGTTCTTGCACGGAGGGGGTTTCGAGCTCGGGTCGGTCCGCAGCGACGGCGAACTGGCCGCCCGGCTGGGCCGGGCCGCCGGGATGCGGGTGCTGTTCCCGGAATACCGGCTGGCCCCCGAGCATCCCTTCCCCGCCGCCCTCGACGACGTCCTGGCCGCCTGGCACTGGCTGCGCACCGATCAGGGCCTGAGCGCGGCATCCCTGGCGGTGGCCGGCGACTCGGCCGGCGGCGGACTCGCCGTCGCCTTGCTCGTGGCCACCCGCGATGCCGGGGAGGAGTTGCCCGCGGCCGCCGTCCTGATGTCTCCGACGGTGGATCTGACCAGCTCGGGGGCCTCGATGACCGAACG
>PLIQ01000010.1:0-1336 GCA_003140115.1 Actinomycetota bacterium | reverse complement strand
CCGCAGCAACCCACGCCGGGGTCGACGTCACCCTGCAGATCGGCGAGGGCCTGCCCCACGTCTACCAACTCCTGCTCGGCACCCCCGAAGCAGCCCAGGCCACCGAGCAAATCGGCAAATTCCTGCGAGCCCGGGTTCCCTAACCAGCACGCGCCTCTGGCCGGGCGGGCTCACGCCAGTAACCGCCGCGCTCTGCTAGCGGTTCTGGAGGAGTTTTTGGAGCAGGCGGCTTAGCTCCTGGCGCTCAGCAGCGGTCAGCGGTTCGAGCAGTGCTTCCTGGGCGGCGTCGATCCGCTCGTCGAGCCGCGCCAGGGCGGTCTGGCCGGCCGGGGTCAGCGTGACCACGTTGCGGCGGCGGTCTTGCTGGTCACGGACTCGGGCCACCAGCCCGTCACGCTCGAACTCGGCGAGCAGCGCGTGCATGTCGCTGCCGTCGATCGACAGCCTTCGTCCTAGCTCGGCCTGGCTCGCCGGCCCCTGCTCGGAGAGCGAAGTGAGCACGGTGAAGTGCTGTCGATGCGCGCCATCCTGGGCCAGCGACGCACTGACCAGGCGACGCCCTCTACGGGCTACTTCAGCCGTGAGCCAGGTCGGGAGCCGCCGCAATCGCTCAGGCGGGTCATAGTCCCCGTGTCCGTCGTCGGTGAGGTCAGGCATGATCCCGAGTATAACCGTTGGCGTAACCAAGCTTGACATCCCCAACGATCTCGAATATGTTGGCCTCACCAACGTTGGCATAACCAACGAACCGGATTACGCGCTCGGCTCACCTTCGCCCGCACGACAAGGAGACCCAGATGAACACCAACACCGCCCCGCTGGAGCAGCTCATAGGGCAGACCGAGAAGGCCATGAACGCCATCCTGGACCGGCTGATCGCCGACGCCGTCACCGAACCCCAGTGGGTGACGCTGGTCCTGACCGCGCGCAGCGGCGGACCGGCCGACTCCGCCCAATTCTCGGCCAGAGTGACTCAGGCCCTCGCGGTGGACCAGGCGACGGCCGCGGACCACATCGGGCAACTCGCCAAGAAAGGCTTGGTAAGCACCGCCGACGGCGTCATCACGCTTACCGAGGCCGGGCAGCAGCTGCTCGACCGCGTCCAGGGACAAACCGGCGAGATAATCCAGCGGCTCTGGGGCGACCTCCCGACCGCAGACCACGAGGCCACCCGCCGGATGCTCAGCACGGTGCTCGAACGCGCGCAGGCCGAGCTCAGGGCCGGAGCCTGAGCCAGAGCGAATCACCAGGAGCACGTCATGAAGCTCACCATCATCGCAGCGACCGGCGGCGTCGGCCGCCAGCTCCTCACCCAGGCCCTCGACGCCGGCCACGA
>PLIQ01000629.1 GCA_003140115.1 Actinomycetota bacterium | reverse complement strand
GGCCGCCGCCGCCGCTCCGTCGCGGGCATTTCCGCCGCTGACCGCATGGGCGTCATCGCGCCAGGATAACAAAGTGGACGGCGTCCACTAACTCGGTTAGCGTGTACAGCGTCCACTAAATAAGGAGCAAGGCCATGACCAGGATCACCCCGCTGCTCGAGCGCAACGAGCAGTTCGCCCGGACGTACACCCCCGCGCCGCTCGCCCTGCCGACCGCGCAGCTGCTCGTCCTCGCCTGCCTCGACCACCGGGTGGACCCCGCGATCGTCCTGGGCCTGCGGCTCGGCGACGCTCCCGTCATCCGCAACGCGGGGGGCCGCGTCACCCAGGCTGTCATCGACGACCTGGCCTACCTCGCCTTCCTGGCCGGGGAATTGTCCGGCGGCCAGGACGCGGTTGACACGCTGTTCGAGGTCGCGATCGTCCACCACACGCAGTGCGGGACCGGCTTCCTGGCCGACCCCGGCTACCGGCGCCGGGCCGCCGAGGCGACCGGCCTGCCCGAGGCCGCCCTGGAGGCCTCCGCCGTCGCCGACCCGCACGCCACCGTCCGTGCCGACGTCGAGCGCCTGCTCGCCGCGCCTATGCTTTCGCCCAAGGTGAGCGTCTCCGGCCACGTGTACGACATCGCGACCGGCCGCGTCACCACCGCCGTCGACGCCCGCTACCCCACTAATCAGGAACGGATCGCTGATCTACGTGGCACCTACACGCATTGACTGGGTGGCCGAGCACTGTCGGCTGCTGCGGTCGATCTCGGCGGAGTTCAAGGACACGCTGCCGTTCCGCGGGCTGACCATCGGGACCGGTATCCACCTCGAAGCCAAGACGGTAGCGCTGATCTTGACCCTGCGCGATGGCGGCGCGCGGCTGGTTTCGACCGGCAACCTGAACACGACCCAGCCCGACGCGGTAGCGGTACTAAAAGCCGAGGGCGTGGCGGTAATCGGGGAGCCGACCAAGGACCGGCAGGAGCACGGCCGGTACCTCGGCGAGGTGATCGCGGCCCGGCCGGACCTCATCCTCGACAACGGCGGCGACCTGTTCGCCACGTACCTCGACGCGCCCTACGATGGCCTGCGCGGGGGGACGGAGGAGACCACGTCCGGCCGGATGCGCCTGGAGCCGCTGCGCGACCGGCTGAAGCTGCCCATCCTGGTCATCAACGACAGCCCGATCAAGCAGTTCGCCGAGAACGAGCACGCCGTGGGCCAGAGCACGCTCGAGTCCTACCTGCGGTTCACCAACCGGGTGACCAACGGGGAGCAGGTCACGGTGTTCGGGTACGGGGCGTGCGGGCGCGGGGTGGCGGCCAGCTTCCGCGGCGCCTGCGCCCGGGTGACGGTGGTCGACACCGACCCCGTCGCCCGGCTGCGAGCGCATCTGGACGGCTTCGCCGCACCGCCGCGCGAGGAGGCCATCGCCAGCGCCGATGTGATCATCACCGTCACCGGCGCCCGGGACGTGCTGACCGCGGCCGACCTGCCGCTGCTGCGAGACGGCGTCATCGTGGCCAACGCCGGCCATTTCCCGGCCGAAATCGACGTCGAGGGCATCGCCGGCTCGGCCAGCGTCGCGGGCCTGCGCGAGTACGCCGACGACCTGATGACGCTCGAGCTAACCGACGGCCGGCGCATTCACGTGATTTCGCGCGGACACATGCTGAACCTGGCCGGCCCGCGCCCGCTGGGCAATTCGATCGAGTCGATGGACCTCGGCTTCGCGCTGCAGGCACGGTGCCTGGAAGCCGTCGCTAACGGCAGCGTGGACGCCAGCAGCTGCGTCGTCCCGGTCCCGGGCCGGATCGACGCCGTCATCGCCACCAGCTATCTCGACCGGAAGTACCCCGCCGCGCCCTGACCCAGCCCGGCGATCTGGGCACGTCTATCACGGTTTCGCCGCTTTGCGGACCGCCGGGTTCGGCCTCCACTATGGTCGGCGCACCGCGCGGTTGCGTCAGAGGGCCTGGCCGGGGGAACCGCGTACCGGAGGACACCATGAAGCTCAAGGCGATCGCGGTCATGGCTGCCGCCGCAGCCCTCTCGCTAGCAATGGCAGGCTCGGCGCTGGCCTCGCCGCTCAGCGCTAAGTCCAAGCCCGCACCGCAGGTGACGGGGACCCGGCTGCAGTCCGCCCTCCTGCCGTCCTCTGCCTTCGGGGCCGGCTTCACCGTGACGGGTCACCTCAACACCGGTAAAAAGCTCTGGTCGACGAAGACCCGTCTCAAGCCGTCGAGCCTGAGCTGCCGGAACTTCGCGATGTTCATCTACGTCGGGGGCTTCGGCAACACGGCTGGCGCGGTCGACGGCGTGAACAACCCGAATCCGGATTTCGCGAATTACCCCAATATCGTCGTGGCCGGCGATCAGGCCGTACTGCAGTTCAAGACCACCCAGGCGGCGGCCTCGTTTTACAACCAGGCCTACGCGAAGTACAAGCAGTGCAGTGCCTTCACCGAGACCCTGGACAACCTGCAGCTGGAGCTGACCACGTCGTCGCTGTCCACCACCACCATCAACAAGAACAAGGCGTTCCAGCTCATCCAGTATGCCGACGTCGCCGCGCTGCCCGTGGCCAGCGAATACCTGAGCACCGCGTTCGTGCTCTCGGGCACGAACGTGTACACCATCGACGACGTGAGCGGGACGAACGACCCGATCTCCGCCTCGCTCCTGCGCACGTTCATCAACCGCGTCCAGGCCCTCTACAAGCACCACTAGACGCTCAGTCGTCGGCGACCCTTGAGGCCACGCTGCCGC
>PLIQ01000165.1 GCA_003140115.1 Actinomycetota bacterium | reverse complement strand
GACTCTGCTTGCCTGTTTCCTAGCCGTCGTGGAGCTCGCTAGCGCGATCGTCGGCCACGACGTGGGCCTCGGTGGCTCTCTGGCCGGGGCGGCGGTCGTCGCGGTCGCCTTCTCGCCGGTGAGACAGTTCCTCCAGCGCCGCGTCGATACCCTCATCTTCGGCTACCGCCGCGACCCCTCCCAGGCCCTCAGCCAGGTCACTGTCCAACTGCTGTCTGATACTGACGACGAAGTCGAGGCGGCACTCCGTGCCGTCAGGAACAGCCTGCGGCTTCCCGGACTCGCCCTATTGAGCGGCGGCCGACGCATCGGGCCCCCGGTATCGGGGGACGAGACCGAAACGGTGATCCCATTGCGCTACAAGTCCGAGGCGGTCGGGCAGCTACTGGTCAAGCCTCGCCGAGGCCAGGCCGCGCTCAACCCGGCCGACCTCGCGGCCTTGGAACTGGTCGCCGCCCCGATCGCCGCCGCCGTCTATGCCCTCCGCCTCACCGAGCAGCTCCAGCGCGCCCAGGACCAGGAACGCCGCCGCCTGCACCGCGACCTGCACGACGGTCTCGGGCCGATGCTCACCGCCATTGCCCTGCGCGCCGACGCGGCGGGCAACGTGTCCCGGACCGACGAGGCCAAGGCTCATGCTCTCATCAGCGAGGTGGCCGACCAAGCCCGTCAGGCCATCGATGAGGTCCGCCGGATCTCTCACGACCTACGTCCGCGCACCCTGGAACGGCTCGGTCTGCTGGACGCGCTAACCCGGGAAGCCGACCGCTTCGGGAGCCGCCTGGACGGCGGGGCCATGGTCGTGACCACGGAACTCCCTGACACCGTGCCGCCAGTGAGTGCAGAGGTGGAGGACGCGGCCTTTCAGATCGCGGCGGAGGCGCTGACCAACATCGCCCGGCACTCCGATGCGAACGCCGCGGTTCTCCGGGTGTGCGTCGACCGGTCGCTGCGGATCGAGATACTCGACAACGGCACGTCGGACTCTAGCGGATGGACCGAAGGCTTCGGTATAACGAGCATGCGGGACCGCGCCGTCGGGGCCGGCGGGACCCTCAAGGCCGGCCCGACTTCGGCAGGCGGACGGGTCTGCGCGGAACTTCCCCTATGCCCGACCATTCAGGGGGCTCGTCGTGATCACCCTTCTGATCGTCGATGACCATCCGGTGGTCCGGGACGGTCTCGCCGCGCTGATTGATACGGTCGACAACGTCATTGTCGTCGCCCAAGCTGACACCGCGGAACGCGCCATCCGGGCCGCGCAGACCCACCGGCCCGACGTCGTCCTGATGGATCTCAACCTGCCGGGCGCCAGCGGGATCTACGCCACCCGTCGCATCACCCAGGCGCTCCCCGATACCGCCGTGCTGGTGCTCACCATGTCCGAGGACGACGAGTCGATCCTCGCTGCGATACGCGCTGGCGCCCGAGGCTACCTCCTGAAAGGAGCGCGCCAGCAGGAGATCCTGACCGCAATCGACACCGTCGCCTCGGGAGGTGCGCTGTTCTCGCCCCACGCAGCCCGGCACCTCCTCGCGCAGCTCTCCCATCCGCCGGAAAGCCGCGGCCTTGTTCTGCCTTTCCCGGAGCTCACCGCACGGGAACGCCAGGTCCTGGAACTCGTGGGAAACGGCCTGCGCAACCACGCCATCGCCCAGCGCCTCGGGATCAGCCAGAAGACCGTGGCTAACTATCTCTCGGCGATCTTCGTCAAGCTTCACGTCGAAGACCGCGCCCAGGCGGTCCTCCTCGCCCGCCAGGCCGGCCTAGCCGCCAACCCCGGCAAGACCCGGCCGTAGCTACGCCAGAAGTACGCTAAGCTCTCCTACGCTGGTGCGCGCATCGGCCCTAGCCCTCCTGCTAGATTGAGTCCTGCATCAGCGGTGTGCACGACCTTAAGGGGATGGCCGGGAGGCGCAAAACCTAAGGTCAGCTAAGTGAATATCGGCCCCGTTAGCTCAGTCGGCAGAGCGTCTCCATGGTAAGGAGAAGGTCTACGGTTCGATTCCGTAACGGGGCTCCAGGTCAGGGAGACCCTCGGGTCTCGTCTTTCATGATCCAGTGACTAACTAAGTGACTACGACGCTTCGGTCGCTTCTGAGCCGATCTTGTCCGAGGGCAGTATGACTTGGCCGATTACGCGGCCCCGATGCCGGGCCCGCCAGTGACAACCCCGTCACGTGGTCGCCGTGAAGCCGACGTGGCCAAGCGCAGCATCTACTTCTTCCGCATCGACGGTGGCGCTGGTGACGACGGCCTGCCAATCAAGGTTGATCTTCACCCGGCGCTGCAGAAGCTTGATGGCCTCCCCTTTCGCCCCGTAGAAGAGGGCGGTCGCTATGTTGCTAGCGGCGATGCCGATCAGTGCATCTGGGTGGACAGCGTAGGCGAGATCTGCACGATCCGCTTCGCCAACATCAGGCGCAACGCCCTCCCGCTTGCGGAGATCGGCGGCCAGCTGAGCGATCTGGACTTGGCCGATGAGGCAGGCATCTACGAGGTCTCGCACCTGTGCATCTTCCCGGATGGCATCGTTGGGATGGAGTTCAACTTCTACGGCCCGCGGTCCAGTCGCCTAGCGCCATACCTCCGGCGGACGGTTGGTGGGGACTGCCCGGAGTTCGCCCTCGAAGCTCTCCTGCGCCAGGATGTAGCCGATCTCCTCTCGCGCAAGAAGGCTGTTCGCAAGCTAGATCTCAGCGTCCGCCAGCCATACATCGCCGTCATCGAACAAGCCAACGCCAGCCTCGGGTCGGCTCTCAGGGCCGCCGAGACCGCGAGTCAAGCCGACTGCGTAGGTGTCTATCTAGAACCCGAGCCCTATCAGAGGCGGAACCTCGACGGCGGGATACTGGACATGCTGCGTCAGCTTGTTCGGCGGTCCGATCTGCGCGAGAACGCGCGGACGCTCAGGGCAACGGTTGTTGACCAGGAAGACCGGACGGAAGAGATCGACCTCCTGCGGGATGAGTTGATCTCGGTGAAGACGATTCTTCGCCAACAAGGGCGCACGCGGGTCCTCCTCGGCGACGACGCCTATGCCAAGATCATCGATGCCCACACGGAGCGCCTGGAGGAACTGTCCACAGCGGCTTCCGTTGGCATCGCCGCCAACTGATGGCCAGAACGTCAGACCCGGCTGATAGAACCGCATCATGGGTCGGAAACGTCGGTTCTCGCTCATCGTTGAACTTTTCATCTTCATTGTTCTCTTTGTGGTGATATGGCGTGTAATTGCGATCCATGCTGTCCACTGCCACCTGTACAGCTACCTCGCGAACCAGCGAGGCGGCATCTACACCACCCTGCTGACGGTTGAGGCAACCTTGCTGGGGTTCATCGTGGCCGTCCTGGCAATCGTCCTTGGCTATGCCCAGGCTTCGCGGTTCGAGATCGTCCGCAGGTCACGACACTGGATCGCTCTGTTCAGGTCCTATACGCGGGCTGTGCGATGGTCGGGGTACACCACTGTCCTCTTCCTAGTCGGCCTGCTAGGTGACCGGGACAGCAGCCCTCATCCAGTGGTGACCGCCCTCTGTATGGCTGGCCTGCTCATGTCTGTCGGTGTGCTCGCACGGATGCTTTAGGTAACCGAACGTGTCGTCTGGGTCGTAGTTACGCCTGGCGCACGGAAGCCCGGCGAGTAGGAGTTGGACCGCCGGACCTGCTCCAGCGACAGCGGCGGCTTCCCGCCCCACGGTCGGCCGTCGGCGGGGTCTCACAGTGGGTGAAGGCGCACGGCAAGATCTCCCTGGGCGGCTTCACCTACGCGGCCGACGCGAGCTACGCCGACGAGCCGGTCGAGGCCGTTGTCGCGGGGCCGGGGTGGTGATCGCCACCCGCGCCCAGCGGTTCCGCTAGGACCAGGCCGACCGGGCGCCGCGGATGCAGGTCGCCGCCGGACCCGTGATACCACCGCCGGGCTGACGGTGACCCAACTGGCCAACGGGACCGTGGTGGTCAGCTTCGCCGGGACCGACTACCAGGTCGGCCGCCGCTGGGCCCGCCAGGCCATCGACGTCTCGATAGTGGCTGGGTCCGTCCAGCTCGCCAAGGACGGCAAGGTCATCCGGGTCCACCCATCCGGCAAGACCGGGCCCGCGAACTCGGCGCGTTCCCCAACCCAAAGGACCCCCCGCCGCAAGAACTCAGCCATCGGAAAATGTCGTCTAGCTACCGGAACTCGCCCTGTCGCCCGGGTACCCGAACTTGACACGCTTCGGTCCTTCGGTCATGCCTGGCCGGTCGTCTCCTTCGTCCGTCTGGCCGAAGATCTCGTCCATGACCGTCGCCCCGCCGCGGATGGCAGGCACGATAACGTGCCGATAGACGGTCTCGGTCACATGGGTGGACTTGTGGCCCACGATGTCGCTGATCTCCTGGAGCGGAACACCGTTGCTGCTCATGATCGACACTGCGGTGTGTCGGCCCTCGTGGGCGTGCCAGTGGCCGATACCGGCCCGCCTAGTCATCTTGCCGAACCGCCAGTTGAGGGCGTCGCTGGTGAACATGCGTCCGTCCTCGTGGCAGAAGACGAGGTTGTTGTCCTGCCAGGCGGCGCCCGCGGTCAGTCGTTCGGCCGCCTGGCGCTTCTTGTGGGCCAGGAGCGCAGTGACTGCGCGCTTGGGGAGAACGAGCGAGCGCTTTGACTTCGGGGTCTTGACGTCGCCGGTCCTGCTCGCCGACCGCCACACGTGGACGACTGCGTTGTCGAGGTCAACGTGATCCCAGGAGAGCTTGCGCAGTTCGCCCGGGCGCAGGCCGAGCGTGATCGATAGCACGAATAGCCCTTCGAGCCTTCGGGCTATACTTGCGTCCTCGTCAAGGCCGAGCTGCTCGCGGCAGAAGCGGCAGGTGGTCTCCGCCAGGTCAATACCGACCTCGGTGATCGGAGCACTCAGGCGTGTCCAGGTCCCGCAGGCCAGTTTCCCCGTCTCGGTGGCGGCGTGGGTTGCCGCGTACTTGCCCTCGCTGACCTTCACGACCTTGACGTAGCCGGTCGGTCGGCCGCTGGCGGCCTGCAGCACCTTGCTGGCCTGATCCTCGGTCATGGCGCGCGAGGGGTGCCCGGGCTGCCCCTGCGG
>PLIQ01000046.1:157-3783 GCA_003140115.1 Actinomycetota bacterium | reverse complement strand
ACCATGATCGCGAAGGAATTTGTACCGCTATCCGTACCAAAGCCTTCGCGCCAGAGCCTGAAAAAGCCTCGCTACGCGCCGCCGCCGCGGCTTAGCGCGACGGCGGCGGCCGGGCTGCTGTCGCGGAGGAACTGCTCGCAGCGGGCCGCCTCGTCGTCCTCGCCGATGGCGTCGGCGGCCCGGCCCAGCATGTACAGCGAGCGCAGGAAGCCCCGGTTCGGCTCGTGCTCCCAGGGGACCGGCCCGGTGCCGTGCCAGCCCGACCGGCGCAGCTGGTCCAGGCTCCGGTGGTACCCGGTGCGCGCGTACGCGTAAGCGGTCACCGCGTCCCCCTGAGCGAACGCCCGTTCCGCCAGCGCCGCCCACGCCGCCGAATACGCCGGGAACCGGGCCGCGACCTCCGACGGCGAAGCGCCGGCCCGCAGCGCCGCGGCCGCCTCCTCGTTCTCCAGCAGGTACGTGGCCGGCGGCCCGGCCAGCAGGTTGTCTCGTTCCATAAACGATCCTCAGCTCAGCTTGTGACCCGCGGACAGCAGGTCCTCGCAGGCGTGGCTGACCCGCTGGGTCACCCCGGCCTCGCCGGCCTTGCCCCAGCTGCGCGGGTCGTAGGCCTTCTTGCTGCCCACGTCACCGTCCACCTTGAGCACGCCGTCGTAGTTCTTGAACATGTGGTCCGCGATCGGCCTGGTGAAGGCGTACTGGATGTCAGTATCGACGTTCATCTTGACCACGCCGTAGCCGATGGCTTCCCTGATCTCCTCGAGGGACGAACCGGACCCGCCGTGGAAGACGAGGTCGAACGGCTTTTCCTTGCCGTACTTGTGGCCTACCGCGTCCTGGATCTCCTTGAGCACGACCGGGCGCAGCTTCACGTGTCCCGGCTTGTAGACGCCGTGCACGTTGCCGAACGTCGCGGCCAGGATGTACCGGCCGCGCTCGCCCAGCCCGAGCGCTTCGGCGGTGGCCAGCGCGTCTTCCGGCGTGGTGTACAGCTTCTCGTTGATCTCGCCGACGACGCCGTCCTCCTCGCCGCCGACCACGCCGATCTCCATCTCCATGATGATCCGGGCGGCCGCGCACTGCTCCAGCAGCTCGCTGGCGATCTCCAGGTTCTCCTTCAGCGGCACCGCCGAGCCGTCCCACATGTGCGACTGGAACAACGGCTCCTGGCCGCGCCGCACCCGCTCCCTCGAGATTGCGATCAGCGGGCGCATGTAGCCGTCGAGTTTGTCCTTCGGGCAGTGGTCGGTGTGCAGGGCCACGTGGATGGGGTACCGGTCCGCGACCACGTGCGCGAACTCGGCCAGCGCCGACGCGCCGACCACCATGTTCTTGACCGCCGCGCCCGACAGGTACTCGGCGCCGCCGGTGGAGACCTGGATGATCCCGTCGCTGCTGGCGTCCGCGAACCCGCGCAGCGCCGCGTTCAGCGTCTGGCTTGACGTCACGTTGATGGCAGGAAACGCGTAACCGCGCTGCTTGGCGGTGTCGAGCATCTGCGCGTAGACCTCTGGGGTGGCGATTGGCATGGCAACTGACTCCCTTGGCTTGGGCCTGACGTCAGGGTAGATAGTTCGGCCGCGTCACTCTAGGGACCTTGGACCTTTTCCCAAGCCTAGACATGAAGCGAGCATGAAGACGCACCGGCCAGTCCCGGGCATGGGGTACAACATAAAGCCATGGAGAGCTTTCTCACGTCGGCGGGTTACGCTGCCCTCATCTTGTTCGGCTTTCTCGAGGCGGCGTGCATCCCGATCTCGTCCGAGATCACCTTCGGGTTCGCCGGCGTGCTCGCCTACCAGGGGCATCTCAACCTCGCCCTGGTCATTATCATCGGCTCGCTGGCCGAGCTCGCCGGGTCCTACGCCTCGTACGCGGTGGGGCGGGTCGGCGGCAAGCCGCTGGTCCAGAAACTGGGCCGCTACGTGCTGGTGACCCAGGGCGACGTCGACCGGGCCGAGCGGTTCCTGGCCGGACGCGGGGCCTGGGCCGTTCCGGTGGGCCGGATGCTGCCCTTCATCCGGGCCTTCACCTCGATCGTGGCGGGCCTGGTCCGGATCCCGGCGGCCCGGTTCGGGGTACTCAGCCTGATCGGCACGGTCATCTACGCGACCGTGCTGTCCGTGGTCGGCTACGAGCTGGGTCACGCCTGGCAGAGCGTCAGCCACGGCCTGACCATCGTCGGCTATGCCTTGTTCGCGATCGTGGTCATCGCGATCGTCGTGTTTGTGCTCTACCGGCTCCGGCAGTTCCGGCGTGAAGCCGCTCAGNNACTACAGCCCGCGCCGGAACCGCCCGCCGCGCCGCGCCGGCCCGGGCGGCACCGGTCAGATCTCGAGGTCTGACAGGTCGTAGGCGGCCCGGAAGATCAGCCCGCGTTCGGTCACGGGCTCCCGCGCGCCCCGGTTGACCAGCACCGCCACCCCGACCACCTCGGCGGATGCTTCGCGCAGCGCGTCGACCGCGGTCAGCGGGGAGGTGCCGGTGGTGGAGGTGTCCTCGACCGCGAGCACCCGCCGGCCGGCCACGTCCGGGCCCTCGATCCGCCGCTGGGTGCCGTGGTCCTTCTCCTTCTTCCGCACCACGAACGCGTCGATCGGCGTGCCCCGCGCGGCGGCCGCGTGCATCATCGCGGTGGCGACCGGATCGGCGCCCATGGTCAGGCCGCCCGCCGCCTCGTAGCCCAGATCCCAGGTGAGGTCCAGCATGACCCGGCCGGCCAGCGGCGCCAGGCGCCCGTCCAGCAGCACCCGCCGCAGATCGACGTACCAGTCGGCTCGCTGGCCGGAGGAGAGGATGAAGTCACCGCGGATGACCGCCTTCGCCTTGATCGCCGCGAGCAGTTCCGCCCGGTCGCTCACGGTTGTGCTCCTTACCTCCAGGCCCCTTCATGCAGGGGGAATGCACGGAAAGCCATCCCGGAGCAGGTTACTTCACTACGCTTGGAGGCGTCAGGTCCGGATCGGTGCCTGGAAGGGTGACCGCTGCGCGGAGGAAAGGACGGTGGGGGCCGTGGATCGCTGTGCGCTGTTCGTTGACGCAAGCTACGTGCTCGCAGATGGTGCCATGGCCGTGCACGGGACTCGCCGCGGGGAATCGGTTTCCTGGGACTACGAGGGGCTCCTGCAGCTGCTGGGCGGCCTGGCCCGCGAGCGCACCGGGCTGCCGCTGCTGCGCTGCTACTGGTACGAGGTGACCGTCGACGGCCGCCGCACCGCCGAGCAGGACGCGCTGGCCGACATCCCGGGCATCAAGCTCCGCGTGGCCAAGATCCGCCCCGGCCGCCGCGAGGGCGTGGAAACCGAGATCCACCGGGACCTGACCACGCTGGCCCGCAACGGCGCGGTCAGCGACGCGCTGGTGGTCAGCGCGGAGGAGGATCTGGCCCAGGTCATCGCCGACGTCCAGGACCTCGGCATGCGCGTCACCTTGGTGCACATCGCGGTGGACGGCAACTGGACCATCTCCCGCTCGCTACGCCAGGAGTCCGACGACATCATCGAGATCGGCGGCGAGCAGCTCCGGCCCTACGTGGAGCTGATCGTCGGCGCCGAGCCCGCCCACGCCGACGAGCCGGACGACGCGGACCGCGTCCCGGGCCGGCCGCTGGTCAACGGGCATTCGGC
>PLIQ01000046.1:0-142 GCA_003140115.1 Actinomycetota bacterium | reverse complement strand
CCCGCGAGGACCGCCCCCGCGACCGCGAAGAGCGGACCCGCGAAGAGCGGACCCGCGATCGCGACGAGCGCCCGCGCGAGAGCGTCAACGGCGACGCCGCGATCGCCCGCCCGGACATCTACGCGGCTCCCGCCCCCGTCTC
>PLIQ01000467.1:3401-3995 GCA_003140115.1 Actinomycetota bacterium | reverse complement strand
GACGTCGTGCGCACGAACCAAGTCGATGACCAGCTCATCCGCCATCGCAAAGACGCGTTCAGGTCGTATCAGGCGCTCACCCCGCCCCGGGTGCTCACCTCCGATGGCGAGGCCGTCGCCGGGACGTACCGGCGCTCCGACGTCCCGGCCGGCGCGCTGACCGGCCTGCCCGTTTCCGCCGGGACCGTGCAGGGGCGGGCTCGCGTCATCTGGGACATGGCCGAGGCCGATCTCGAACCGGGCGACATCCTGGTCACCGCCTACACCGACCCCAGCTGGACGCCGGCGTTCGTCGCGATCAAGGGCCTGGTGACGGAGGTGGGAGGCCTGATGACCCATGGCGCGGTGATCGCCCGGGAGTACGGCCTGCCGGCCGTCGTGGGGGTGGAGCACGCCACCCGGCTGATCCGCGATGGCCAGCAGATCCGCGTGCACGGCACCGACGGCTACGTCGAGATCCTGCCCTAGGCGCGACCGGCGTCCCGGAAAATACGTCAAAGAAGTCCGGGAGGCGGTGTCGGATCGGGGCGGTGGTGTTCGTAGCAGGGGTGAGGCCGCCCGCCAGGGGCGGCGCCAAGGCAAAGGAACCGCGAT
>PLIQ01000467.1:0-3351 GCA_003140115.1 Actinomycetota bacterium | reverse complement strand
ATGCAGTACCTGGTTTCCGTGATCGATGACAAGAGCAATCCCGGCAGCACGGACAGGCGGCCTGCCATCAGTGCGTTCAACGAACGACTGATCGCCGAGGGCTACTGGGTTTTCGCGGGCGGACTCGCGGACACCGACGCGGCCACCGTCATCGACAACCGGGGCGAGCAGCCGGTGTTCAGCGACGGGCCTTTCGTGGAGTCGAAGGAGTACCTCGCCGGCGTCTGGGTGTGGGAGGCCCCCGATCTGGATGTGGCGCTCAAGCTCGCCGCCGAGGCGTCGAAGGTCTGCGATCGGAAGATCGAGGTCCGGCCGTTCCAGTGAGTGACGTCGAGGAGGCGATCACCCGGGCCCACCACGACGAGTGGGCGCGGGTGGTCGCCGCCCTGACCAGGCGCTTCGGTGACCTCGACCTCGCCGAGGAAGCGGCCGCCGAGGCGTTCGCGGCCGCCGTCGAGCGGTGGCCGGCCGACGGTATACCCCCCAACCCCGGCGCCTGGCTGACCACCACCGCCAACCGCAAGGCCATCGACCGGATCCGCCGCGAGAACAAGCGCGACGACAAGCACAGGCAGGCTCAGATGGTGTCCGACGACGACCCGTCCGAGCCTGCCGGCGCCATCGACGACGACCGGCTCCGGCTGATGTTCACCTGCTGTCACCCGGCGCTGGCGATGCAGACCCGCGTAGCGCTGACGCTGCGCATGGTCGGCGGCTTGACCGTGCCCGAGATCGCCCGCGCCTTCCTGGTGCGGGAGACCGCCGTGGAGCAGCGGATCACCCGCGCGAAGGCCAAGATCAAGGCGGCTCGCATCCCCTACCGCGTGCCGTCCGCCGAGGATCTGCCGACGCGAGTCTCCGGCGTGCTCGCCGTGCTGTACCTGGTGTTCAACGAGGGCTACCTGGCGACCGGCCCCGACACTGATCCCGTACGTCACGGCCTGACCGCCGAGGCGATCCGGCTCGCTCGCCTGATCCGTGCCCTCCTGCCGGACGATGGTGAGGTGGCCGGGCTGCTGGCGCTGATGCTCCTCATCGAGGCCCGCCGCGCCGCCCGGGTCTCGGCCAGCGGCGAACTGGTCGCTCTCGACGAGCAGGACCGTGGGGCCTGGGACGCGGCCCTGATCGCCGAGGGGCACCGGCTGGTGCGCGAGCGCCTCGCCGCTGCCGCCGCCGGGGTGGCTCCCGGCCGCTACCAGATCCTCGCCGCGATCAACGCCGTGCACACCAGCGCCCGAGACATGCGCGACACCGACTGGTCGCAGGTCCTCGCCCTCTACGACCAGCTCGTCGGCCTCGACCCCTCGCCGATCATCGCCCTCAACCGGGCCGTCGCGGTCGCCGAACTCGACGGCCCGCAGGTGGCACTGGCGGCAGTCGACCGTCTCCAGGACCAGCTGGCCGGCTATCACGCCTACCACGCCACCCGCGCCGACCTGCTGCGCAGGCTGGACCAGAGCCAGCAGTCACGCGCGGCCTACGACCAGGCCATCGAACTGGCGGGCAACACCGCCGAGACCGCCTCCCTGACCCGCCGCCGCGACCAACTGCAGTAGCGCCCTCCCGACCCCCTTCTCCGCTGTCGCCGCCGTTCGTCTCACAGTGAGTCACGCCGTGCTTCCAGCCGGAATTAGCGTGACCCCAAAGCGGGCTACCGCGATGATCCCTACCGTATGGGAGGCTCCGTTGAAGGCGCTGGTCTACCACGGCCCCGGCGAGAAGTCCTGGGACACTGTCGAGGATCCGGTTCCGGCCGAGCCCACGGATATCGTCGTCCGGATCGACACCACCACGATCTGCGGCACCGACCTGCACATCCTCAAGGGGGACGTGCCCGCGGTCGTGGACGGCCGCATCCTGGGCCACGAGGCGGTCGGCACCGTCGTAGCGGTGGGCTCGGCGGTGACCAGCCTCGCGGAAGGTGACCGGGTACTCGTGCCGGCGATCACGTCGTGCGGGCGGTGCGCCTACTGCAAGCGCGCGATGCCGAGCCACTGCCAGGCGGTCGGCGGCATCGGATGGATCTTCGGGCATCTGATCGACGGCACCCAGGCCGAGTACGCCCGGGTTCCGTTCGCGGAAACCAGCGTGCACCAGGTGCCCGAGGGCGTGACCGACGAGCAGGTTCTGTTCCTGGCCGACATCCTGCCGACCGGATACGAGGTGGGAGTCAGGAACGGCCAGGTCAAGCCGGGCGATGTCGTCGTGGTCGTCGGCGCGGGACCGGTCGGCCTGGCCGCGATCCAGACCGCGTCATTGGCCGGCGCCGCCAGCATCATCGCGCTGGACCTCGCCGAATCCCGGCTCGAGCACGCGCTCCGCTTCGGCGCCGACGCCACGATCAATGCAGCCGACCCCGCCGCTGAGGAGCGGGTCGCGGCGCTGACCGGCGCGGGACTCGGCGCCGACGTGGCGATCGAGGCGGTCGGGACGCCGGGCACCTTTGACGTCTGCACCAGGGTGGTACGCCCCGGCGGGGTCATCGCCAACATCGGCGTGCACGGCGCACCCACCACACTGCACCTCGAAGAGCTGTGGATCAAGAACGTGACGATCACCACCGGCCTGGTCGACGGCACCACCGTGCCGCTGCTGCTGCAGCTGGTCCGGTCGGGGAAGATCGCCGCCGAGATGTACGGCACGCACGACTTCGCGCTGCACGACATGATGGCCGCCTACGACACCTTCGCCGAGGCAGGAAAGCACAACGCGCTCAAGGTCGTCATCAGGAGATAGCGGCGAGCCAGCCCCTCAGCACGCAGCCGCCGGCACCGGCGTCCCGCTAGCTGTCGCATGTCACGATGGGAACATGGATGCGGTGAATCTGGACGTGATGCTGGCGCGTTTCGCTGAGCAATGGTCGCCGAAGAAGATTGCCCAGGTCAACGACTACGACGTCCGGATCGTGAAGATCCAGGGCGAATTCACCTGGCACCGGCACCCCGACACCGACGAGTTCTTCCTGGTCCTTGACGGACAGCTCACGATTCAGCTGCGAGACCAAAACGTGGTGCTCGGGCCGCGAGAACTCTTCGTCGTCCCCCGTGGCGTCGAGCACTGTCCGCAGGCCGATACCGAAACCGCGGTGCTGCTGTTCGAGCCCAGCACGGTCATCAACACCGGCGATGCCGGCGGAGAACTGACTGCCGAGGTCGAGGAACTCGCGTGACTGCCTAAGCGGAGTTTTCGGGCAACCCCGCTGCCGCATGCCAGGTCCGGACGCGTCCGCCCCGGGCCGTCGGCTGACCCGTGAGGCCACGCTGCCGCTGACAGCGGTCGCTCCGTCCGCCCGGCGTCAAGAGCCGGGAGGATTTGGGCTTGCGGGAGCGGTTTGTGCATCATAGACCCCCC
>PLIQ01000059.1 GCA_003140115.1 Actinomycetota bacterium | reverse complement strand
CCAGAACCCCATGAAGACGACGTCGTACCGGCGGTCGGGTTCCCAGGTGAACAGGTCGGCCTGGACGAATCTCACCGGGGCATCACCGGGGACGCGGCTCGCCGCGATCGCGAGCATTTCCGGGGACGCGTCGACAGCGGTGACGTCACTGGCATGGCGGAGCAGCTGGCNNCTGGTCCTGAACTGATCCGGTGTCCATGGCTCCACTATGGCCCTTGCCCCAAGGACAAGCTCAACTCTCACAACGGGGGCCAGATCCCAGATGGCGCCGTCATAGCCATCTCAGCCATTGAGCGAGCGCGCACTCGTCTCTGCCGGCCGTACTGGCAACACCAGATCATTCCGATCTGCACGCCCCTCCGGGCAAGCGCAGCAAGTCGCGTGGCCCGTCGCGAAGAGGCCGGCTGCGGGCTAGGCGGACAGGACGGAGTACAGGCGCCAGCGTCCGGGCACGCCTTTGAGTTCGTGGGCGCCGTGATCTTCGAAGGCAATCCTGGAACCGGTCACGAGGTCTTTGACGGTCTGCGAGACGAGGACCTGGCCAGGGGTGGCCAGAGCAGAAACTCGCGCGCCGATCGAGACGGCGATCCCGGCCACCTTCCCGTCCAGCATCTCGCATTCCCCCGCGTGCAGGCCGATGCGGACCTCCAGGCCAAGTTCGTGCACTGCTTCGCGGATAGCCAGAGCGCAGCCGATCCCGCGGGCGGGCCCGTCGAACCTGGCGAAGAACCCGTCCCCGGCGGTGTCGATCTCCACGCCGCGGAACCGGGCCAGCTGCCGCCTCACGCGCACGTGGTGCTCAGCCAGCAGCTCCCGCCACCGTGCGTCCCCCAGTTCGGCGGCCACGGCGCTCGAGCCGACTATGTCGGAGAACAAGACGGTCGCCAGGACTTTATCCGGTTCGGGGCCTTCTCGTCCGGCCGCGTCCCGGAGAAAGGGAATCATCTGCGCGAGCAGCTGCGCCGCGTAGGCGCCGGTAGGGATGTGATCCTTGCCTTCCAGCTCCACGTAGGTCGCGCCCGGGATGTGCGCGGCCAGGTGGCGGCCGTGCTCGACCGGGACCCACGGGTCAGCGTGCTGATGCAGGACCAGCGTCGGCACGCTGAGGAGGCCCAGCACATGACGCACGTCGATGCCCATATTCATCTGGTCCAGCGCGTCGAACGTCCCCGGGCTGCCGCCATAGCGGAATATCCGCGCCCAGGCCCGGACCTCTTCTTCCGGCGCGGAAGGGAAACCGGTTCGGACCCACGCTTCGATGCCTCCGGGCGTGAGGAAATCATCGATGATCTCCCCGGCTCCGCGACGCCATTCCCGCTCGGTGGCCCCGAACAGGTAGTCCGGCGCCCACATGGTCCGGGCCATGCCCCCGTATAGCACCAGCGCGGATACCCGCTCAGGATGGGAGGCGGCGAAGACCACGCTCATCGGAACGCCCTCGGAGGCACCGAATATCGCCGCGCGCCGTGCCCCGGCCGCGTCCATTACCGCCCGGATATCGTCGCTGCGCTCCTCCAGCATCGGCACCTGCGCGACCCGGTCTGACAGGCCTGTCCCGCGTTTGTCGAAAAAGAGCACGCGCGCGTGAGAAGCCATCCCGCGCAGCAAGGCGGTCATGCCTGCCGCTTCCCAGTACGCCTCCACGTGAGAGACCGTGCCGGGCACGAAGACCACGTCAAAGGGTCCCTCGCCTACCACCTGATAGGCAATGACGACATCCCCGCTGCGCGCATAGCGAGTCTCCGGCACAGTCATGCAACGAGTCTGAGTCTCCTCGCCGCCGCGCGCAACAATCCAAAAGGCAACGGACCATAAGACCTAATCTGCGCGGCTCGGCCGACCACCACCGAAGTGCCGTCATCACGCCAGATCGGTTCGCGTTTTGCCAGGGACCGCGATGCGTCACTGACGAGTATCCGGTCGGATCGGCGGCACGGGAGTTCTGTCCGGCGACTGGACCGCCGGACAGAACTCTTCCAGCCGATGTCCGTTACCGGGCGGCGCCGGCGACGTAGGCGGCGACTATGTAGGTGGCGTGTCGGTCGAGGCTGCTGCGGGCTCGGTCGTATCGCATCGTGGTCCGCGGGTCGGCGTGAGAGGCGGCGTCTTACACGTCGCGCAGCGGGACTCCGGCATCGAGCGCGGCGGTGATGAAGGCGTGTCTGAGTGTGTGGGGCGTGACCGGTTTGCCGATTGCGGCGCGGCGGGCGGTCTTGCGGACGATCCGTCCGGCGCCGTGCCGGTCCAGTCGCCGCCCGTCCGCGGCCAGGAACACCGGCCCATCGGTCCGCTCGCCGATGGCCAGGTCGATCGCCCGGGCCGTCCGCGGCGCCAGCGGGATGGTGACCACCTTGCCGCCCTTGCGCGTGATCGTCAGCGTCCGGTGCCCGCGTTCCAGGCCCAGGTGCTCGATGTCAGCGCCGGTTGCCTCGGAGACCCGTAGGCCATTCAGCGCGAGCAGCGATATCAGCGCATGCTCGGTCCGCGAGCCGAGCCCGGCGGCCACCAGCAGCGCGCCGAGTTCGTTCCGGTCCAGCGCGACTGCGTGGGACTCGTAGTCCACCCGCGGACGGCGAACATGCGCGGCGGGTGAGTGATCCAGGAGCTCCTCTTCGACCGCGTATTTGTAGAACCCGGCGATTGTGCAGGGCCGCCGGGTCACGGTAGCCCGGGCGCGGCCCTTGGCCTCCAGGTCGCGGGCGAAAGACTCGATATCGGGGCGCCGGACGGCGAACAGGGCCACGGAGCGGGTCCGGCACCAGTTGGTGAACTAGCGCAGGTCAAGCGCGTAGGCCTCGCGGGTCAGGCCGCGGTAGCCGGTCAGGAACCCGGCGAGGGCAAGGCGTTCAGCGTCGGTGAAGGCAGGCTGGATCGTGGCGAGCGCGGTGGATGGGGCGGCAGTGGTCATCGGGCACCTCCCGGCTAGGCTGGAACCGGAAGGCTGGGCCAGATCCGGCCCCAGCGGTTAACGGAAACCCACCGTAAGTCGTCCAGCCCTGTCACGCTATGCCGCCAGCCAGCGAGCGCCAGAGCACTCGGGCCATCCAAAAAATGCTCCATACCGCCGAATATTTGCCCCTGGTGGCGGCATAGAACATTTGCTTGGCGGCAGATCATGCGATTATGACGCATGTTTCACTAGGCTGCAGCGCGTTATCGCTCAATGGCCGGGAAGTGCATTAGATCAGGCCCGCGCTCAGGGCCAACCGGGTCAGGTCCGCGCGACGCCGACTACCGGTTTTGTCGCGAATGCGGTCCAGGTGCGAGCGGACGGTGCTGACGCTGATATAGAGTTGCTCGGCGATCTGGGCGTCGGTGCGCCCTCGGGCGACGAGGCTGACAAGCTCCCGTTCTCGCGCGCTGAGCCTGGGCAGTTCCAGGGTCGTGTCCGGTTTCGGTGGCTCCGAGGCGACTTGCATGGTCGCGAACTCGGCAGCAGTGGCCAGGCTCATGGCCTGGCCGCGTTCCTCCGCTGTGCGGGTCCTTGCAGCGCCCAGAGCTTGCCGGGCTTTCCCCAACAGTTCCTGCCGGTGCTGCGCGTCTTGCGGCAGATCGGGTATCCCAGCGCCTTTCAGCCAAGCAGCATGGGCAGCCCACAACGTAACTGCTTCGGTCCAGTGCTGACCCGCAGCGCACAAATATCCGCAATAATCGATGCAATCGAGCAGGACCATACCAGGCCCGAGTCTGGAGGCAGCTTCGATGGCTTCACAGAGGTGCATCCTGGCCTCGGACATCCGGCCTGCGTGAAGGTCGAGCTCCACTAGGGGCTTCAATCCTTCCGTCAGTGAAAGAAGGTCGCCTGCCTGCCGCGCTAGGGCCAGTCCGTGCATGCAGCTTTCCTGGGCAGAGGCAAACTCCCCGGCCTCAACAAGGGCAACAGACAAGAAGTTACAGCACGACCGAATTAGCCTGCCGGGAATGGCGGCCTGGTCGACTCGCAGGGCCTCCCGCAGCAGGGACACGCTGGTCTGGGGATCACCTGCATAGGAGGCCGCAGTCGCGAGCCAGAACAGTGCACGCACCTCGCCGGCCGCGTCGCCGAGTTGCCGCGCCATTGCCAACGCTTGGCCGGCTTCCTCCGCCGCTTCGGGAAGACGTCCGCGGTTCGCCAGGCTTCCCGCCCGCCCGGTCACGGCCCGGACCAGCAGAAACGAGGGCCCGCGCGCCGCCAGAGCGTTCCGGGCAGCGGTAAAATGATCGAAGCTCACGACATCGTCATCAGGGCCGGGAGCCAGGCTACCGAGCCAGACCTGCACGGCGCACCATGCATCCGTATCTTTGCCGGCCTGGCCGCCGGCGGCGCGCAGCAGCTCGTATCCGGTCGCATAGCGCCCGCGCAGTCGCCACCAGGGCGCCAGCGCGATGGCCAGCCGCAGTGCCCTAGCCCGGTCGTGCTCCAGGCACCACGCAAGGCTTTGGTGCACCGTGGCGTCCTCGGCGTCCAGCCGCCGGCTCGCCGCCAGCTCCCCGGCCGCGGTGTCCAGCCCCGCCGCAGCATGCTCCGCCACCTGCAGCGCATAACCGGCCAGCGCGGCGACGGCCTCCTGCTGCTCGGCCGCCTCGATCAGCCGTTCGGTGCCGTAGCCGCGCAAAGTTTCAAGCATCTGGTACCGGGACCGGCCATCCGGACCGCTGGTGGGCGGGGTGACCAGGGAGCAGTCCACCAGGTGCAAGAGCATCTGCCCAGCGCCCAAGCCGGCGACCATCTCGGCGGCCTCCAAGGTAAAAGGGCCGGGGAAGACCGCCAGGCGACGGAAAACCCGCCGCTCCTGTTCGCCGAGCAGCTGATAACTCCAGTCCACCGTCGCGGTCAGCGACCGCTGCCTTGCCGCCGCTAGCCGGTCAGTGCCCACCAGCAGCCGGAACCTGTCATCCAGCCGGTCCAGCAGCTGTTCCACACCGAGCGTCTCAACCCGGGCCGCAGCCAGCTCAATCGCCAGCGGCATGCCATCGAGCCGCGTCACGATCTGGGCCACGACCGGCTCCAACTCATCGCTCAGCGTGAAACGCGGATCGACCCGGTGAGCCCGGTCCGCGAACAAGACCACTGCCTCAGAGCCGGCAATCCCGGCTGGAATCCCCGGTCCGGGCAGTCCCAACGGCGGCAGCCGGTAGCGGGCCTCGCCGGCCACCCCGATGGGTTCCCGGCTGGTCGTCATGATCCTCAGCTCATCGGCATGCGGCAGCAGCGACCCGCACAACTCCGCCACCGCGGCCAGCATGTGCTCACAGTTGTCCAGCACAAGCAGAAGCTGCTGGCGGCTCAGCATCGCCAACAGCGATTCCACAATCGAGGTGTCCGGCCCCTGCTGCGCTCCGAGCACCGCGGCCACCGCCGTCGGCAGCAGCGCCGGCTCTTGCACGCTGGCCAGTTCCACCTGCCACACACCGTCGGCGAACCGGTCAGCCACCTGCCGGGTCACCTCGGCGGCCAGCCGCGTCTTACCCACGCCGCCCGGTCCGGTCACCGTCACGAGCCGGTATCGGCCCAGCAGATCGGCCACCTCAGCCACCTCACCCGCCCTGCCCACAAAGCTAGTCAGGGCAGGCACAAAACCGTGCACGCCAGCCGCTGAATCAGACACAACCCGCCCCCGGCCTTTGCCACGACCCGCGCTCACCAAGCAGTTCCAGCAGCGCGAACGTTGCCGCTCTCCTGTCTACCTTCTGTCGGTATTTTTACACCTGCGCCCGGTTCACCGCGAAAAGGGCAAACCGGTGCCCTGCCAGGCCCTCGGCAGAGTGAGCAGCCTGTCAATTGGCGGCAGGAACACATCCCGCCCCAGGCAGCCGGGAGAAAATCATGACTCTTACGGTGCTGGCCGGAGCAGGTTTCAGCCAGTCATCCCGGCTGGGCGGGTACGGCGGCCTGTTCCAGCGGACATCATCATCGGCCTCTCCTGGCTCACGGCCGTGTCGGCGCGCACTTCAGCGCGCAGTCCCCCGGCGCCGCCAGAACATGCTGATATGCGCGCCCTCAGTCGAGGAGCGCCCAGGGAGTCGCCGCCGCTCAGATCGCCGGGTTTTTTGCGACGGTTCTCAGGCGGCTTGTCCGGGAACGTAGATCCAGCCCTGGTACTGGTGGCCGGCGACCTGTGCGGTAACGAGGCGGGAAGAGACACTGGGCCGGGTCCGGGGTCGTCAGGTGCGACCGCGGTGTAGATGTCGCTGGAGACGACGAGCAGGAGCGGGCCCCGGGGCCGTTTTGAGCGCCGCCCTGACGCGCGGGGCGTCGAGCAGCCGGAACGCGGCATCGAGTGCCTCGCCGAAATATCCGTTGCTGTCGTCGTGGACGTTCCCGGCGTGCAGGACGACGCGGACCCGGAGCTGGCGGTCCGCGCCGCCCGGATGCGGGAGGCTGGCGTTGGTACTTCATACTCAACAACTCTAGGTAGCTACGGCTGTACAGGCCACGGCTGACGACACGACGGCCCTGCCAAGACGCAGGATGCCCATCCGAGCCCAGATCACAGGAACGCGAACCGACTGCACCCTATTGGTGGTTAATAGCGCAGGCCGCGGAGCCAAGCCGATCACAAAGTGTGATCCCTGCGAAGATCAGCATGCGATCGGATC
>PLIQ01000426.1 GCA_003140115.1 Actinomycetota bacterium | reverse complement strand
TACACCGCGCCGTCAGCGACCTCCAAAGTTGCGCTGCCGCCGGCGACTCTCACGAACCTGCCTTCCATGAATTGGATCTTCTGCTCCGGGTCCTGCAACCGCGAGCTCATCAGCAGCGGGCGCTCTGCCGCCATCAGTGAACGCTCGGCGATGCGGGCCGATTGTTCGGCGACACGAGCAGCCCGGTCCGCGGCGCGGGCCGAGTAGTTCGCCGAGCGGACGGACGCGAAGGTCGCGATCGCGAGCACCAGGGTGCCGACGGCGGTCGCCAGCGAGGCTATCGTCGCCCACTCCGTCACGGTCACCGCTGCATTTTAGCCCGGGGCCGCGGCCATGCCTGCTGACCTGAGCCAGCCGACCCTCGCGGCACTCCAAGCCGTAAGACCTATACGAGATGTAGTACATGTGCTATTTTTCGACGCATGGATGATGTACTGGATGTCCGTGATCTGCGGATGCGGTACGGCAAAACCGACGTGCTCAACGGTGTCAGCTTCGCGGCGCGCCGCGGGGAGGTGCTCGCCCTGCTCGGGCCGAACGGCGCGGGCAAGACCACCACGATCGAGATCCTCGAGGGGTTCCGGATGCGTTCGGCGGGCCAGGTCAGCGTGCTCGGCACCGACCCCGCGCACGGCAGCGAGGCGTGGCGGGCGAGGACCGGCGTCGTGCTGCAGTCCTGGCGCGACCACGCGAAATGGCAGGTCCGCGAGCTGCTCGCGCACCTGGGCCGTTACTACGCGCCNNGGGCGGCCCGAGCTGCTGTTCCTCGACGAGCCGACGGCCGGCTTCGACCCCGAGGCCAGACGCGACTTCCATGACGTCGTGCACCGGCTCACCGACCGGGAGCAGACCACGATCCTGGTCACCACGCACGACCTGGACGAGGCGGAACGGCTCGCGGATCGCATCGTGATCCTGGCCGGCGGCACGATCATCGCGGACGGCTCCGCCGATGAACTGGCCCGGGCGATGTCGGGCCAGTCCGAAGTGCGGTGGAGCCGGGACGGGCAGCGGTTCGTGCACGCGGCGGACGACGCGACCGCGTTCGTCAGGGAGCTGTTCCGGCAGTACGGCGAGTCGGTCGAGGATCTGGAGGTGCGCCGGGCCAGCCTGGAGGACACGTACATGGCACTGGTCCGCCAAGCGGAGCACAGTGTGCGGCGCCAGTTGACAGTGGTGGCGGCATGAACCCCACGCTGGTGGCGGCGCGAGCGGGACTGTCCCGTGGCCGGATCGAGTTCAAGCAGACCCTGACCACGCCGGGTGACCTGATCGCGATCCTGATCACGATTGGCAGCTTCCTCGCCGCGATGATCTGGACGCGTCATACGCACGTGCCAGGGACACACTTCTCGCTGGGCACCACGATGCTGGTCAGCGTGCTCGGCCTGGACGTCGTGGTGTACGGATTCATCACAATGGCCGACCTGATTGTGACCGAACGCGAGGACGGCACACTGCTGCGGGCCAAGGCCATCCCGAACGGCATGCTCGGCTACCTGCTCGGTAAGGTCGTCAACATCTCCGGGCAGATAGCGTTCGTTGTCGCGATCACGCTGCTCACCGGCGCTTTCCTGTTCACCGGCCTGGCGATCGGCAGCCCTGGCAGCTGGCTGACGCTGGCCTGGGTGCTCGTGCTCGGGCTGCTCGCCACGTTGCCGCTGGGCGCTGTGCTCGGGTCGCTGTTTTCCAGCCAGCGCAGCGCCGGGGGGCCGATGCTGCTGCTGCTGGGCGGGCTTGCCTCGATCTCCGGCATCTTCTACCCGATCACGCACCTGCCCGTGTTCCTGCAGTGGACCGGGCAGGTGTTCCCGCTGTACTGGCTGGGTCTGGGGATGCGTTCGGCGCTGCTGCCGCACGCGCTAGCGGCGGTGGAAGTCGGCCACTCGTGGCGGCACCTGGCCACGTTCGGCGTCCTGTCCGCATGGGCCATCGCAGGGCTCGTGCTGGCGCCGGTCGTGCTGCGGCGGATGGCGCGCCGCGAGTCCGGCTCGAACGTCGCGGCCCGCCGCGAGAAAGCGATGCGGCGATGAGCAGTGAGGTCATCTATAACCGGATCGCGATGCTGCGGGCCGAGCGCGGGATCTCCCGGCGCGAGCTGGCCGACGCGGTCGGCGTGCACTACCAGACGGTCGGCTACCTGGAGCGCGGCGAGTACAGCCCGAGCCTGTACCTGGCGCTGCGCATCGCCGCGTACTTCGAGGTCCCGGTCGAGGTGATCTTTTCCGCCGAGCCGTTCCCCCGGCTAGGCGCAGCCGCGACCGCCTAACGACCGTCTAGCGCCCGGGCGATCCCGCCCCGGCCAGGACCTGGCCAACTAAAATCGGCCGGGTGACTGAGATCTCGGTGTTCCGCCCTGGCGACGTGTCGTATCTGCGCATCGCCGCTCCGGACCCCGCGCGTTCGGCGGGCTTCTACAGCGCGGTGTTCGGCTGGAAGGTTCGGGACGACAGCACCGCTTTCGCCGACGGCACGGGCCACATCATCGGGCATTTCATGGCCGACCTGCCGGTAGCCGGTGAGGCCGGGGTAGTTCCCTACGTCTACGTGCTGGACATCGACGACGCCCTGTCCCGGGTCCCGGCGGCTGGCGGTGAGGTAACCGCCACGCCGTACCGTGAGGGTGATCTGTGGGTGGCGATGACTCGGGATCCGGCCGGCAACGCGATCGGCGTCTGGCAGCACGGTCCCCGAACCAGCGGGTCCTGACCGCATAACCGCCTGGTAACCCCTCATGACCGCAGGTTACTGCGATAGCGTCCCGGATGCGTTATGACACGGCGCGTATACCTAATGAGTAATTGTGCCGAATGTCACATAGGAGTCCCAGATTGTCTGCCAGGCGATCCCCTGTGATGGGTCGGTCGCCGAGACGATGTGATTGTCGCCCTCGTAAACGGCCACGTGATAGACGTAGCTGTTAGGGTCCGGATCCACATGGAAGAATACGAGGTCACCACCCCATGCCGCGTGCCTGCTCTCGCGGCGGAAACGCAGGAACTGGGCCTCTGCGGTTCGGGGGATGGACTTGCCGAGGTGACCGTACACGTACTGGGCGAGACCGCTGCAGTCGAAGCCTGAGCTGGGAGAAGTGCCACCGTAGGAGTACGGAACCCGCCCGATGAACGTCTCCACGTAGGAGGCTGCCCTTTGGTTGAACGACGCCGCGTGAGCACTCGCCGTTCCTGGGAAAAACGCCAGACTTACTGCCATCGTTCCGGCGATGGTGCCTAGCTTTTTATATCGGTCTGACACAGTTATGCCTCCTCTGGGCTTCGGGGCTTGACCGAATGCATCGGGCTCCTGCCGCCGATGCTGGGCGGGCCGCTTCATGGTCGCGGCGATGGCGCGACTGGCCCGGGTGGCGCAGGGCAAGCGTGTTTCACGCTGTGAGATCAATGACCTGCGCTGAAACATCATGTGGGCATGATGGCCAAGAAGTCCAGCAATTCTGGAAAGTGTCCCAGTTTATGGAACATTTAACTGGGCAAGAGTTACATCAGCCATCAGACTTAACACGAGTATCACAGAAAGGTCTCAACAGAATCACGATTTGTGATTTATGCCACACGCTATTTGGTGTCGATCCGTTTCTGGCAAAGGTTCTGGCGTCATAGTTGCAGGTCAGGTCCAGGTTGACGGCAACTGCAGGTCACGAATTCCCGTCCGCGACCCTGGCCAGGCGAGCGCAGGTCGTCGCGAGCCAGTCCTGGTACGTGTCGAGATCCCAGCTGGTGAGACGCGTGATGAGCAGGTAGGTCTCGGGGGCGGCCAGGATCCTGGCCAGTACCACACGGAGCAACGCGAGCGCGCCGGGACTGAGTCGTCCTAGACTCGCTTGTACCGGCACTAGCCTCGAATTCACCAACCGGGAAGGTTCCGAAGGGGAGTGTCCATGCTTACGCTCGGCGTAGTGGTGCTGGGTGTTGCGGATCGCCAGCGAGCCGCGGACTTCTGGTGCGCCGCGCTCGGGTACCAGGTGTACGAGGGGCCGTTCGGCGGCTGGGCCCGGGTGCTGACCCCGCCGCCGGGTGGGACCGGAGCGGTGATCGCGCTGCAAACCAGCCGGACGCCGCCCGAGACCCACCCGCGCCTGCACTTCGACCTGCACGTGACCGGGGTGGACGAGCAGGAGGCGGAGGCCGACCGCCTGGTCTCGCTCGGCGCTCGCCGGGTCGACTGGGACAGCTACCCGGATGATGCGGACTTCGTGGTCCTGGCCGATCCGGAAGGCAACCGGTTCTGCATCGTCGACCTGGACCACGAGCACGCCTAACCGCCNNTGTGACGCTAGGTAGTGGCAGTACTACAGTACGTAGCGTGCGAAGAGGAGGCCTGGCACTCGGCGAGGTCGATGCCACCATTGTCACCGGGGCCGGGTCCGGCAGCTGGGTCAAGATCGCGTTCGCGATGTTCGCGGTCGGCTGGGGAGCTAACCAGTTCTCGCCGATGCTCATCGTCTACCGCCACGAACTGCGGCTCGGCGCGGGCGTCGTCGCCGGGCTGTTCCTGGTCTACGCGCTGACCCTGATCCCGGGCCTGCTCATCGGGGGACCTGCCTCCGACCGCTTCGGACGGCGTCCCGTCGTGCTGCCGTTCGTGGTCCTCTCGCCGCTGGCCACGCTGCTGCTGGTTCTAGGCCCGCGATCGCTCGCCCTGATCTGCGCGGGCCGGGCCCTGGCCGGACTATGTTCTGGCGTGGTCTTCGGCTCGGCGACGGCCTGGGTGCAGGAACTATCGCATGGCGCCGGGCAGAGCGCACGGCGGGCCACGCTCGCGCTGACCGCGGGCTTCGGGCTCGGCCCGGCCGTCGCCGCCGTGCTGGCCCAGTGGGCGCCCGACCCGCTGGTGCTGCCCTACCTGCCGCACCTCGTGATCGGGGTCGTCGCCGCGATCACGATCTGGCGGGCGCCAGAAGGCGCATCACCGGCACGGGAGCCCGCCGGAGCCAGGGGACTCATCCGGTGGCCGCCGACCGCGGTGCGCACTCGGCGGTTCTGGCTGGCCGTCGCGCCCGCCAGCCCGATGGTGTTCGGGTCGCTCTCCCTGGCCATGGTGGTCCTTCCGGAAGACGTCACCAGTGCGCGAACACTGTCCGCCGGTTTCGCGGGCCTGATGACCACGCTGACCTTCTCCGCCGGATTGGGCGTCCAGCCACTCGCCCGGCGGCTCGGCAACCCGCTCGCGGGGGTCGTCGCCGGGCTGTGCTGCGCGGCGGCCGGCGCGGGGGTCGGCGTCGCCGCGGTGGCCGCCGCCGATCGGATTCTCGCGGGAATCGCGGCCATGCTGCTCGGCTTGGCCTTCGGGCTATGCCTGGTGTCGGGGCTCCGGCAGGCTGAGCAGATGGCCGGGCCGACCGAGCGCGGGGCGGTGGTCGGCTGTTATTACGCGCTGGGCTACCTGGGTTTCGCGGCGCCGTTCCTGGTGGCTGGCCTCGGCGCCGTGTCGGGTCAGGCCGGCGCGTTCGGCGTGCTGGCCGGGATCGCGGTCGTGGTCGCCGCGTGGACGGCCGGGTGCAGGGTCAGGCTGGACCGGACCGACCGTTTGCCTGACCGCCGGGTCCTATACCCGGCTGGCAGGACGGGCACCAGAACGTAACCCGTTCCTGCTGTCCCTCGGAGCGGATGGGAGTGCCGCAGCGCCGGCACGGGCGGCCCCGCCGCCCGTACACCCAGGTCTCCTCGCCCCGGCGCCAGTTGCCCGTGGTGACCTGGCCGATCCGGTCCTTGTTCGCCTCCAGTAGGCGGCGCGCGAGTTCGGCCATGGCGCCGAGATCGGCAACGTCGCCGGCGGGCCGCCACGGATTGACGCCGCGCAGGAACAGCACCTCGGCCTTGTACATGTTGCCGATGCCGGCCAGGTTGCGCTGGTCGAGTAGCGCTTCGCCGATCGGGCGGCCCGGTTCGGCGGACAGCCGCCGTACGGCCTCGGCGCAGTCCCAGTCCAGGCCGAGGAGGTCCGGCCCCAGATGCCCGGTAACCTGTGGCTCTTCGTTAGTCCGGATCAGCTCGACGACGCCGAGCTGATAGCCGACCGCCTGCCAGTCGTCGTTGGCGAGCACCAGCCTGATCCGGTGACTGTCCCGGAGTGGCTCGGCCGAGGGCCGGACTCGCCAGCTGCCGTCCATGCGGAGATGAGTGTGGACGGTGAGGCCGTTCTTGGTCCGGGTCAGCAGGTGCTTGCCGCGGGAGACGGCCTCGGTGACCACGTCACCGGTCAGGTCGGCGGTGGCTAGCCGCGGCACCCGGAAGTCGCTGCGGGTCAGCGTTCGTCCCGCCAGCGCCTCATGCAGGCGCCGGGCGGTGTACCAGACCACGTCTCCCTCGGGCATGCCCCTAGTGTGCGCGAGGTCAGCGCCGGCTAGTTAACTGGCGGTCGTAGCCTTGCGGGTCGTAGGGGCCGCGGTAGCCGTTGGCCTGTGGGTGCCCCGGACGCGAGCCCCTGTTCCGGTCACCGGTGCCGTTCCCGTCGGCCTGGCCAGGCCTCCGGCCGCCGTTCGCTCGCCTCAGGTCAGCGGCTGGACTGGCCTGGTCGGCCTGGTCGGCCGGATTCCCGTATCCGTACCTCTCGCCGTAGGGCGGGGTGTTCATCGACGACGTCGGCTCGCCGTACGGCTGCTGCGGGTACGGGTAGGCGGTATTGGGGACGGTGCCGCGGTACCCGTCGCCCGACCGGAGGGGATCGGGCCGCGGATGATCGGATCGCAGTGGATCGGACCGATACTGGCCGGAGCGGGGCGGATCGGACCGACCGCGGCCGTTCATGTTGTGCGCGGGCCGGTCCAACTGCTGGAACGGAGGCGCCCCATCGGGGTACCCGCCGCCCGTCGGCTGGGCGTCGGCCGCGTTGAAGGTCCGAGTTTCCTGCGTGCCGGCGGCTTCGTACTGCTCGCGGCTAAGGTCCCTCGGACGGCGCGACCGGCCGTCGACGCTGCCCTTGGCCCGTAGCGAATACGCCGGGCTGGTCAGCGGATCCTCATCCGCGCTGATGGCGGCACGCGACCGCCTGCGCGATCCGGCGGGCTGCTGGGCGGCGCGATCCGGCTGGGCAGCACGAACCGGCTGGGTGGTACGAACCGGCTGGGTGGCGGACGGCGACGGCTGCGTCGCCGTCGGGTAGGGCTGCGTCGCGGTCGGAGCGGTCGCAGCAGGCTGAACGGCAGGCTGCGTGGTCGGCTGGATCGCGGTCCGGTCGTCGGGGCCGAGCCGGGGTTGCGGGTGCGTGCCGGGACCCTCGGCCGCCGCTCGCCTGCCGTCTTCGCGGCTGCGGTCGTCACTGGGACGCAGGTCCGGGAGCGGGCTCGCCGCGGGACGCAGGTCCGGCAGCCGGCCGGCATTCGGCCGCCGCCTGGCCGCGGTCTCCGCAGGAGCGGTGCGCGCGGTCGTGGCCAGCGGCTTGTCAGCGGCCATGTCGTCCCAGAACTGTTCGTCGGAAACCCCGCCGAACGTCGCGGCCGGCCACATTTCCTCGTCGACGTCGGTTCCCTTGCGCCAGCCCACGCGTCGACGTGACCTAGCCGTCTTGGCCGCGTCGTCGGTGTCGGCCTCCACGAGGTGGCGGGCCGCGGCCCGGCGGCCCGGCGTTGGTTCGCCTGGCGCGTCGTCCGGGCGGTCGCCGTGCCCGCCGTGCCGGGCCCGACGGCCCTGGGCCGGGGGTTCCGACTCATCCAGGACCGGCTGCGGGCCGGTGAAGTCGATCACGACGCTGGCCCCGGTGCGATCAGTGGCCTGTCCGCTCACGGCTCGAGCGGATCCGGCGGATGCCGCGGCTATGTCGGGCCATACGGGCCTGTCGGATCTGGCAGAGCGCGCGGAACCGGCGGATCGATCCGCTCGATCCGAGGACGACGGCGAGATCCTGCTCCTGCTGGCCGAAACCCGGCTGTCCGCGGCCGGGCCAGGCCCGGCCGCCGTCCGGACCCGGGAACGCCCAGGCCGCATGCTGAAGTAGAAGGCGGCCGCTATGCCAGCCAGTCCCGCGACGGCGAGTCCCGCGACCAGGATCATTGTGTCCGTCCAGAATACCGGGCCTGGTGGGAGGTATTAGGGGCGCTTGCCAGGCACACGCGCCCGATGACGCGAGCCTTCCCTCGTTATCGCGAGCGCCCTGGAACCCGCTTGATCAACACCGATTCTGACTCACCACCGGGGACCGTGTCATACGATTCGAAAACTTCCGCTTTAAGCTGATTACGACACGTATCGGGACGATCACGGGCTCCCGGTTACCACAATTCGTCCGCGGCCGATTGTGGCGTTCGCGATGGCCGTCCATACCGCCAGCAAGGGTGCGCCATTCGGCAGGGTTAGCTCACGGTTCAGCGCATAAACCGTGAAGCGGTACGAGTGCGAATGGCCGATCGGACAGGGCGCATCGTAGGTCATGGTCCCTGCGCTGTTCAGCGCCTGTCGCGCCCCGGTCGGCCACGCGCCTTCCTGGATATCGGTCGTACCGGGTTGGATGTCGAACACGAGCCAGTAAATGTACGGCGTGATGGGCGCCGAAGAGTCGTCGACCACGAGGGCCAGGCTCTTGGTGTCGGCCGGCGCGCCGGACCAGTCCAGCGGCGGATTGACCCGGTCACCGTGGCAGGTATACCGCTGGGAGAGCATGCCTTGACTGAATGCTTCGCTGCTGACTGACATCGTCCGCGGCGCGACCGGCGCACCCTGGCCAGCCTGCCCGCAGCCGGCCACGGCCAGGGCCACCGCCAGCGCCAGGACGACCGCCGCACAGCGGGATAGCCGCCGCCTTGCTGGCCTGTGCGGCTGCCGCCGCGGGCCGCGGCCCCGGTGGGTCCCGCCCTGGCCTGAAGTCACCCTCGCCTCTCTCCTGCCGACGGTTGATATTAGAACCTGCTAGGAAGCGTAGGGCGAGATCCCGTGTTGAATGGCCCGGGAAAAAGCGGAGTATGTCTGGGCCCGGATCCGGATAACCCGGCGAGGGCGGACGCCGACACGCTGCGTATGGGGTTACCTGACCCGCTTCAGGTGCGAGACCAGGCGGGACGCGCCGTCCACGTCGGCGGACGCCAGCTGCGCGGGAGCAGGCGCCGTCAGTCGCGCTGGCGGGAACTGCCGAACATGATCTCGTCCCAGGACGGGACCGAGGATCGCCGGCCGCGCGCCGCTTTGCGGCCCTGACGTCCGGTCTGCTCGGCGGCGGGCTCGGCCTGCGGCACCGGATCGCCCGTCGCGGCCGGGGACTCGGCCGCCGTCTCGGCCGCGGGCGGAGGAGCAGCCTGATGGTTCTCGCGTACGCTCTCCGCGGCGACTAGCGGTGCCGGGGCAGGCTCCCGGGACGCGGGCCGCGGCCAGGAGTTCCGCTCCGCGGCGGGCGGGCGGGACACGTCAGTCCGGGGCTCGGCCGTCGCCGGCGCCGAGGGTACAGGCGCCGCCG
>PLIQ01000459.1 GCA_003140115.1 Actinomycetota bacterium | reverse complement strand
GTGCCGCTGCTGGCCGAGCGCGGGATCACCTTGTCGCGAGAGCAGGTGTTCCGGCTGGTCACCCAGCCCCCGCAGCGGCTGTCGATGGACACCCTGGCCGCGCTGTGTGACATCCTGGGCTGCTCGCCGAACGACCTGATCGAGGTCGAGGTGGTCAGCGAGCAGGTCCGCAAGGCCTCCGGGGAGCGGGGTGCCGCGCCGCCGCCGGTGCGGCGGACCACCATCCGCCGACCCGGGCCGTGACCGCTGCTGCCCGGCAGCATACTGAGCTGCTCGCCCAGATCGCGGGCGTGCTGGCCGGCATGCTGCCCGGCTTGGCGGAGCAGGCCGCGCTGGATGCGGCGGGCCGGGCCGCTGGGAACGTCCCGGGCTGCCGGGCGCTGCTGGAGCACCTGCGCTGTCACCCGGACGCGCTGAGCTCGGGTAGCTCCGCGGCGCCACTGTCGCTGATCCGCCTGGCGCATGCCCTGGTGGCCGCCGGGACCGAAGGGGTGGTGCTGCCGGGCTGTGCGGGATGCGGGAAGGTCACGGCGGATCTGCGGTCCTGGCCCGGCCCGGGGCTGGCCTGCCAGAGCTGCTACAAGGATGCCTGCCGTCGGCCGTGCGCGGTCTGCGGCAGCCTCGGGCGGGTCGCCGCGCGCGGACCTGCCGGGCCGGTCTGCAACCGCTGCTACCTGCGTGACCCGGCCCGGCACAAGGATTGCGCGCGGTGCGGGCACACGCGCCGGGTCGCCTGGCGCGACGCCGATGGCCGTCCGTACTGCACGCCGTGCTACCCGCGGCCGCTGCAGCAGTGCGCGGTCTGCGGCCAGGTCCGCAAGGTCACCGCGATCACCGCCGCCGGGCCAGTGTGTGACCGTTGCTACCTCCGGCCGCCGCGGCGGTGCGGCCGGTGCGGCCGCGTCCGCCCGATCGCGATGCGGGCCAAGGATGGCGCCCCCGACTTGTGTGCTTCCTGCCACCGCGGGCCGTCGGGGGAGTGCTCGCAGTGCGGGCAGCACCGCATCCTGAAGGGACGCCGCGACGGCAAGCCGATCTGCGAACGCTGCTATATCCAGCCGCCGGACAGGTGCGGGTTCTGCGGGCAGCTGGCGCCGATCACCGCCCGGTGGGAGACCGGGGCTGTCTGCGTGAGCTGCTACCCGCGGCTGCGGGCCAGCCCGGTGCCCTGCCCCGGCTGCGGGCAGCCCCGGGTGCTGACCAGCCTCGACCACGCCGGCCGGGCGGTCTGCGCGGGCTGCGCCGGACGCGAGGAGAAATACCTGTGCCGCCGCTGCGGCCAGCCAGCCGACGGCCTGGCCCGCGGCGTGTGCTCCCGGTGCGCGCTGTGGCAGCGTGTCGACGAGCTGCTTGGCGGACCCGGCCACACCACGAACCTGGGCCCGATCCGCGAGGCGCTGCTCGGCGCGGCAAACCCGAAAAGCGTGCTGACCTGGCTGAGCCGCAGCAACAGCGCCCGCATCCTGGCCACGCTCGCCCGGCACGACGGGCCGCTCAGCCACGAGCTGCTCGACGCCTTCCCCCGCAGCCACTCCCGCAGCCAGATCCGCCAGGCCCTGGTCCACGCCGGGCTGCTGCCGCCCAGGCAGGAGCTAATCGAAGACGTCGATGCCTGGCTCGATGACCTGCTCGGCAGCGTGCCCCGCCAGCACGCCCAGCTGGTCCGGCCGTTCGCCCGCTGGATGGTGCTGCGCCGGGCCCGCAACCGGGCCCGGACCCGCCCGTTCACCGAAGCGTCTGCCTCGTGGGCCCGGCAGCAGATCCAAGCCGCCGCGGACTTCCTGGCCTGGCTCGGCCAGCGCGGCACCAGCCTGGCCGACGTCGGCCAGCCGGAGATCGATACCTGGCTCACCAGCGGCGCCTCCCAGCGGTACTCCATCCGCTACTTCCTGACCTGGGCACACCGCCACCACCTGACCGGGCGGGTCACCGTGCCGCTGCGGCAGGCGAGGACCCCGGAACAAGAACTGCCTGAAGACCAGCGCTGGCACCAGCTCCAGAACTGCCTGCACCAGACCGCGCTGCCGCTGCGGGTCCGCGTCGCCGGCGCCCTCGTCCTGCTTTACGGCCAGCCCGTCAGCCGCATCGTCCAGCTCAAAGCCACACAGCTCAGCCGCCGTCACGGGCAGGCCTACCTGCTCCTCGACAAGCACCCCGTGCTCATCCCGCCCCCGCTGGCCGATCTCATCGACGAACTGCACGCGACCGCCACACCCTCTGCCGTGCTCGGCGGACGCGGAAAACCGTCCAGCTGGCTATTCCCCGGCCAGGTGCCCGGCCAGCACCTGAGCGCCAACGGACTCGTCCGCCAGCTCAACGCGCACGGCATCCAAGCCCGTATCGCCCGCAGCGCAGCACTGATCAACCTCGCCGCCGACCTGCCCGCCGCCGTCCTCGCCGACTTGCTTGGCTTGCACATCAACACCGCCGTCAGATGGGTCAAGCGCGCCAGACGAGACTGGGCCAGCTACCTCGACGCCCGCGCCCAGGTTCCCCCCAGAAGCCCAGCTGAGAATATGGCAGGCCTTGAATAAGTGCACTGCGCCGGTATTAAGGGCTGCTCTCAGCACAAATTCCCTGCTCAAGATGGGTGCGGCCGGGTAGCTGTGTTCTTCCCGGGCGCTGACTAAGCCGAGCCTGTTGCATCGGATGCAACAGACTCGACTCGTGCTCGCCTCGGGCCCGAGCTCGGGTGTCAGTGACCCAGGTCATCATGGGAATGTGTCCCATACATGCCTGGGCTGCGCATAGTTGGTATGTTCATTTAGCCATCAATCAGATGTACCAATCTTGGTCCATGAAACGTGAACGGAGGTGCCGTGGCGGGGAGGGGCCGACCTAGCAGGGCCGTCGTTTACGAGCGGCTTGGCCGTGCAATCATGGAACTCGACCGGGACGGAGGGCTTCCCAGCCCTAAGGAGGCTGAGTCGATCTGGGCCGATATCTGGCATCAGGAGGCTCACAACTCCACCGCACTGGAGGGCAACACGCTGGTGCTGCGTGAGGTCCAGATGCTCCTGGACCAGGGGCGTGCGGTCGGCGCCAAGCCTCTCAGGGAGTACAACGAGGTCAAGGGGTACGCGGACGCCGCCCGCTGGGTTTACGGGCAGGCCATGGAACCCGGTGACTGGCACGATGGCCGGGTCCTCACCATGACCGAGGTTCGTCACGTTCACCATCTCGCGATGACCCCCGTCTGGGACGTTGCGCCTCACCCCGATGCCACCGCCCGCGAGGGGCCGGGCAGCTTCCGCGAACATGACATTCACCCTTTTTCTGGAGGGATGACGCCACCAACCTGGCCGCTGGTAGCTGCCCGGATGCAGCAGTGGGTGGAAGACGTAGGCGCCACCGCGGAGCGCGTCGAGCGAGGCGAGAAGAATCGCTGGCTACCAGAGGAACTAGCGCGGCTCCACGACGAGTTCGAGCAGGTGCACCCCTTCATTGACGGAAACGGCCGAGTCGGCCGTCTAGTCATCAACCTCGTGCTAGTCCGACTCGGCTATCCGCCCGTGATCATCTTCAAGCGGCAGCGCGACGCCTACCTTGCAGCGATGCAGCGTGCTGACGCCGGCGACTACGGAGCCTTGGGAGAACTCATCGCCAGAGCGATGTACGACAACCTCAACCGGTTCATCGTCCCCAATGTTGCCGGCTCGGCCCGGATGGTCCCGCTCGCTGCTCTAGTAGACGAAGAGTTCACCATGATCGCGCTGCGCCGCGCTGCGCAACGCGGGAGACTCGACGCCTTCCAGGGTTCTGATGGGATCTGGCGTAGCTCGCGTAGGGCCGTCGATGCCTACCGGGCGGCAAGACATCAGCGGCGGCCGGGGAATACTGCACGCTCCGAATAAGTGCCCTGCGCCAGTATTCAGGTGCCGCTCTAACGGAGATTTCCCTGCTCAGGGGGGGTACAGCCGAGAGGCTGTGCTCCTCCTGAACGTTATTGGGGCCCTTTGGTTGCATTGAATGCAACCCGCTTGTCTGCGGACCGCTCATCGCGCCTGTTGCAGCTACCCGGCGGCAAAGTGGCCAAGATACCGTCGGCAGATCGGCCATGATAAGAGCCGAGCGGTGACCTTCATTCGGCCGGTTTACCACCAGTGGTAGCATATGACTATGAGCGCGGAACCGGTCCAGCCGGAAGATCAAGCTGAACCTCTCCATGAGATAGTTCAGCGGGTCCGCGAACTCGGTCCGAATACCGCATGGGCGCAGTGGGCCAGAACTTTCGCTGCCCTTGAGCCGATCCTCCATGATCAGCGCGCATTCGCTAATGCCATGGCTTCACCAGAATTCCAGGAGGCCACCCGGCGGGCTCTGGAGTCCTTTGCTAATGCCGATCCGTCGGCGCCGAGGGCCGTCGGCCCGGCCCGCAAGGTGAGCGTGTCGATGCCGGAGGACCTCTCGGCCGCTGTCCAGAAGCGTGTTGGCCGGGGGAAGTTTAGCCAGTATGTGACCGAGGCAGTTACCCGCCAGCTCGAATTGGACCTGCTCGATGACCTGTCGGAACTGCTAAACGCCGAGCACGGGCCTGTCCCTGAGGAGTACCTGGCAGAGGCGCGCGCCGCGTGGCCAGACCACGAATAGCCGCGGGCGGGACTCTCGTCCTCGACAGCGAAGGGCTCTCCAAGCTGGCGGCCGGTGACGACCGCGCCCGTGCCTATCTCGGTAGTGCTCGCGCCCGGCACGCCAAGGTCGCCGCAAGCGCGATCACCCTGACCGAGACACTCCGAGGCGGTGCGCGTGACACGGCCGTGCACAGTGTGCTGTCCAGAATTACCGTCGTGCCGGTGACCGCCCAGATCGCACGCCGGGCCGGCGAACTGCTCGGGGCGACCGGGCTCTTCTCTGGCCACAGGTGTGCCATCGATGCTGTTGTGGCTGCTACAGCCCTCGGGCTGGAGCGTCCAGTCGTGTTGCTCACCAGCGATCCGGACGACATGAACAGGCTTGTCGAGGAGCCGGACCGGCCGAAAGCTGAGCGGATCGTCGTCGTCCGCGTGTGATACGGTCCTCTGTCCAGGTCGAACTGCTCCCGAGCACTTCCGGCCCAAGGACCGCTCAGGTTTCCGATGTCCACGATGCGCCAATTCGCTGAATTAACGTCAGATAAGCGCTGTCTATCACTTTATTTCAGGATTCGCTACCGGTCTAGCATGGTCGGCTAGGCAGCTACGGAGATTAGCGGCGGCAATATTTTTCGGCCGCCGACTATGATGGGCCAATGGCACCTGACAGCGGCGTGACCGGCCAAGACGGCGGCCGTGGCTTCGTCGTGAGCAGTGAGGTTACTATCTCGCCGGAGAGCGCGGAGACTCTGGAGCGCTCGTTCCGGGAGCGTTTGCACCTAGTCGAAAAAGCGCCAGGTTTTCAGCGGCTGGAAACCTGGCGGGATGTCACCCGGCCTGGCATCTTCCAGATGGTGTCGTGGTGGGACGACGCCGAGAGTTTCCGCCGTTATATGCGGTCGGAGGAGCACCGGATTTCCCACGCACGGATTCCTACTGCGCCGGAAAGGCCGCGCGGCACGGGAGTCCGCCGTTATGTACTGCTTTCAGATAGCTGACTGGGCTCAGAGGAACACGTTACCTCCGCGCCGGGCTGCGCTGGGGCACGAATGGGAGCCGCGAATGGGCCAGGACACGGAAACGCCGGCGGAGCCGCACTACCAAGTGCCGCGCGCTGTGTACGAGGCGACACGTTCCCTGCTCCGGGTACGCACCGGTGGCGACGCCCGGCGCATCGCCGAGCACCTGGTCCGCGAACTCGGCGGTCGGCTGGTCGCGGCCGAAACGGACGACCCTGATGCGCTCCCGGTCGACGTCTCGTTCGGCGACGGTGAGCCGCTGCTACCCGCTGCCCCGCGCGGCAGCGCAGCACGTGCACTCCTCGAACGGCACATGGCGCCCTTCCACCTCGACGCCCGGCATGTACTGCAGCTCAGCGGGCGGAACGAGCGGCTAGCCGAGTCCGCGTCAACCGACTTGCTGACCGACCTTCCCAACCGCCGCATGCTGAATCGTGCCCTCGGCAGACTTTCGGCCGACGACACCGTGATCATGCTGGACCTCGATCACTTCAAGCAGGTCAACGACAACTTCGGGCACGCGGCCGGCGATGAGGTGCTGCGCGTGTTCGGCCGCGTGCTGCGCGGCACCGTCAGAGGTCGCGACACGGTCGGGCGCTTGGGCGGTGACGAATTTCTCATTGTCCTGGGCCCGCCGGAGGCCGCGGACGTCCTTCTCCAGCGGCTGCACGCCGAATGGCTGACCGAACGGCCGTTTCCGGTCACGTTCTCGGCGGGCATCACCGCGTCGGCGGGCGATCCCGACGAGACGGTGAGCCTGGCCGATCAGGCCCTGTACCAGGCCAAGGAGGCCGGACGCGACCAGTGGATATGGGCCACTGCCGGTCGGCCTGCTCCTTACCGATCGCCGCGCGACTACGTCCAGGCCTACCTCCGCGATGCCGTCGTCGGCAACCGCCGGGCGGCGGTCCGGCTCGCGCTTGACTTGCTTGACCAGCGTGTATCCCGGGAGCAGATTGTCGTGGGCCTCCTGGCCCCAGCTCAGCAAGAAGTCGGCCAGCGCTGGTACTGCAACGAGCTCACTCCGGCCGACGAGCACCTCGCCTCCGGGGTAACCGCGGCTGCGCTGGACACGCTCATGGGCGAGACGAGCCAGTCGGCCTACGGTAGCCTCACCGTGGTCGCATGCGCGGAGGGTGACTTCCATTCGCTGGCCGCGCAGATGTTCGGCGAGTTGCTGCATGAGTACGGCATGGGCGTCTCGGTGCTCGGCGCTTCGACGCCCGCCGAGGTGGTGGCCGAGTTTCTCGTCCGCTCGGGCGCCGACTCACTGGCGATCTCGTGCAGCGTTCCCATCTTCTTCCCTGGCGCGGTGCGCCTCATCGACGCCGCGCACCGCCAGGGAATCCCGGTTATCGCGGGTGGCCCGGCGTTCGGCCACGGCCCCCGTCGAGCCGAGCGCCTTGGCGCCGACGCATGGGCGCTCACGGCGGCGGACGCCACGCCGATCCTGTTGGGCTGGAAGTCAGAGCCACCGTCAGTCAGCCGCGAGCCGACGCTCGTCGACCCGGTAGCGCTTCGTCTCGCCGCACAGGCCGATGCGCTGGGCGGTGCCGCGCTCGACGGCCTCGCCGCCCGCTTCCCGCCGACGGCCGACTACGACGAACGCCGGATGGCCCGCACGCGGGAGGATCTCGTGTTCATCGTCCAATTCCTGGCCGCGACGCTACTCGCTGCCGACCCGGCCATCTTCGGCGACTTCCTCGACTGGCTGCGAAACCTGCTCGCCCAACGCGGGGTGCCGCCGCAGGCCTTGATCGCCGGGCTCGAGGCGCTCCGTCCCGTGGTCGAGGCTGTCGATGCCGGAGCGGCGCTGCTGCTCGACCTCGGACACCAGGAACTCCTCGACGGGCTGCGCCGACCCGGTGTCGGCTACCCAGCCTAGGGCAGCCCGCGCGGTTGTCTCCGCGTTACCTTCGTAGTTATGATCTTATTCATGTCTTGCTCGTGATTATTTTTCGAGCTTGTATTTGATAACAGCGATCACGCTGCTATCCTTTCATCATAACTGCCGTCACAGCCGGAGGTGCGACGATGCCACGTGCTGAACTACCCAACCCGGTCGGCCGGGGACTGACTCCGCGCCGACGCAAGATCGTCCAGATCATCGAGGACTCGGTGCAGCGCAACGGCTACGCACCCAGCATGCGGGAGATCGGTGAGGCCGTCGGCCTGGCCAGCACGTCGAGCGTCTCGTACCAGCTCTCCGTCCTGGAAAACGAGGGCTACTTGACCCGGGAGGCGCGGCGCCCGCGCACGGCCGCGCTCCGGTCGCCCGCTGTGCCGCCCGCCGAGCAGCGTTCCGGCCGGGCGAGCGAGCAGGCCAGCGACTCGGGACTAGCCCAGGTACCGCTCGTGGGCCAGGTCGCGGCCGGTGTCCCCATCCTCGCCGACCAGCACATCGAGGACGTCTTCCCGCTGCCCCGCCAGTTGGTCGGCGACGGCGAGCTCATCATGCTCAGGGTCGTCGGCGACTCGATGATCGACGCCGCGATCACCGACGGGGACTGGGTCGTCGTCCGCCGCGAGTCCGACATCGAGAACGGTGACATCGTCGCGGCCATGATCGAGAGCGACACGTCGGCCGACCGTGAAGCCACCGTCAAGACGTTCAAGAAGCGCGACGGGCATGTCTGGCTGATCCCGCACAACCCGGCCTACGTCCCGATCCTGGGCGACAACGCCACCATCGTCGGCAAGGTAGTAGCCGTCCTGCGCCGGATCTGACCATCGACTCGGATTAGCCGTCACCACCCCCCTAGCTGCTGTAATCCCACCATTGGTAGGATTATGGTATGAGCGAATCTTCGGGTACGGAGAAATTGTCCGTCACGGTCCCGGAAGGCCTAGCCGCGCAGATCCGCGAACGGGCCGGCCGCGGCAACGTCTCGGCCTACGTGACCCACGCCCTGCTGCGCCAGCTCGAGCATGATCGCTTGGGGGAACTGGTCGCCGAACTGGAGCGGGTGCACGGGCCAGTGACCGATGACGAGGTGGCGGCGGCCCGCTCGGAGTGGCCGCGGGTATGAGCCGCCGCGGGCGGGCCCGGGTCCGTGCCGCGGGCGTCATGGTTCTCGACAACGAGGGAATCTCGAAGGCGGCCACCGACCGCGCCATGTACGTCCGGCTGAAGGTGGCCTACGACGACGGGGACCGCGTGCTGACCTCTACGGCGATTCTCGCCGAGGTTCTGCGCGGAAGCAGCCGTGATGCCGAAGTGCACCGCGTGCTGGCTCGAGTGGTCGTGGAGCCGGTCAGCGAAGCCATCGGTCGCCGGGCAGGCCAGCTGATTGGTGCCGCAGGATTGACATCGGAGCAGGCGGTGGATGCGATGGTGGCCGCGACCGCGATAGAACAGGCCGAGCAGGCCCAAGCGGCCGACCGGGTCGCATCGGTGCTAATCGTCACCTCCGATGTGCCGCACCTGACCAAGCTGGTCGCGGGCCGGGCCGGTGTGGCTGTCGTACATGTCGGCAAGCTTGGCCGACCGTGACGGCCGTAAGAAGACCTCGGCGGCCCGGCCCAGGCGCTCGGCCAGGGACCGCAGGACGGGGACGAGCTCGGCCGGTTCGAGCACCTGGAACGCGAAGCCCTTGAGCCCGACGTACAAGGCCAGTTCGTCCAGTGAGTTGGACCCGGCATGCAGGATGCAGGCGTCCGGCCCGGCGGCTTCCAGTCGGCTTGCGGTCGGGGAGGTCTGGCCGGCAACCTCGGCCAGCGGTGCGTGGAACAGGATGCGGGCGTGGTACCGATACGGGGCCGAGGCGATGGACTGCGAGACGTAGGCCGCCACGTCTTCGGTGGGCAGCGGCCGCGGGGTGAACCGTGGGCCCGGTGGCCCCGGCTTCCCCTGGATGCGGTCGACCCGGAAGGTCCGCCAGTCGCCGCGACTCAGGTCCCAGGCCACCAGGTACCAGCGGCGCGGGGTATGCACCAGCCGGTGCGGTTCGACCTCCCGGGTGGTCACGCCGTCGCGGCCGGGATACAGCAGCCGCAGCCGCCGCTGGTCCCGGCAGGCCGCGGCGATCGCGGTCAGCAGGTCGGGATCCACCTGGTCCTGCGCGGATCCCGGTCCGGCCAGCGCCACGGTGGTGGCATGGAAGGCGCTGATCCGGTGCCGGAGCCGGGACGGCATCATCTGCTGCAGCTTGGTCAGCGCCCGCAGCGCGGTCTCCTCCAGCCCGGCCACGCTCCCGGTGGTGGCGGTGTGCAGGCTGATCGCCACCGCCACCGCCTCCTCGTCGTCCAGCAGCAACGGCGGCAGCGCGGCCCCGGTCCCAAGCCGGTAACCGCCCGCGACGCCCGGTGTGGCGTCCACCGGGTAGCCCAGGTCGCGCAGCCGGTTGATGTCGCGGCGCAGGGTCCGCAGGCCGACGTCGAGTCGGCTGGCCAGCTCGGTACCGGTCCAGTCCCGCCGGGACTGCAGCAGCGACAGCAGGCGAAGCAGCCGGGTGGAGGTCTCGAGCATGTCGTCCAGTCTGCCGCTCAATGGTGCCAGAAACTGACACCATTGCTGCCTAGCGTCGTAGTCATGACCAACAACGACATCACGGCCTACCGGATCGCCGTCCCGCAGGCCGACCTCGACGACCTCCGTGAGCGCCTAACCCGGACCCGGTGGACCCGCGACCTGCCCGGCACCGGCTGGGAACGCGGCGTCCCCGCCTCCTACCTGCGCGAGCTGGCCGCCTACTGGGCGACTGGATACGACTGGCGGGCACACGAGGCGGCCCTCAACGCCTATCCCCAGTTCGTGACCACCATCGACGGCGCGCAGTTGCAGTTCCTGCACGTTCGCTCGGCCGAGCCCGACGCCACCCCGCTGCTGCTCCTGCACGGCTGGCCGGGCTCGATCGTGGAGTTCGCCGACCTGATCGGCCCGCTCACCGACCCGGCCGCGCACGGCG
>PLIQ01000093.1 GCA_003140115.1 Actinomycetota bacterium | reverse complement strand
AGGCTCCGGGCCGCGGCCTTGTGGCCGACGTCGGTGCCGCTGGACCAGTCCCGGCGGAAGTGCCGGCCCTCAAGGAGGAAGTCCGTGCTGGCCACCACCCGGCCGTCGGGGGCGGCGAGGACCGCCGCGTCGTCGCCGATTCCGACCAGCGTGCGCGGATCGGGCGGCAGCCACCCGGACAGCGCGGTGATCAGGCCAAACTCCCCCAGCTCGGCTACGGTCTGGTGCTCGGCGGCGATGGTGCCTCCCGCATGTGTCATTGGTCTGCACCACTACGGTAGCGTGAGCCATCAGGGTCGCCTGTCCCACAACGGACCCCGGGAGGAACCTCATGGTGGAGGCTTACATCCTCGTCCAGACCGAAGTCGGCAAGGCCGCCGACGTGGCCTCGCATATCGCCAAGATCGTCGGCGTCACGCAGGCCGAAGACGTCACCGGCCCCTACGACGTCATCGTGCGCGCGCAGTCGGACAACGTGGACGACCTGGGCCGGCTGGTTACCACGCAGATCCAGGCTGTTCCTGGGATTACCAGGACGCTCACCTGCCCCGTGGTGCACATCTGAGTAGTTCGGTCGCGAGCGGCGCGGTGCGCCGGCCGAGGCCGAGCGCGGCGGCGCGGCGCAGGTCGTCCGGCGTGTCCACGTCCCGGCGCAGTCCGGGTATGTCGGGTAGCTCGAGTTCGGCCGCGCCGCCCGCGGCGTGCCGGGCCCGGGACGCGAGCCCGAAGGCGGGCCGGAACGCCGCGCCCGGCACCGCCGTGTACAGCGTGGTGCCGTCACCGGCCGCGTCGGCCACGAACGCGTTCGGCCAGGCCGCGGCGGCTTTGAGGGCGCCGGCGAGCTCGGCCGGGCGCAGGGCGGGCAGGTCGGCTGACAGCGCGGCCGTGCCGGAGGTCGGCCAGCTTTGGGCGGCTATGGCGGCGCCGTGGCGCAGCGCCGCGTTGAGGCCATCTCGCGGCTCGTCGGGGATCACGTGCGCGCCGAGTTCGCGCAGGGCGGACGCCGCGACCGGGTCGTCGGTGATGACGATCGCCCGGGCGGCCTGATCGGTGTGCATGACCGCGGTCACCGTGTCACAGGCCACGGCCAGGGCCAGCTCCCCCCGGCGCGGCCCGGCCAGCGTGGCCAGCCGGGACTTAGCCTGGGCGAGTACCTTGACGGGCAGCAGCACTGACCAGGTGATCAGCGCGCTATCGGTCATCTGTTTGATCCTGCCTCTTGATCCTGCCTCTTGACCTTGCCTCTTGACCTTGCCTCGACACCAGGCCACCTGAACCGGGAGACTGACCCCATGAGCGAGCGGAAGAATTGACACTGAGCACCGCGCCTAGCCCCGACCAGCCTACGGTCCGCCGCGAGTGGAGTTACTCACCAGGCTGGCGGCTGTTCTCGCGGGTCGTCCTGCACCCGGGGCTGCGGCTACTGATCAGGTTCAAGTGGGCGGGCCAGGAGAACATCCCCAAGACCGGCGGCATCATCCTGGCCCCGAACCACCTGTCTTACGCCGACTGGCCTACGATCGCCCTGTTCAGCGACGGCTACGCGCACCGGTATCCGGTGTTCATGATCAAGTCGGGCATCTTCGAGGTTAAGGTGATCGGGTCGCTGCTGTCGAAGTTCGGGCAGCTGCCGGTGTACCGCGGCCGCGGCGACGCCGGCCTGGTACTCCAGCAAGCCGAGCAGGCGCTCCGGAAGGACGACTCCGTGATCGTGTACCCGGAGGGGACGGCCACCCGTGACCCGGACCTGTGGCCGATGGTGGGCAAGACCGGCGCCGCCCGGCTGGCCCTGACCACCGGGGCGCCGGTGATCCCGGTCGCGCACTGGGGCGCGCAGGACATCCTCCCCTACGGCACCAAGAAGCTGCACCTGTTCCCGCGCAAGACGGTGCGGATGGTGGCCGGGCCGCCGGTGGACCTGTCCGCGTACGCCGGCCAGCAGCTGGACACCTCGACGCTGCAGGCCGCGACCGCGGACATCATGGCCGACATCACCGCCCTGCTGGCCGAGATCAGGCAGGAGACGCCGCCCTCCGTGCCCTGGGATCCTGCCGCAGGCGGTCGTCCTTCTTCCGTGGACCCTTCCTTGGGTTCCTTGGACGGGGCGTGAGGAGCGGATCGTGGACATAGTGCGCAAGCAGGCCGGGGAGAACACGCGGGCGGTGCATCTCCCGGCTCCGCCGACGCCTGCGCAGCAACCGCTCGGCACGCCGGTGTACCGGACCGCGGCGTTCTCGTTCGGCTCGTCGGAGGAATACCGCGCCGTCCTGAACGACGAGATGCCTGGCTACTCCTACAGCCGGATCGACAACCCGACGGTCGACGCGTTCGCCCGGGCGGTCGCCGCGCTGGAGGGCGTCAACCTGCCGCGGTGGCCCGCGGCCCAGGCGTTCGCGTCGGGGATGGCCGCGATCAGCGGGGTGTTCTGGACCTTCGCGCGCGCCGGGGCGCACGTGGTCGCGTCGTCCGCGCTGTACGGCGGCACCTACTCATTCCTGCGCAACGTGGCGACCCGGTTCGGGGTCGAGACGGACTTCGTCGACATCACCGACTTGGACCAGGTCCAGGCCACGGTCCGCCCGACGACCAGGATCATCTACGCGGAGACTATCGCCAACCCGACCACGGCCGTGGCCGACCTGCGCAGGCTGTCCGAGATCGCGCACGACAGCGGAGCGCTGCTCGTCGTCGACTCCACCCTGGCCCCGCCGGTGATCTGCCGTCCCCTGGAGCACGGCGCCGACCTCGTCATCCATTCCGCGACCAAGTACATGGGCGGTCACTCCGACGTCACGGGCGGCGTCGTCACCGGGCGCATCGAGCTGATCAGCAACATCCGCAGCGTCCGGATCGACACCGGCGCCTCGCTGGCCCCGGACGAGGCGTTTTTGCTGCGCCGGGGCCTGGAGACACTGCCGCTGCGGGTCCGGCGGGCGTGCTCGACCGCGTCGGTGTTCGCCGCCGCGCTGTCCCGGCACCCGACCGTGGTGCGCATCGATTACCCGGGGCTGCCCGAGCATCCCGGGCACCAGGTGGCCCGGCGGATGTTCGACGCGGGCCCGGAGGGGGTGCGGTTCGGCGCGATCGTCACCGTGACCCCGCACGGCGGCCGCGACGCGGGCATGGCCTTCGCGGACAAGCTGCGACTGGCCGAGGTGGCGACGTCGCTGGGCGGGACGCACACGCTGGTGAGCCACGTGGCCTCCACCACGCACCGGCAGCTGGATGATCGCGCGCTTGCGGCCGTCGGCATCGATCCGGGGGCGGTACGCTTCTCCATTGGCCTGGAGGACCCCGAGGACCTGATCTCCGACGCGTACGTGGCCCTGGAGTCCTTGAGCAGGCCGTAGGGCTCCTTTGCTCTTGCGGGTTTGCTCTTCGCGGGTTTGCTCTTCCGGTTTGTTCTTCTGGTTTGCTCTACCGGTTAGCTCTTCCGGTTTGTTCTTCTGGCAGGAGGGTCGGTGACGGGGCAGCGCAAGATCCGGGTCGCCGTGGTGTTCGGCGGCCGTAGCACAGAGCACGCCGTGTCCTGCGCGAGCGCGGGGCTGGTGCTCTCNNGGGGATCCGGGGCGTCTTTCTTTGTCCGCCGGGTCGCTGCCGTCGGTGGAGTCGGTGGAGGTGCCCGGGGCGGAGATCGTGCCGCGTGCGGGCTCGCTTTCGGTGAGCTCGCCGGGTTCGGTGCCGCGTGACCTCGGCGAGGTGGACGTGGTGCTGCCGCTGCTGCACGGGACGTTCGGGGAGGACGGGACGCTGCAGGGGCTGCTGGAGATGACCGGGACCCGGTACGCGGGCGCGGGGGTGTTCGCCAGCGCGGCCGGGATGGACAAGGAGTACATGAAGCTGATCGTCGCCGCGCGCGGCCTGCCGGTCGGCCGCTACGTGGTGGTCCGCGACCGCGACTGGTCTGGCGGCTCCGTTGGCTGCTCGGTCGGCGGCTCGGTCGGCGGCTCGGTTGGCTCTAGCGGGCTCGGCGAGCGCAAGCGGGTCTTGGACGAGATCGCGGAGCTGGGCTGGCCGGTGTTCGTCAAGCCGGCCCGCGGCGGGTCCAGCGTCGGGATCACGCGCGTCGAGGGGCGGGCCGACCTGGAATCCGCGATCGAGGCCGCACGCGTACATGATCCCAAGGTGCTGGTCGAGGCCGCGGTGGACGGGATGGAGGTCGAGTGCGCGGTCCTGGAAGGCATCGACGGCGGTCCGCCCGAAGCGAGCCTGCCCGGGCAGGTGGTAGTGGACCCGAGTTCGTCGTTTTATGACTTCCAGGCCAAGTACCTGGCCGCGGGGACCACCATGCGGATCCCGGCCCCGATCCCGGCGGCGGCCGCCGCCGAGGTCAGGAGGCTGGCCTGCGCGGCGTTCGACGCCATCTCCTGCGAGGGCCTGGCCCGGGTCGACTTCTTCTACACCCCGGCCGGGCGGGTCGTGTTCAACGAGATCAACACGATGCCGGGAATGACGCCCGCTTCCGGGTTCCCCATGATGTGGGCCGCCACCGGCCTGCCGCTGCCGCAGCTCATCGACCGCATCATCCAGACCGCGCTGCGCAAGCGGCTCGGCCCGCGGTTANNGCTACTTGCTGCCTGGCTTGTCGCCGTTGACCAGGGCCTTGAAGTCGGCACCCGGACGGAACTTCGGCACCGAGCTCTTGGGCACCTCGATGGTGGCCCCGGTGGCGGGGTTGCGGGCGGTACGAGCCGGACGCTCGCTCTTCTCGAAGACGCCGAATCCGGTGATGGCGACCTTGTCGCCCGCCGCGACGGCTGACTGGATGGCTTCGAGCACCGCGTTCACGGCTTCGGTCGCGGACTTCTTATCTCCCAACCGTCCCGAGATCGCGTCGATCAGATCACGCTTGTTCATGTTCACTCCCGCGGTTCCCCCACAGGTCGCGTAGGGCTCCGATCCTCCGATGCGAGGCCGCGACCTCTGACCTGCCCGAAAGTAGGCGATCCAGCGCCGTTGCACAATAACCTCGGCCACATTGGGGCTCGTGTCGGCCAAGATCACACCGCTGCGGACCTGTTGCGTATGCGTAAAGTGATCAGATGTCCGATTCTTGCCACTCTCCGTTTACGTCCATGGTCAGGGCCGTGTTCGGCCCTGACTGCCGCGCTGGCCGTGGCACTGGGCTGGCCGTGGCGCACCGCCTCAATGGAACATGGGGTGTGGTTTTTTGGAGGGAGCGCCCTCGAATCGGGGCTTCCATGATCATGGCCAGAAATGACCAGATAAGGCCTAAAACTGGCCATGATCATGGTTAGCGTCCGGAATGTCGCAATATCAAGTTAGGACATAACGGGGCAAAAGGGAGCGGATCGCGGGGCGGGCCCGCGGCGGGTCCAGTCTCGTCCGCGCCGGTGCCGCCCGCAATGGGGCATAGGTAACATCTTGGCGCGATACCTAGGTAAGCCGGAGGTAAGCCGCTCGTCAGCTGGTGACGGGGAGCCAGGCGGGGCGGGAGAGCTCGAAGGCGGTGATGTCATCGGTGTGGCGGAGGGTGAGCCCGATGTCGTCCAGGCCCTCCATCAGGCGCCAGCGGGTGT
>PLIQ01000103.1 GCA_003140115.1 Actinomycetota bacterium | reverse complement strand
CTGAAGTTCGAGTTCTACTTCCGTGACCGCGAGGAACACCGGCGCCAGGTGGGCGCGGAAATGGAGCGGCACGACCCGGCGTGGGAAGAGCGGCTGCGCTCGGGACCCGACGCGGCGGACGAGCTGCTGGGGCAGATGCGGCCGCTGGCGTCGCAGGTCATCGTGCGGCCGTTCGTCGAGGCCTACCGGCTGGTCGCCGACGTCCTGGCCAGCGAGGACGTTTCTGCCGCCGCGGCTGGGCAGGGTGAGCTGGCCGATGACGCGGAGGTGACCAGGCGGGCACTGGGGCTCGGCCAGCAGTACGTGGCCCAGCACCGGCTGCGCAGCTCCGAGTCGGTCTCGGTGCTGCTGTTCGCGACCGCGCTGCAGCTGGCCAGGAACCGGGGGCTGTTCGACACCGGCGAGGACCTGGCCAAGCGGCGGGCCGCGTTCCTCACCGAACTGCGCGACCTGCTGCGCCGGATCGACCGGATCGAGGATCTGGCCGTTCGCCGCTATATCAGGGACAGCCAGGAGCCGGGGAGATCGGCCACGTCGTAGCAGGGGTTAGGGGACGAAGACGACCTTGCCGAACAGGTCGCCCGCGATCATAGCCGCGAAGCCGTCGCGGGCCTGGGCCAGGGGCAGGACCCGGTCGATCACCGGGCGGACGCCGGTCTGCTCGCAGAACCGGGCCAGCCGGCCCAGCTCGTCGCGGGTGCCCATGGTGGATCCGGTCACTGTCAGCTGGGTGAAGAAGATCCTGGTCAGCTCGGCGGGCGGGGCATCCCCGCTGGTCGCGCCGCAGATCACGATCCGGCCGCCGGGCTTGAGCGACCGGATCGAATGCGCCCAGGTGGCATCGCCGACGGTCTCCATGACCACGTCGACCCGCTCCGGCAGCCGGGCCCCGTCCGCGAAGGCCTGGTCGGCGCCGAGCTTGAGCGCGCGTTCCCGCTTGGCTTCGCTGCGGCTGGTGGCCCAGATCCGGTATCCGGCCGCGCGGCCCAGCAGGATCAGGGCGGTGGCCACCCCGCCGCTGGCGCCCTGGACCAAGATGGTCGCGCCGGGCTGNNCAGGTTGCGCCGGGGCACGGCGACCTGGCCGGCGAAGGTGCCGTCGTGGCGTTCGGACAACAGCGAGCGGCGCGGGTCCAGGGTCTCATCGCCGCCGCCCGCGTCGGGGTCGGCGATCACCGCGTGCACGATGACCTCGCGGCCGTCCGGGTCCAGGCCTGCCGCATCGCACCCCAGCACGATCGGCAGCCGGTCCGCGGAGATGCCCACCCCGCGCAGCGTCCAGACATCGTGGTGGTTCAGCGCGGCGGCCTTGACCGTCACCGTGACCCAGCCTTGCGGGGCCGCCGGGTCCGGCCGCTCCCCCAGGTCCAGCCCGGCCAGCGGATCCGCGGCATCGATACGCGCGGCAGTCACAGCAAACACAACCAGCACCTCCGGTATTCAGTCACTGGGTTGCTTCGACGTTAGTTCATGCTCGGCCGCCACGTACCGTCCGCCGCGCGACCAGGACGCCGCCGCCGCGATCAGGCAGCATGCGATGGAAAAGGCGAAGGCGATGTGCAGCCCGGTTCGGAACGGGCCGGTGAGCAGGCCGGGGAGGAAGCTGCGGCCGGTCAGTTCGGCGGCCTTGGCCGCGGGCAGGTGCAGGAGGGCGCCCGCGCCCAGCAGGTGACCGATCGGGTTGTACCCGAGGAACGAGGCGAACAGGATGGAGATCGGCGGCAGGTGGCCGATCTGCTGGGCGGTGCCGGGCGCCACGCCCTGGGCGATCAGGCCGGAGCTGAGCGTGCGCGGGAGGGTGGCGGCCAGGCCCGCGATCATGAGGCTGAAGAAGATGCCGAGCGAGAAGACCTGCGCGGAGTTCATGAAGGTCGAGTTCATTCCGCCGCCCGCACCGCGATGCCGTGCGGGCAGGCTGTTCATGACCCCGACCCGGTTGGGCGCCGAGAACGCGCCCATGGCGAGCCCGTTGAGCAGCAGGATCCCGGCGAAGGCCGGGTAGGAGAAGTTGATCGGGAGCAACTCGAGCAAGACGAAGGCGCCGGCCGCGGCGAGCATGCCGCCGGTGGCGAACGGGCGCGACCCGAAGCGATCGGAGAGCCGGCCCGCGATCGGCCCGGCGACCAGGAACCCGACCGTCATCGGCAGCATGTACACCCCGGCCCAGAACGGCGTCCGCGCGAAGCTGTAGCCGTGCAGCGGAAGCCAGATGCCCTGCAGCCAGATGATCAGCATGAACATCAGGCCGCCCCGGCCCAGGGCGGCCAGGAACGTGGAGATGGTGCCGAACGTGAAGGCCTTGATGCGGAACAGGCTGAGCCGGAACATGGGGTAGCGCACTCTGGTTTCGATGAGCCCGAACGCGGCCAGGACCAGGACGCCGACGGTCACGCAGGTGATCACGAGCGGGCTGGTCCAGCCGAGCGGGTGCCCGCCGTAGGGCTGGATCCCGTAGGTCACGCCGATCATGACCAGGATGAGCCCGGCGGCGAAGGTCAGGTTGCCCGCCCAGTCGATCGGCTGCTTGGTCCGCTGGCTGAGGTCGTGCAGCCGCCGGTAGGCCCAGATCGTGCCGAAGACGCCGGTGGGCACGGAGATCAGGAAGACGAGCCGCCAGCTGATCGGGGCCAGCAGGCCGCCGAGGACCAGGCCGATGAACGTTCCGCTGATCCCGGCCACGTTGTTGATGCCGAGCGCCAGCCCGCGCTGGTGGACCGGGAAGGCGTCGGTCAAGATGGCGCCGGAGTTCCCGACCAGGAAGGCGCCGCCCACGCCTTGCACGACGCGCCAGACGAGCAGCCAGAGGGCTCCTTCGTGGCCCGTCATCCAGTCGATGGTCAAGAACAGCGACGCGGTGGTGTAGATGACGAAGCCGAGGTTGTACATGCGCACCCGGCCGTACATGTCGCCCAGGCGGCCGAGGCTGACCACGAGCACGCTGCCGGTGACCAGGTAGCCGAGGATCAACCACAGCAGGTAGACGCTGTTGCCGGGCACCAGCGGGTCGAGCTTGATACCGCGGAAGATGTCGGGCATCGCGATGATCAGGATCGAGGCGTCGATGGTGGCCAGCAGGACGCCCGCCGTGGTGTTGGTCAGCGCGACCCACTTGTAGTGGTCATCCACCGGGACCGCCGGGTCGGCCGGGCCGGCCGCTTCGGCCGAACGCCTGTCGACGGTCACGGCGATCCTTCCGAGATATACCATTTCAAAGTTGCCAATGTATAATATTATAGGACCTGGTCATGGCGGTGAACATGGCTCAGGCGCGGAAGATGCCGGAGCTGCGAAGGTCCGGCCGGGCAGGAGGCAAACGGCGTGCTCGCGCTACTGACACCCGAACAGGTCATGCTGGCGGACATGGCCAGGGACCTAGGCCGGAAGCTGGGACTGGCCAATCCCGCCGATCTCGAGGGCGCCGACCCGGGCGCCTGCTGGCAGGAGCTAGCGCGGGCCGGCCTGCTCGGTTTCCGGATCCGGGATGAGTCCGGCCAGCCGACGGCCAGCGGCGTCGAGGTCGCGGTGGTGAGCGAGGCGCTGGGAGCGGCGCTGGTGCCTGTCGCCTACGTGGTCTCCGGAGTCCTGGTCCCCGAGCTGCTGGCCGCGGCGGCCGCTCCGGAGTCGCTGCAGGCGGACGTGGCCGAGGGCCGCACCATTATCGGCCTGGCCATGCGCGCCGACCTGACCGGCCTGGCCACCTCCGACGACCTCGCCGAGGCCGTGCTCGTCGGCACTCCCGGTTACCGGACGGTGCTGGCGCTGGCCGCCGGGTCGGGTGAGGTCATCAGCGTGCCGGTCGATGACCGCAATCTCGAGCGGCTGGACTCAGCAGAGCTGTCCCTTCCGCTGTACCGGTTGCGGGAGAGCCAGGGACTGACGCTGGCCAGCGTCGGAAGTTCGCCGTCGGCCGACGCCATGGACCGGTGGCTGGCCCTGGGGCTGAGCGCGCTGTCGGCGGAAATGGTCGGCGCGGCCGAGGCGGGCCTGCGCGGGGCGATTGAGTACAGCAAGACACGCGAGGCGTTCGGCGTCCCGATCGGGACCTTCCAGGCGCTGCAGCACCTGGCCGCCGACGCCTACGTGGCCTGCGAGGGCCTGCGCAGCACGAACAACCACGCGTCCTGGTCGGTCGATGAAGAAGACGTACCGGACGCGCTGCTGGCCGCCCGGGTGGTCAAGGCCTACGCGAGCCGTCAGATGCTGGGCGTGACCGAGACCGCGATGCAGATGTACGGCGGGATCGGCCAGACCTGGGAACACATCGCGCATTTCTACGCCCGCCGGGTGCTGCTGAACCGGTACCTGCTCGGCGACGCGCAACTCCAGCTGGCGGCGATCGCCGACCGGCGGCTGGAACGCCTGTCACCAGCCGCTTCGTAGCCCGTAGGTCCAGGATCAGGGAGAGACGATGGATTTCCGCGACACCCCGGAAGAGGCGGAATACCGGGCCAAGACGCGAGTGTGGCTGCAGGAGCACTGCCCGGCGCCGTTCCCGCGCACCGGGCTGCTCACCGGCGGGCCGCTGGAGGAGATCGACGAGTCCGCCGAAACGCGCCAGCGTCGTAAGGAATGGCGCCGGCTGCTCTACGACTCGGGGTACACCCTGCAGTCCTGGCCGAAGGAGTGGGGCGGACGTGGCATGCGCCCCATCTACGACGCGATCTTCAACGACGAAGCGGCGGCGGTCGGTGCGCCCGGCCTGGGCCTCGCGCATCTCGAGCGGGTCGTGATGATGGCCGGCACCCCCGAACAACGTGAGAAGTTCGTCGTTCCCACCATGCGCGGGGACTTGCAGTGGTGCCAGGGCTTCAGCGAGCCCAGCGGCGGTTCCGACCTCGCCGCGCTCAAGACCCGGGCCGTGCTCGACGGCGATCACTACGTGGTCAACGGGGCCAAGCTGTGGACCAGCGGAGCCGACCACGCCGACTGGTGCTTCCTACTCGTCCGCAGCGAACCCGACGCACCCAAGCACCGCGGCATCACCATCTTGCTGGTCGACATGAAGACCCCGGGAGTCCGGCCCGGGGGGGTCAAGACCACCGACGCCGGGACGCACACCGCCGAGGTCGGATTCGACGACGTCATCGTCCCGGTGCAGAACCGGATCGGCGACCCGGGGGCGGGCTGGCAGCTGGCCATGGCACCGCTCGCTTACGAACGAGGACCGGGCGACGTCGGGGTGCTGCCCGGCTACCGGTCCGAGCTGCTCATGCTCGAGGACATCGCCGCCGAGCGCGGCCTGGCCGGCGACCCGGTCATCCGCGAGCGGCTGGCCTGGGCCTACGTGATGGGCGAGGTGCTGCATTACGACGTGGTGAAGCAGATGTCGCTGCGCGAGTCCGACCGCCCGCCCGGCATGGAGGGATCGGTCACCAAGCTGCTGTGGTCGGCCGCGGTCCAGGAGATCGAGCATGTCGTCCTGGACGTGATGGGGCCAGATGCCGTGACCGGTCTGCGCCCAGGCTGGTGGTCCAGCTACTTCAGGTCGCGTCCGGCCAGCGTGTACGGCGGCACCGAACAGATCCAGCGCAACATCGTCTCTCAGCGCCTGCTCGGCATGCCTCGCGCCGGGCGATGACGTGGGCGGCGGGTGGAACCAGGGTCGTTCGGAATAATGTTTTAGAAACCAACGGGCCAGGTGCGCAGGATCCGGCCCGGCTTGCTGACCGGGGCCGGGCCCAGGACGGCGCGCAGGTGGGCGACCAGGGTGCTGCGGGTATCGGCCGGGCTGACGATGCCGTCCGCGGCCCAGTGCTGCTCGTCGGGCGGGCACGATTCGCCGTCGTAGTAACCGGCGCGAGCGTCGGGCCAGGCGATCACCAGGTCGGTGGCGATCCGGGCCGGCCCGGTGACGAGCAGGCCGACGCCGCTCGCCCGCCCGGTGATCACCCAGCACTTGGGCACCTCGGCCAGCTGGACCGCCTGGGCCAGCATCATGGCCCGTGATATGCCGGCCTGCTCGGTCCGCGGTTCCGGTGAGTCCACGGCGAACACCAGCGGCAGTCCGAACGCGTCGGCGGTGCACACCAGCCGGGTGGCCTTCAGGCACGCGTCGGCGGAGTAGGCGCCGTCGCCGGCGGCCGGGTCGCTGGCCAGCACGCCGACCGGGATACCGTCCAGCCGGGCCAGGCCGGTGACCAGGCTGGGCGCGAAGTCCCGGCGCAACTCGAAGAACGACCCACGGTCGCAGAGGGCCTCGATCAGCGGGCGGCCGCGCGGTTCGAGGGGGCCGGCGGGCTGCGGGGCGGTGACGGGCAGGGGGGCGCCCGCGGCCGACGGCAGGAACGACAGGAACCGCCGGATCGCGGTGTACACCTCGCCTGGGGTCTCGGCGATCGTGTCGGCCTGCCCGTTGTGCCGGTGCACGTCGGTGCCGCCCAGTTCCTCCATCGTGACCTGCTCGCTGGTGCCGATGGCCAGCACCCGCGGGCCGGTCAGGGCCAGGCAGGCCCCCTTCAGCTGGACCACGTAGTCCGACAGGCCGGTGAAGAAGCTGGAGTCGCCGAACGAGTGGTGGACGATGGCCGATACGACCGGCACGTCGCGGCGCCGGCTGGCCATCTCGGCCAGCATCGGCCCGCCGCTCATGCCCCAGACGGTATCGAGGACCCCGAGGTTGCGCCGTCCGCCCCGGGCCAGGCCGCCGGTGCCCGAGGAAATGGCGACGTACGGGTGGCGGCGGTTGAGCGCCCGCATCACGACATGCCCGGAGAGCCCGACGGTGACGGGCCGGCCGTCGATCAGGGCTTCGCCGCCGTCGGCCTCGCTGACCTGGTCCATCCCCTCGCTGAAATGCTGGGCCGGGGTGTAGGAACCCGGGTCGACCAGGCGGTCGATGTGCTCGCGGAGGGTCGGGCGGGGGGGCTTGGCTTTGTTTGCTTTGTCTGCTGGTGCGGTGGCGTGGGTCATGGGGTCCTTGTCAGTACCAGCGGGGCCAGCTGGCCAGGGGGCTCGGGGCGGTGCGCGGGGGGCGTTCGGCTAGTGAGGTGCGCAGGTATCGACCTACCACGCTGCGGGTCGCACCCGGCTCGATGATGTCGTCGATGGTCAGGTTGGCGGCGACGCCGTAGGGCTCGAAGCCGACGCCTAGTTCGGCGGCCTTGGCCTTGAGAAAGTCGGCTCGCTCTGGTTCGGGGAGCTGCTTGATCTGGGGTTCGAAGAGCACGTTGGCCGCGACCGGCGGGTCCATGAACCCGATCTCGGCGCCGGGCCAGGCCAGACTTAGGTCCACCGCCCGGTTGCCGTCCAGGATCACGAAGGCCAAGCCGAAGGCCTTACGGATGACCACACTGACCGCGGGCACGGTGAGCAGCGACATGGCCTGGAGCAAGGTCATGACCCGGTCGATGGCCCGGTCTCGTTCGGCCTGGGCGCTGACCAGAAAGCCCGGCGTGTCCTGCAGGACGAGCAGCGGGACGCCGAACCCGTCGCACATGGCGACGAAGCTGACCGCCTTCATGCAGCATTCCGGGGTCAGGCCGCCGGCCATCCGCATCGGCGCGTTGGCCAGCACGCCGACCGGGATGCCCCCCAGCCGCCCGAACCCGGTGACGATGTTGCGCGCGTAGGACGGCTTCAGCTCGAAGAAACTGCCCTCGTCGCAGATCCGCCGGATGACGGCCTTCATGTCGTAGGCCCGGCTGCGGCGCGCCGGGACGAGCTGGGCGATCTGGTCGTCGTAGTCGAGCGGGACGTCGGTGTCGGTCACCGGAAGCGGGCCGCCCGCGTAGGACGGCAGGTAGGACAGGAATCTTTTGGTGACCGCGTAGGCCTCGTCGGGTGAGGCCACCAGCGCATCGACCTCGCCGCTNNTCGCCCAGCACCATGCAGACCACCGGGATGGCCCGCTGGCGCTCGAGCAGGTACGGGAACGCGGGCTCGGCGCCGAACGTCCGGGCGTTCGCCGTGCCGGTCTTGCCGGGCCGGGCGGCCAGGTCGGGGACGGTGTCGCCGTTGGCGATCTCGATGTAGGGGCGGCGCTGCTGGAGCGCCATCTGGTACAGCCGGGCGGCCTTGCCGGTGCTGCGCCGGGCCGGGGTGGCCACGCTGTCGTCATCGGTGGCCACGGTAACCGCCCGGCCGTCGAGGGTGGCGTGCCCGCCGATGATGCCGCCACCGTAGGGCCCCGGCTCGGGTGCCGTCACCTTGTCGACGAACGTCGCGAACGTCCCTATTTCACCGAACGACCCAGCGTCAACGAACTGGGCGATGTGCTCGCGGGCCGTCCGGCGGCCAGCCGCGTGGATCGCACTGACCGCCGCCGCGCCGCCCATCTCGGTGGTGACCTGCGTGCGAAGCGCGCGGAGCCGTTCGACCGTCCTGATCTCTTCCGAGGTCATTGGCTCTCTCCTGAGTGCGGCGTCCCGCTTCTGAGACGAGCGTGCGCTGGCCGATCGTGATCGGCAGGTCAAGAGCACATTAGTGCGATGCATCGACACGTGTCAATACTTGTACATTTATCTATCTTTGTGCCATCATCGGTTCATGCCGTGCGGGCCGGCGCGGCGCGTCCCGCCGGTGCGGCGGGCCCGGATTCACGCCAACAGGAAATACGGCAGCAGATGATCGACTACGAAGTGATCGACGGCATCGCCTATATCAGGCTCAACCGGCCCGAGAAGCTCAACGCCTTCACCAACAGCGGCCTGGTCGAGTACGTGGCGGCCTTGGACCGCCTGGACCGGGACGACGACGCGCAGATCGGCATCGTGTCCGGGGCGGGACGGGCCTTCTCGACCGGGTCGGATATCAACCAGCGGCTGCTGGCCATCGCCGACGAGGGAGTGGACAGCCGGTCCCTGCCGAGCGAGACTCAGGCGGTCCTGCGCTGCGAGAACTACAAACCGCTCGTGGCGGCGGTGCACGGATACGCGATCGGCCACGCCCTGGGCACGGCCTTGCTCTGCGAATTCGTGGTCGCCGCCGAGGACACCCGGTTCCAGGTCACCGAGACGAGCTACGGAGTGCCGACGGCCAGCTTCTGGGCTCATATCGCCTGTGCCACCGGTGCTTCGTTCGCCAACGACGTGGTGCTGACCGGCCGGTTCTTCACCGCGGAGGAAGCCTTCCGGGCGGGCCTGATCACCAAGGTCGCGGCCAGCGGCCACCATCTCGAGGAGGCCTCGGCGCTGGCCCGGCAGGTGATCGCGCACCCGCAGGCGGCGTTGCGAGAAACGGTCAGGTACCGGCGGAGCGTGCTGGCCGAGCGGCTGCAAAATGCCGCTATCGTGGCGGGGAACTTCAAGTGGAACATGACCGACGGGTTCAAGGACGCCATCCGGGCCAAGGCGAGCAGGTAGCCGCGGGGAATTCCACGGGCTGCCGTCGATGCTGAGGTGCTTATGACGGGTTCTGCGGGTTCTGATCCGGGTTCTGCGGGTTCCGCGGGTTCGGTGGCGGACGACAGGAGTGCCATCGCGGCCCGCCTGGCCGGGTTCCGGCGGGTCCCGATCTCGCGGCCTGGCCTGCGGGCCGCGTCGGTGGCGATCTGCGTGCTGCAGCAGCAGGATGTCCTCAGCCTGCTGATCACCAGGCGGGCGGCGGGCCTGCGGAACCATTCCGGGCAGTGGGCGCTGCCCGGGGGAAGCCGGGAACCCGGCGAGTCCGTGCCGGACGCGGCGCTGCGGGAACTGCGCGAGGAAACGGGCGTGGTGGTTTCGGCGGACGAGGTGCTCGGCGTCCTAGACGATTTCGCGACCCGGTCCGGCTTCCTGATCACGCCCGTGGTGGTCTGGGGCGGACCGGTGGGCACGCTCACGAAGCAGGCCGCGGAGGTGGCGCGGATCCACGTGATCCCGCTGGCCGACTTCGACCGCCCGCCGGAGTTGCTGGCCATCCCGGAATCGCCGGCGCTGGTCCTGCGGCTGGCCCTGCTGGGCGGCTACGTGTACACGCCGACCGCCGCCATCATCCACCAGTTCTGCCAGGTGGCCCTGCACGGCCTGACCACCCGGGTAGCCCACTTCGAGCAGCCCGTATTCGCGTGGCGCTAGCGGGCGCTGATCTGCCCTGAGCTTTCCGGAGAGCCCTTCCGGGATCCGGCACCTCTTATATCCGCGATCGCTGTATTTGTCCCTCGGCGGGCGATGCCCCGCAGGCCGTCGTCCCGCAGGCCCCGGTAGTGCGTCAGCGTCCCATTACCGCGGAGGATCCGGCTTACGCGGAGGATCCGGGCAGCTATAGCCACCAAAATGCTCCGCATAAGCTATATCCTCCGCGATAAATTCCAGTGCTTCGAATATGCTGGTGAATTGCGGGACGGGTGAGGTGTCTGCGCCGGGGGTGAGCCGCCTGGGGCTGGGTCAGCGGGTCTGACCCGCGCCGGCCCGGGGCCGCTCACCCGGGCGGCGCTCTCAGACCCTGGCCTCAGCACGGCAGGCCGGCGGGCACGACAGCAGCACGGGCCCCAGCGGTCACAGGATAACCACGACCTCGACGGTCGGCCGCCGGGCACAGTTGGCGCGGTCCCCGCTACCGGGCCAGGGAGGGGCGGGGTGCTCCGTGCCCTGATGACCGCCAAGGGGCGGGGTGCTCCGTGCCCTGATCTGAACTTCGGCTTAGAGCTACACGGCCATGATCAGGGTGCCGGCCATGCCGTGGACGGCGTAGCCCTGGGCTAGGCAGATGCCGATCTTGGCGTCGGGGACCTGGCGGGGGCCGCATTCGCCGCGCAGCTGGCGGACTACCTCGACGGTGTGCATACCCGAGGGGTTGGTGTTGTGGCTGTTCGAGAGCAGGCCGCCGTCGGTGTTGGCGGGCATGGAGCCGCCGAGGCGGGTGTGGCCCTCGGCGAAGTAGGCCGCCCCCTCGCCGAGCTTGCAGAAGCCCATCTCCTCCAGGTCCCGCAGCATGGTCACGGTGAAGCAGTCGTACAGGCCGGCCACGTCGATGTCGTCACGGGTCACGCCGGCCTGGGCGAAGGCCAGGTCAGCCGTGCGCCGGACGGCCTTGCCCTCCTCGGGGAACCACGGGTCGGAGATGGAGCTGTAGATGTCGGTGTAGGCCGACTCGGCGCCGCCGAGGACCCAGACCGGCGGCTTGCGGCAGGACCGGGCCACCGCCTCGGACGCGATCACGATCGCGTACCCGCCGTCGTTGTCGATGGCGCAGTCCAGCAGGTGCAGCGGGGAGGCGACGATGCGCGAGCCGAGCACGTCGTCGACGGTGATCTCGCCGCGGCGGCCCATGATCGAGTCCGGGTTGAGGGTGGCGTGATACCGATGGGTGACAGCGACCTCGGCCAGGTCGGCCCCGGTGACCCCGAAGTCGTGCATGTAGCGCTGCGCCCACATGGCGTACCAGGGCGTCATGTAGGCGCCGTGGATGTCGTAGCCCCACGCGCCGATCCGGGGGGCGGCATCGGGCTGGGGCGTCCCGCGCGGGCCGATCTGGTAACCGGCCTTGCCCCAGAACAGGACCACCACGTTGGCCATCCCGGCGCCGATCGCGGTCGCCGCCTTGGCCAGGCCGCCGGACGCGATGCCGACCTCCAGGTAGGTCAGCGGCCGCTCGCCGAACTGCTCGGCCCAGAACATGTGCACCGAGGCGGGGGTACCGTACGGGGCCGGGTCCAGGGGGATGACGCCGTCGACGTCGCTGAAGGACAGGCCGGCGTCATCGAGCGCGCCCTTGACCGCCTCGAGCTGGAGCGAGACCGGGGTGCGCGGCAAGAGCGACTTGGCCTGCGCGGTGGTGTACACGCCGACGATCGCGGTCTTGCCGGACGGGAATGGCATACCTGCTCCTTGCCTGTTCCTGGGGGCGCTGTTGCTTGGGGGTCAGCGCGCGACCCAGCGCCAGAGGGTGACGTCCTCGCCGGGGATGTCCTGGTAGGCAATCTGGATCGGCATCCCGACCCGCACCTGGTCCGGGTCCGTTCCGACCAGGTTGGCCAGCACCAGGCACGGCCGCGGGCGCTCGGCCAGCTCGCCGAGGGCGACGACGTAGGGGACGTCGGCGTCGAAGGCGCCCGGGCCGCGGTAGATGACCGAGTAGGTGTACACGGTGGCCTCGCCCGACACCTGCGTCCAGGTCTGGTTCTCCGACAGGCAGGAACGGCAGGCCGGGTACGGGACCCAGTTGTAGTCGCCGCACTGGTCGCACTTCGGCACCAGGAACTCCCGGCGCTTGAGGCCCTCGAAGAACTCCCGGTTGGCCTCGGTGACCTGCGGCAGCGGCTTGAGGTACGGCTCGGCCGCTTCGGCTAGGACCGTCATCTGTCATTTCCTCCTAGTCGGTCGCCATGATCAGCGCTGAGGTCAGCCCGTGCGGGGACATGCCCTGGGCCAGGGAGAGTCCGATCTGGGCTCCGGGCACCTGCCGCTCGCCGCATTCGCCGCGCAGTTGCCGCACGACCTCGATCGTGTGCAGCCCCGACGGGCTGCCGCAGTGGCTGTTGGACAGCAGGCCGCCGTCGGTGTTGCACGGCATCGAGCCGCCGAGCCGGGTGTGGCCCTCCGCGAAGTACGCGGCCCCCTCGCCCAGCTTGCAGAACCCGAGCTCCTCCAGGTCCCGGAGCATGGTGATGGTGAAGCAGTCGTACAGGCCGGCCACGTCGATGTCGTCCCGGCTGACGCCGGCCATGTCGAAGACCATGTCCCCGATCCGGCGCACCGCGTACCCGCTGCGGGGGAACCACGGATCCTGGATCGTGGTGTAGAAGTCGGTGTACGCGGCCTCGGCGCCGCCCAGGACCCAGACCGGGGTCTGGGCGCAGTTCCTGGCCACCGCCGCGGAGGTGACCACGATGGCGTAGCCGCCCTCATTGTCGATGGCGCAGTCGAACAGGTGCAGCGGGGAGCAGATCATCCGGGAGTTCAGCACGTCGTCGACCGTGATCTCGCCGCGGCGGCCCATGATCGAGTCCGGCTTGAGGGTGGCGTGATAGCGGTGGGTCACCGCGACCTGGGCCAGGTCCTCGGGGGTAGCGCCGAACTCGTGCATGTAGCGCTCGGCCCACATCGCGTACCACGTGGTCATGTACGCACCGTGGACGTCGAAGGACCACTCCCAGGTGCGAGGCGCGGTATCCGGGACGGGTGTCCCGCGCGGTCCGATCTGGAAGCCGCCGTTGGCCCAGAACACCACCACGACCTCGGCCATCCCGGCGTCGATGGCGGCCGCCGCCTTGGCCACGCCGGCTGAGGCCTGGCCGATGCCCATGAAGCCGAGCGGACGGCCGCCCAGCTGCTCGGCCCACTGCATGTGGTACACCAAGCCCGGGCCGTGCATCGATGATTCCATCGGGACGATGCCGTCGACGTCGCTGAAGGACAGCCCGCTTTCGGCCAGCGCGCCCTTGACGGCCTCGAGCTTGAGGGACTCCTCGGTCCGGCCGAGCTTCTTGCCCTGGACGGTCGTGTAGACCCCGGTGATCGCGGCCATCCGCCGTGGGAAGGTCATGCGCTGATGCTAAGGACCGGCCGACCGTCACGTCAAGGTTGCAGAACTATCGAAGTTCGTTGGCGCGATCCCGGGCACCTAGGATGGCCAGATCAGGACGACCGTTTACCGGGTCAGGATGACGGTCTCTTCGGCGGACTTACCAGGTCAGGATGACGGTCTCTTCGGCAGACTTACCAGGTCAGGACGACGGCCTCTTCGACGGCCTCGCGGTTGGCGCGGCGCTTGCGGGCCGGGCTGGCCAGGTGCCCGTCGGCGCGCTTGCCGCGGCCCATGGCCATCTGGCCGTCTTCCTTGCTGACCACCGGGCGCGGCGTGGGCGCGAGCTCCCACAGGTCGTCCAGCAGCTTGTGCAGCACGTCGCGGCGCAGCGAGTAGTAGTAATTACGACCCGACTTGCGCACGCTGATCAGCCCCGCGTGCTGGAGGATCTTCGTGTGGTAGGAGATCGTGGGCTTGGAGACGGGCAGCGTGTCCTCGAGCGTGATGCACGCCAGCTCGTCTACCGCGGCCATCTGCACGATGATGCTCCACCGGACCGGGTCACTCAGGGCCTTGAAGATCTCGGTGGGTGGCTGTGGCGACATGGCATCCATGGGCATGTAGTTCCTGGCTCGGTCCCGGTCCGCCCATCATCTCCCGACGGCGGAGTACTTTCACAACTATCATAGGTCATCGGTATACGGCCTGCCCAGGCTGGGGTTCGGATCGGGCGGAAGGCTGGGGTTCGGAGCATGAAATTCGCGACCGCACTACCGTGGGCCGGGCCGGCCGGGACGCCGGGGAACGTGGGGGCGTTCGCGGCGACGGCCGAGGAGCTTGGCTTCGACCACGTCAAGATGGGCGAGCACCTGGTCTACCCGGCCGTGATCGCGGCGCCGTACCCGTACACGCCGGACGGCCGGATGCCGCCCTCGCCGTCCGGGCAGCGGCTGGAGATGCTGACCACCTTCGCCTTCCTGGCCGGCCAGACGACGCGGCTGCGGTTCCAGCCCAGCGTGCTGCTGCTGGCCCTGCGCTCGCCGTTCAGCACGGCCAAGTCGGTGGCCACGCTGGACTACCTGTCCGGCGGCCGGCTGACCCTGGAGGTCGGGGTGGGCTGGATGAAGGACGAATTCGACATCGCCGGGATCCCGTTCGACCGGCGCGGCGCGGTGGTGGATGAGTACCTGGCCGCGCTGCGCGTGCTGTTCGAGGGCGAGGGCGAGTACCACGGCCGTTCGGTATCATTCCCGCCTTTGATCTTCGAGCCTAAGCCGGTGCAGCGGCCCATGCCGATTTACATCGGCAGTGGCGCGGGGCAGGCGTCGCTGCGCCGGATCGCGCGGTTCGGGCAGGGCTGGACGCCGATCGGCCTGTCGGCCGAGGAGGTGGCGGCGGCGCTGCCCCGGCTGCGGGACCTGCTGGCCGCGCAGGGCCGTGACGGCCAGATCGGGCTGGAGCTGAGCCTGGGCCAGGTCACCGCGGACGCGGAGCCCGCGGACCTGCTGCGGCGGCTGGAACGGCTGGCCGCCATCGGGGCCACGTCGGTATCGGTGGACTTCGGCATCAGGGCCAGCCCGGTCATCGACGACTCGCTCGCGGCCATGCGGCATTTCGCCGACACCGTGATGACCCGGGCCGCGGGCCTGTAAGGGCGGGTCAGTTCCGGGCGCGGACCCGGGGCAGGCCGAGCACGCGCTCGGCGACGATCTCGCGCATGATCTCCGAGGACCCGCCGTAGATGGTGCCGACGACACCGCGCCGGAACGCCTCCTCGACCGCCGCGGTCAGCGGCGCGTCGTCCGCCTCCCGCCTCAGCACCGCCTCGGCGCCGAGGATGTCCAGCAGGTCCCAGTGCTGACGCTGCGCGCTCTCGGCGCTGAACAGCTTGGTCTCCGAGCCCTCGGTGCCGGGCAGCCCGCCGGTGGCGGAGATCCAGGCGGTCCGCAGGCCCAGCAGCCGGGAGACCTCGGCGTCGATGGCGATCCGGGCCAGCCGTTCCTTGACCGTGGCGTCGTCGTAGACCCGGGTGCCGTCGTCGCGGCGGGTCTGCTGGGCCCAGCTCGCGACCCGTTCGGCCAGGGTGGGCCCGGACCGGCGGCCGCCGCCGCTGCCGCTGCGCTCGAAGACCAGGGCCACGTGCATGACCCCCCAGCCGCCGTCGACCGGGCCGATCCGCGCCGCGTCCGGGACCCGCACGTCGCCGTAGAAGGTGGCGTTGGTGCGCTGGCCGCCGAGCGTGTACACGGGCCTGATCTCCACCCCGGGACTGGCCAGCGGGACCATGAACGTGGTCAGGCCCTTGTGCTTGGGTACCTCGGTGTTGCTGCGGGTGAGCATGAAGACGTGAGTGGCCCGGTGCGCGGTGCTGGTGAACATCTTCTGGCCGTTGATCAGCCACTCGTCGCCGTCACGCTGGGACCGGGTCTTGGCCGCGGCCACGTCCGAGCCGGAGTCGGGCTCGCTGTAGCCGAGCACGATGACGATCTCGCCGCGCAGCGCCCCGCCGACGTAGGCGCGCTTCTGCTCCTCGGTGGCGGTGCGCAGCAGCGTGCTGGCGATCATCCTGGTGGTGTACCAGCCGTCCAGGTGCAGGCCGGCGCCTTCGATCTCCTCGATCAGCGCGGCGGCCATGTCCGGGTCGTTGGCGGTGCCGCCGTATTCGGCCGGCCAGCCCGCGCCGAACCAGCCCTGCTCGGCCAGCAGCGCGTGCAGCTCGGGGGTGTGGTAGCTGCCCGAGGTCCGCTGCTGCTCGGCCCAGGCGGGATCGACGTGCTTGTCCACCCAGTCGCGTGCGCCCTGACGGTACTCGGCGAGCTTGTCGACGTCCTTGAAGTCCACTTTTTACTCCTCCCCCGTGTCTTTCACTGTGTCTTCTTTCACCGGGCCGGATTGGGGGTAGGCCAGGTCGGCGAGCCGCTGGTACTCCCGCTTCGGGTCGCCCAGGGCCAGCGGCCAGGCCTTGGCCCGCCGGAAGTACAGCTGGATGTCGTACTCGAGCGTGACGCCGTAGCCGCCGTGGAACTGCAGGCACTCCCGGGTGGTTCGGAACGCGGTGTCCGCGTTGAACAAGAAGGCCATCGAGGCCAGCGCGGCGGCCTCGGGCTGGCCGGTGTCCCGGGCCCAGGCCGCCTCGTAGACCAGCAGCTGGGCGCCGTCGCCCGCCACCACCAGGTCGGCCAGGCGGTGCTGGATGGCCTGGAACGAGCCGATGATGACGCCGAACGCCTTGCGCGCCTTGACGTAGGAGACGCCGAGCTCCAGGGCCGACGCGCGCAGGCCGCCCAGCGCCGCGCCGGTCAGCAGCTTCCACTGGCTCACGCCGTCCTGATAGAGCTGGACGGCTCGCGGTCCGGCGGCCAGTTCGATCCGCTCGCCGTCGGTCAGCGACCAGTCGGCCAGCGGGCTCGAGCCGAAGTTCGGGCTGGCCGCGACGTAGGGGCGCGGACGCGGGCCGGGCTCGCGGCGCAGCGCGATCAGGCGATCGCCGTCGAGCGCGACGACGATCTCGGCCACCGCGCCCGCGGGCACCAGCGGCAGCCGCCCGTCGCGGGGCGGTGACAGCGCGAGCGTCGGCAGCGTGCTGCCGTCGGCCACGCCGTCCAGCAGGTCGGTGGCGTCGGCCGCGGCGAGTATCGCGCCGGCCGCGGCGCACTCGACGAACGGCACCGGTGCGAGCCGCCGGCCGTACTGCTCGGCGACCAGGGCCAGGTCCAAGTTGGTGGCCCCGCCGCCGCCCGCTTCCTCGGGCAGGCCCATGGCCACGGCCCCGGTCCCGGCCAGCTTGGCCCACAGGTCCTGGTCGAAACCGAGCGGCTCGGCGGCCCGGACCCGATCCACCGTCGCTTCCTTATCGAAGAACTCGGCGAACGCCGTGCGCAGCGTCTGCTGGTCCTCGCTCAGTGACAAATCCACGTCAGCTTCTCCTCGGGGGTCTNNCGGACCACGGCGTCGTATCTCCGGCGCCCGTCTCCGGCGCCTGCCATAGGTTCGTAATACATCAAACCTTAGAAGTATTTGACCACAGGCGGGGCATGCTGGTCCAGACAACCGGGGCCGGAGGCGCGGTGACGCGTGGGCGGCCGGAGCGGGAGAGCGGCCGCCGGGCGAGCGGTCGGAAGAGACAGGCCCGGAGTCCTTGACGCCGGAGGGGCAAGACCGTCAAAATAGTTCGATAGTTATAGATTGACCTAAAAGTAACCTAGTCCGGCCGACCAGGCCGCCGAAGGTGAGCTTATGGCTGGCGAGACATCTGAGCTACCGCTGGGCGGGATCCGGGTCCTGGACCTGGCGGGTCCGCTGGGCAGCTACTGCGCCCGGCTGCTGGCCGACGCCGGGGCGGACGTGGTCAAGGTGGAGCCGCCCGAAGGTGACCAGCTCCGGCGGCGCCCGCCGTTCGCCGGTGACCGGGCCGACCCGGACGCCAGCCTCAGCTTCGCGTACTACCAGGCCAACAAGCGCGGGGTGATGCTCGACTACCGGCGCCCCGAGGCGGTCGCGGCGCTGGCCGAGCTGGGCGCGAACGCCGACGTGATCGTGCTGACGCCGACCGTGCGCGAACCGGTGGCAGGCTTCGATACGGCCACGGGTGAGCTGGCCTGGGCCGGGCCGGCCGCGGTGACCTGCTCGATCACGCCGTTCGGATTGACGGGGCCGTACCGCACCTGGCGCGCCACGCATCTCACCTCGCACGCCATGAGCGGCCTGATGTACGTGCAGGGACCGCTCGAGGGCCCGCCAGTAGTGGTGCCGGGCCAGCAGCTTTACGACTTCACCGGGACGCACGCCGCGCTCGCCGTGCTCACCGCCCTGCGGGCCAGGCCGCAGGCCGGCGGCCAGCTGATCGACATGTCGGCGCACGAGGTGATGACCGGGTCCTGCTTCGACATCTACAGCTACACCAACGGCGTCCGCATCGGCCACCGGCGCCCGCGCGCGATGCAGTACTCCGGCGGCGGCACCTGGCCGTGCCGTGACGGCGTGATCGAGTTCGTCGCGTCCACCGACAAGCACTGGTTCGCGCTGATGGAACTGCTTGGCCACCCGGCCGAGCTTTCCGATCCCTCGTGGGGCCATCCGGGCAAGCGCCACCCGCACGAGGAAAGGATCATGGAGGTCATGCTCCCGCTGGTCGCGGCGATGAGCCGGGAGGACTTCGTCGCGGCGGGCCAGCAGCTCGGCCTGCCCTGCACCGTGGTCAACACGGTCGGCGACTTCGTCGATGACGTGCAGCCGCGCAGCCGGGGCTTCTTCGTCCGCACGGAGCTGGCCGGGCTGGGCGAGTTCGACCTGCCGGGCGAGCCGTTCCGCTGCAACGAGCGGGTCCTGGCCCAGTACCGCCGGCCCGCCCCGCGGCTGGGCGAGAGCGACGCGGACGAGATCGCCCGCCAGTGGCGGGAGCCCCCGCCGCCGGCTCCGGTCCCCGGTCCGCTGAGCGGCATCCGGGCGATCTCGTTCGGCACGGCCATCGCCGGGGCGCTCAGCGGTACCGCCCTGGCCGAGCTGGGCGCCGACGTGGTCAAGATCGAGTCGCCAGCCCGGCCCGACAACCTGCGCCGGCTGTGGGCTCCCGAGGACCCCGTGGTCCACGAGCCGTCCGGGGCCGACACCTCGCCGATGTTCGCGAACTTCAACCGGACCACCCGCAGCGTGGCGCTGGACATGAAGGACCCGGACAGCGTGGCGTTGTTCCTGCGGCTGGCCAGCGCCGCCGACGTCATCGTGGAGAATTACGCGCCCGGCGTCATGCAGCGCTGGGGCCTGGGCTACGAGCAGATCGCGGCGGTCAACCCGCGCATCGTCATGCTGTCGCTGACCGGGTTCGGGCACAGCGGACCGCGCTCGCACTACCTGGCCTACGGCGCGACGGTCTGTACGTTCGTGGGCCTGACCGACGCCTGGCAGTACCCGAGCGGGGTCCATTTCGACTACCTGTCCGAGGCGCACGGCGTGTTCGGGGTGCTGGCCGCGCTGGCCGCCCGGGACCGTACCGGCCGCGGCACGCACGTGGACCTGGCCGAGGTGGAGACCGCGGCCGCCGTGATGGGCCCGATGATGCTGGACTACGTGGTCAACGGCCGGGCCTCGGTGGTGCCGGGCAACCAGGTCCCCGGCGCGCTGCTGTCCGAGGTGGTCCGCTGCCACGGCGATGACCGGTGGCTGGCCGTGGAGGCCGAGGACGCCGCCGACTGGCGCGCGCTGGCCCATCTCCTCGGGCGCGCCGACCTGGCCGAAGCCGCGCTGCCGCCTGACGAGCTGCCGCCTTCCGAGCAGTCTGGGGCGGCGCTGCCGCCTTCCGAGCAGGCCCGGGCGGCGCTGGCCGGCGAGCTGGCGGTGTGGGCCAGCGGGCGGACCGCCCAGCAGGCCATGCGGGTCCTGCAGCGGGCCGGCCTGGCCGCCGGGGCGGTGCAGGACGCCGAGGACGTGGTGCGCGACCCGCAGCACCGGGAGCGGCACTTCCTGCTCGAGATGGATCATCCCGACCTGGGCGTGGCCGAGTACGCGGCGCCCCCGCACCGGCTGACCAAGACGCCGCCCGTGGTGCGGCGGCCGACCCCGCGCCTCGGCGCCCACACGGCGGAGGTGCTGGGCGAGTGGCTGGGCATGTCAGCGGCCGAGGCGGCGCCCTACGTCTGGCCGAAGCCATCGTGACCCGGGCGCCGAACCGGGGCAGGTCCGACTACCGGGACATAACCCTTGACGCGGGCCGCATATTTATAGATAGTTTGAGACACGCTGAATCGTTTCGCGTGGTCCGCCGACCTGGCAGCCAGCTGCTGGAGGTGGCCGAGGACGGCATGCCCGTCCTGGCCAGGCCCGCAGACCGGCCCGTCCAGTGGCGTGGCGCATGCGGCTGTAAGTCTGAAAGGGCGCGAGCTGATGTCACTGACTAAGCTCGCGGCGTGGCTGGTGGCCGCTGACGGCCGGGCAGGGGGTTACTTGCGATGACGCTGTTCCTGACCGCACTGTTCGCGGGTCTGGCGGTGGGGTCGGTCTACGGGCTGATCGCGCTGAGTTACACCGTCGTGTTCAACTCGACGGCCATCTTCAACGTCGCCCAGGGCGACCTGATGATGGCCGGCGTCCTGGTGTCGTACTTCTGCCTGGACCGCTGGCACCTGCCGCAGATCGTCACGCTGCTGGTGATCGTCGCGGTGGTGGTGGCGATCAGCCTGGTCGAGGAACGGGTCGCGGTACGGCCGTTCGTCGCGCGGCCGGTGGTCGGGCTGGGCTGGTTCATCGCCACGCTGGCCTTTTCCCTGATCATCGAGACGGTCGCGTCGATCATCTACGGCCAGAACCCGGTCGTGCCGATCCCCGGGGCGCTCGGCAACGGCACGGTCAGCGTGGCCGGCGTGCACGTGGCGACGAAGTTCATCCTGGCGTTCGTGGTCATGATCGTGGTCATGGTGGCCCTGGAGCTCTTCTACAAGCGCACCTGGCTGGGCACCGCGATGCGCGGCGTGGCCGAGGACCGCGAGGTCGCGGCGCTGCGCGGCATCGATGCGCTGCGCATCAGCAGGCTGGCCTTCATCATCGCCGGGCTGGTCACGGCGCTGGCGGCGTTCGTGGTGGCGCCGATCGTCTCGGCCGACGTGACGGTCGGCCTGACCTACGGCCTGAAGGGCTTCATCGCGCTGGCGGCCGGCGGCTTCGGCAGCCTGCGCGGCTGCGTGATCGGCGGGCTCCTGCTCGGCGTGGCCGAGCAGATGTTCGACCTGTACGTCAGCTCCAACTACGAGATCCTGGCCGGGCTGATACTGGTCCTGATCGTGCTGGCGGTCCGGCCGGCCGGCCTATTCGGTACGAGGGCGGTGCGCCAAGTATGAGCGAGATCGCGGGTCGGCTGGGCTTGGCCGGCGGCGGCCGGACCTGGCTGCGGTGGGCCATACCCGCCGTGCTGGTCATCGTGCTGTACATCGTGCCCCAGCTGGGCGGGAGCGGCTCGTTCCGGCTGGGCGAGTACGAGGAAGTCCTGTCGTTCCTGATCATCGCCGTCGCCCTGAACATCGCGATGGGCTACGGCGGCCAGTACATTCTCGGCATCACGGCGGTATTCGCGGTGGGCGCCTACGGCGCGATCCTGGCCGCGAAGTACCACCCGCACGGCATCGGCCTGGTGGCCATGTGCATCATCGGCGGCGTGGTCGGCGCCGTGGGCGGGCTGATCATCGGGTTGCCCGCGTTGCGCGTCGGCGGGTTCTACCTGGCCCTGGTCTCGCTGTTCGCCGCCCTGGCCATCCCCACCGTGGCCCAGCAGTGGGGCCTGGTCGGCGCCGACACCGGCATCCCGCTGTACGCCGTGGCCGGGTTCGCGCCGGAGATCAACGGCGAGGGGCTGTACATCATCGTGGTCTCGCTGGTCCTGCTGGCCACCTTGTTCAGCTGGGCCCTGGTGCACAGCCGGGTCGGGCACCGGTTCGTGGCCCTGCATACCAGCCCGCAGCTCGCCACGTCGATCGGGATCAGGGCGTACCGGACCCAGCTACTGGCCATCCTCATCGCCTCCATCATGGCCGGGATCGCGGGCGGGATCTACGTCTACACCCAGCAGTTCTTCGCGCCGGGCAGCTCGTCGGTCCAGTTCGCTATCCTGCTGCTGGCCGGCATGACCATCGGCGGGATGGGCACGATCATCGGTCCGCTGATCGGCTCCGTGATCATCCTGGGGATCAACCAGTTCTTCACCTCGTTCCAGCAGTACAACGGCATCGTCTTCGGCGTGCTGCTGCTGGCGTTCGCGGTCTTCCTGCCGAACGGGCTGATGGCCAGGCTCAACGTGCTGGGCGACCGGCTGGGGATCAGACCGCGAGCGCCCAGCCTGACCTCGGGCCCGTCCGCGGCCCTCGCGGCGGCGCCGGCGGCCAGCGTCGCCCCGCCCGCCACGCCGGGCACCGTAACGACCGGGAAGCCCGCCGCCACGCTGCCCCCCTGGCCGCCGGTGATCGGCGCCGGGGACTCCGGCGCGCTGGTCGTGGACGGCGCCAAGCGCTCCTTCGGCGGCGTCACCGCGGTCGACCACGTCGACCTGACCCTGGCCCGCGGGCAGGTCCACGGCCTGATCGGATCGAACGGGTCGGGCAAGACCACGCTGCTGAACCTGATCTCCCGGTTCTACACCCTCGACGAGGGGCAGATCCGGATCGGGTCCACCCGGCTGGACAACCAGCCGCCGCACTCGGTGGCACGGTCGGGGATCGCCCGGACGTTCCAGAGTCCTAAGCTCATGCTCCGCGAGACCGCGCTAGAGAACGTCATACCGGCCGTCGAGCTACGCGTGCGCTGCAGCGGCCCGGAGTCGATCCTGCGGCTGCCGCGCGGGATACGGGTCAACCGCCAGGCCCGCGACGAGGCGCTGGAGATACTCGAGTCGCTCGGCCTGCACCATGTCCTGTCCCAGCCGGCCGCCGCCTTGCCGCACGGCACCAGGCGCATGGTCGAGCTGGCCCGGGCCATCGCCCTGCGGCCGAGCTTCATCCTGCTTGACGAGCCGGCCGCGGGCCTGAGCCCCGTCGAGCTGGACCTGGTGACCGAGGTCTGCCAGAACCTGGCTCGTTCGGGGGTGGGCGTGCTGCTGATCGAACACAATGTCCCGATGGTCTTGTCCATTGCCGACACCGTCACCTGCCTGCACCAAGGCAGGATCTTGTTCCAGGGCACCCCGGCGGAACTGCGGTCCGACACGACCGTCGCCAGCGTGTTCCTGGGCATCGATGAGCCACTGGAGGCATCGTCATGAGCACTGGCGACCCGCTGCTCGACGTCTGCGACCTGCACGCCGGATACGGGTCGCTGCAGGCCGTCGACGGCATATCCCTGCAGGTCGGCGCCGCCGAGACGGTGGCGCTCATCGGCCGGAACGGGGCGGGCAAGACGACCAGCCTGCTGGCCATCGCCGGCCTGCGCTACGGTCGCTTCCCCGGCACCGTGACGCTGGTCGGCACCGACGTCTCCAAGGCCAGTTCCCGCCAGATCGTCGACGCCGGGCTGGCCCACGTGCCCGAGGGCCACCGGATCTTCGCCAGCTTGAGCGTCGAGGAGAACCTGCGCCTCGGCGCGTACACGCGCCGGCGGTCGGGCCGCAAGGCGGTGGCGGCGACCATGGAACGCGTCTTTGACCTGTTTCCCATCCTGCGTACCTACGCGTCCCGCAACGCGGGCTTCCTGTCCGGCGGCGAGCAGCAGATGGTCGCGATCGGCCAGGCGCTGATGGCCGAGCCGCGGGTGCTGATGCTGGACGAGCCCACCTCCGGCCTGGCTCCCATCGTCATCCGCACCATCTACGACGCGATCGCGCGGCTTCGCGAGCAGGGCCTGGCCATCTTGATCGTCGAGCAGAGCGTGCCGCGCGCGCTGGCCAACTCCAGCCGCTGCTACGTCATGGAGCGCGGCCGCATCGTGATCAGCGGGGACTCCCCGATCCTGGCCCAGGACGAGCACGTCTTCGCCATCGTGCGCGGTACCGAGGAGGTCCCCAGCCCGGCCAGGACCGCTTAAGCCATTTAGCTTCGTGTTGCCGGCCGGTCCGCTTTGGACAGGCCGCTGGCTTCGTGTTAACTCTGCATGACTTGTCGAGGGCTGGGCACTGGTTTTGCTCTGGGGGCTGTATCATAGTTCTCGAACGTTGTCTGCAAATCGTGCCAGTATCTTGACGGTGCCGGCACCCAAGGGGAACCGAGTTATCTCATGGCTGCCAAGCTGACGGTCGACAACCCACCGACCGAGGTCTTCCGGGCGCTGAGCGATCCGATCCGGTGGAGCATCATCGTCCAAATGGCACAGGTCGACGAGTTGGCCTGCATCACGCTGGAGAGCACGCTTCCGGTGTCAAAGCCGACGATCTCCTACCACACCAAGATCCTGCAGAACGCGGGCCTGATCAGCACGCGCAAGGCCGGGCGCAACTACTACTACTCGCTGCGCCGCGACGTGCTTACCGAGCTGCTTGACGGGTTGTGGGAGCTGGCGCCGACGCCGCGCCCCGTAGT
>PLIQ01000074.1 GCA_003140115.1 Actinomycetota bacterium | reverse complement strand
CGCGGTCACGCAATCGAGTGCCGGATCAACGCGGAAGACCCAACGAACGGCTTCCGGCCGAGCCCGGGGACGGTGACCAGCACGGTATTTCCGGCCGGACCCGGCATCCGGGTCGACACGCACATTCAGGCCCGCTCGGCCGTGCCGCCGCAGTACGACAGCCTGCTGGCCAAGCTCGTGGTCAGCGGCGCCGACCGGACGCAGGCGCTCGCCCGGCTGCGCAGCGCACTGGCCCGGTGCCAAGTGGGCGGGNNGCGGGTGGGACTGGTGCCGGGGGTGGGGTCGGTGGGTGAGGTGCAGTTGGTGGACGTGTCGGTGCGGGACGGGAACCAGAGCTTGTGGAGCGCTACTGGGCTACGGACGGCGCACATCGCGGCGATCGCGCCGGTGCTGAACCGGGTCGGGTTCCGGGCGCTGGACTTCTGCTCGAGCACGGCCATGGGGGTGGCGGTACGGACCCACCGGGAGGACCCGTGGCAGCGGATCCGGCTCACCCACGCCGCGATGCCGGACACGCCGCTGCAGTTCATCGGGACCGGGTTCCGCTTCATCTCCTGGGAGCGGGCCCACCAGGACGTGATGCGGCTGGTCTATCAGCGGCTGGTCGCGGCCGGGATCTCGCGGTTCGTGGTCCTGGACCCGACGCACGACATGAACGCGGTGCTGGCCACCGCGCGGATGATCCGGCAGGCCGGCGGGACCGAGATCATCGCGGCGCTGACGTATACGATCTCGGCTGTCCACGACGACGCGTTCTACGCCGGGATCGCCGGGCAGGCCGCGGCGTCGCGGGACATCGATCGCGCCTATATCAAGGACCCGGCCGGGCTGCTCACCCCGGAGCGGGCCCGCACGCTGCTTCCCGCGGTGCGGGCACGGCTGGCGGGCAAGCCGCTGGAGTTGCACGCGCACTGCACGATCGGACTGTCGCCGCTGGTCTACCTGGCCGCGCCGGACCTGGGCGTGGAGGTGCTGCAGGTCGCCTGCGGCGCGCTGGGTGACGGATCCTCGCTGCCCGACGCCGAACGCACGGTCGCGAACCTGCGCGAGCTCGGGCACACGGTGAGCGTGGACGACCGGCTGCTGGCCCGGGCCGCCCGGTACTTCGACCGGCTCGCCGCCGCGGAGTCGCTGCCGTCCGGGCGCCCGCGGCCGTTCGACGCGGCCTTCACCCGGCACCAGGTGGCGGGCGGGGTGCTGACCACGCTGCGGCGGCAACTGGCCGAGATCGGGCTCGAGTCGCGGTTCGACGCGGTGATGGACGAGGTGAGCCGGGTCCGGGCCGAGCTCGGCTACCCGATCATGGTCACGCCGTTCCCGCAGATGGTGTGCGGGCAGGCGCTGTCCAACGTGGTCAGCGGGATCCGGTACGAGGTCGTCCCCGACCAGGTGATCCGGTACGTGCTGGGCAGCTTCGGCAAGCCGACGGCCGACGTCGAGCCGTGGGTCCTGGACCGCATCCTGGACCGGCCGCGCGCCCGCCAGCTGGCCGCCGAGCCGCCGCCGCCGACCGTGGCCGAGCTGCGGCGACGGCTGCCGCGCGGGATCACCGACGAGGAACTGCTGCTGCGGTTCGCGATGCCGGGCGAGGAGGTAGACGCCATGCTCGCCGCCGCGCCCGCCGCGCGGCACTACCACCCGGAGGTGCAGCCGGTCCTGCGGCTGCTGCGCGAGCTCGGCTCCCGCCCGCCGGTCACGCGGCTGATTGTGGACAAGCCCGGCTTCCGGCTCGAGCTCAAGGGGCCCAGCCTCGAAGGACAGCGCCTTGAAGAACACAACGCTGCGCGATCCTGATCCGCTGGCCCGGCTGCGGGACGCCCGGGGCTTCGTGTTCGATATGGACGGCACGCTGGTGCTCGGCGACCGGCAGAACCACGGGCTGCGGCCGCTGCCGGGCGCGGTGGCGATCACCAGCTGGGCGGCGGCGCGCGGGCTGCCGTTCGTGGTGTTCACCAACGGGACGACCCGCCCGCCCGCGCACTACGCGCGGATCATGCGGGACATCGGGTTCGGCCTGCCGGACGAGGCGATGATGACGCCGGCCAGCAGCGCGGTCCGGGTGCTTGGCCGCCACGGGCATCAGCGGATCATGGTGCTGGGCGGGCCCGGGCTCACCGAGCCGCTGCGGGAGGCCGGCCTGGAGGTCGTGCCGCCCGAGGCTGGGGTCCGGGCCGACGCGGTGCTGGCGGGCTGGTTCCCCGAGTTCACCATGCCCGCGCTCGAGGCGGCCTGCCACGCGGTCTGGGGCGGCGCCGAGCTGTACACCGCCTCGCAGACGCCGTTCTTCGCCGTGGCCGGCGGCCGGGCGCTCGGCACCTCCCGGGCCATCTCGGCCATGATCAAGTCGCTGACCGGGTGCGCGGTACGGGTGGTGGGCAAGCCGTCGCTGGACGCGCTGCGCAGCGCCGCGGACCGGCTCGGGGCCAGCCCGGCCTGGCTGGCCGTGGTGGGCGACGACCCCGCACTCGAGGTGCCGATGGCGCACCGGGGCCGGTCGCTGGCCATCGCCGTCGGCACCGGGCTGGGCGGTGCGGCGGCCTACGACGGCCTGCCCGCCGCGCGCCGCCCGCACCTGCAGGTGCGGGGAGTCGACGAACTGCTGGCGATCCTCACACGTCAGGACAGCATGCGATGAAAAACGCGGTGCGGGCGGTCATCCGGTGAGGCGACCGACGGCAACATGACCGCGGGCACTTTTGAATATTGAGCTGCCTGCTGATGCGTGATACAAGGATCATGCAGGCGTTTTTTCAATGCATTTCCTGGTTATAGTGGGGGATTCGTGCGTATTTTCCGGGTTATTTTCAGCGCAGCGGTTGTTGTTTCCACGGCCTCCGCTGGCCTGGTCACGGCTGCGGCCCCGGAGGCCGGCGCGGCAGCCGCGGTCAATTACGTGGCGCTCGGCGATTCCTACAGCTCCGGAGTCGGCGCCGGTGATTACACGTCGTCCAGCGGAAGCTGCGATCGCAGCACAAAGGCCTACCCGGAGCAATGGGCTGGCGTCACCTCGCCCGCTACCTTTGTCTCGGTGGCCTGCTCCGGGGCGACCACNNGCCGAGGCCTTCATCACCAGCCAGCTGCCGGCCCGGCTCGATACCACCCTGCGGACCATCAGGGCCGACGCGCCGTCGGCGAAGATCGTCGTGCTTGGCTACCCCGACCTGTACGACCTCTCCAAATCCGGCTCCTGCATCGGGCTGAGCACCAAGGACCGCACCGCCCTCAACGACGGCGCGGACGATCTCGACGGCGCCCTGCAGGGCGCCGCGCAGGCCAATCACGACACGTTCGCCGATGTCCGCGGTCAGTTCGCCGGGCACGAGATCTGCGACTCCGATAGCTGGCTGCACTCGGTGGACATCTTCGCGATCAGCTCGTCCTACCATCCCACCGCCGCTGGGCAGGATCTCGGGTACCTGCCCGTGTTCACCGCCGCCGCGGGCTGACCGGGCGCGCGGCACCGGCGTGCTGACATCCTGGCCCGGCACGCCGGCATCCCGGAGACCTAAGGTCTGACGATCAGGCGCCGGTCAGACGAGGCCGGCTTGGAGGGCGAGCCGGATCAGGTCGGCGCGGCGCGGACAGCCGGCTTTGGCCCGGATGCGGTCCACCCGGGAGTGGACGGTCCGGACGCTGAGGTGAAGCTGCCCGGCGATCTCGGCGTCGGTGCGGCCCTGAGCGACCAGAGTGACCAGTTCCCGCTCCTTGGCGCTGAGCTTCCCGAGGTCCGGCACGACCTCCGGGGCATGGGCGTCCGTCCCGGCGAGCAAGATGGCGAGCTCGGCCGCGGTGGCCAGGGTCATCTCCCGGCCGCGCTTCTCGGCGGCGCCGGTCCGGTCGGGTCCCAGCGCCTGCTGGGCCGCGCGCAGAGGTTCCCGACGGCGCTCCTCCGCGGCGGGCAGGTCGGACATGCCGATTTCCTTCAGGCATGTGACGAAGGCGGCCCACATCGTGACGGCGTCGGCAGGCCGGCCGGTCGCCGCGCACAGATGCCCGCAGTTGTTGAGGCAGTCGATCAGCCGCAGCCGGTTCCCGATCCGGGTGGCGATCTCCAGGGATTCCCGCAGGTGCGCGCCGGCCTCGGGGATCCGGCCGACTCGCTGATCCAGCTCCGCCAGCAGGTCCAGGCAGAACGACTGGCTGATGAGGTCACCTGCCTGCCGGGCCCGGTCGAGTTCGGTCACGCAGGTGTCCTCGGCGGCGGTCAGGTCGCCCACGTCGACCAGGATGTCGGCCAGGCTGTCGTTGCACTGGCGGGCGAGCCTGCCCGGGATGGCGCGGGGGTCGATCTGAGTGGCCTGCCGGGCCCAGTCCAGGGCCTTGGGCTCGTCGCCGGCGTACTGAGCGGCGATGGAAAGGGTCAGCAGGGCGCGGGCCTCGCCGGCCGGATAGCCAATATCCCGAGCGAGATCCACAGCCCGCTCGGCTTCCTCGGCCGCTTCGGCGTTACGCCTGAGGTTGAGCAGGCAGTTGGCCCGGCCCGAGGCGGCGTCGGCCAGGACCGGTGATCGCGGATCATCGGCGACGGCGCTGATGGCGAGGGCGTAGTGCTTGAGCGCACCCAGGAAATCCCCGGCCAGGTTGGCGCAGTAGCCGAGCCAGTACTGCGCGGCCGGCCAGGCGTCCCCCATTCGCGGGACCCCCTCGGCTCGCGGGGCGCCCTCGGCGGCGGCGAGCAGGAGCGGGTACCCGGACGTCACCCGGCCCCGGGTGACCCACCAGGGGGCCAGGGCCACCGCCAGTTGCAGCGCCAGGCCGGGATCGTGCTCCAGGGCCCAGGTCAGGGCCTGCTGGGTGGTGGCGTCCTCGGTGTCCAGCCACCGGGTAGCGGCCAGCTCCCCCGCGCCGGTCTGCATGTCCTCCGCGGCCTGGGTGGCCAGCGCGAGCGCGTACTCGGCGAGCCTGGCCGCGGCGGCCTGCTGCTCGCCGGCCTCCGCGAGCCGCCCGGCGCCGTAGGCCCGCAGGGTCTCCAGCATCAGGTAACGGGGCCGGCCATCCCGGCCGATCCGGGGCGGTGAGAGCAGCGAGCAGTCCACCAGGTGCAGCACCGCCGGTTCCGCGCCTGGGCCGGCCACCGCGGTGGTGGCCTCGAGCGTGAACGGGCCGGGGATAACCGACAGCCGGCGGAAGACCTGCTGCTCTTCGCTGTCCAGCAGGTGATAGCTCCAGTCCACGGTGGCCGCCAGTGAGCGCTGCCGGCCGGTGACCCGCCGGTCGCCGCTGGCCAGCAGCGCGAAGCGATCATCCAGGCGGTCCAGCAGTTGCGCCAGGCCCAGCGCCTCGACCCGGGCCGCGGCCAGCTCGATGGCCAGCGGCATCCCGTCCAGCCGGGTAACCAGCCGCGCCACTGCCGGGGCCGACTCGGGGTCGATACGGAAGTGCGGGTCGACCCGTCTGGCCCGATCGGCGAACAGCCGTACCGCCTCCGACTCGGGCGAGTCGGCCTGTTCGTCCGGCTGCGGCACCGATAGGGGCGCCAGCCGGTACCGGGTCTCCCCGGCCACCCGGAGCGGTTCCTGGCTGCTGGCCAGGACCCGTACGTCGTCCGCGGCGAGCAGCATCGTTTCGCACAGGTCGGCCACCGCGCCGACGAGGTGCTCGCAGTTGTCCAGGACCAGCAGCACCTGCAGCCGGCCAACCGCGGCGGCCAGCGAGTCCGCCACGGACAGGTCGGGGGCCTGCGGGATGCCCAGGGCCGCGGCCACCGCCGCGGGCACCAGGGCCGGCTCCTGCACCGCCGCCAGCTCGACCAGGCAGGCGCCGTCGGCGAAGCGCCCCGCCACCTGGCGGGCCACCTCGATGGCCAGCCGCGTCTTGCCCACGCCGCCCGGGCCGGTGATCGTCACCAGTCGGGAGCCGTCGAGCAGGCCCGCGACCTCCTGCACCGCTTCGGTGCGGCCCACGAAGGTGGTCAGCGGCGAGGCCAGGCCGCGCCCGTGGCGGAGCGAGCTCGGACCGCCCGGGAGGGAGGATATCCCGGCCGGGGCGGAGCGGGGCATGCTGACCTGATGGGGGGCGATCTGGGTCGCCTCCGTGCTGGGTATCGCGGTGGCGGGCCGGCCTGCTGCCAGCGCCGCTGGCGGCGAGCTGAGGCCGGGGTCGTGGTCATAGGCTTGCAGGCCAAGCGCCTGGCGCAGCGCCTCGATGAAGTGCCGGCAGCTCGGATACCGGTCGTTCGCGGCCTTGGCCAGCGCCCGGGCCAGTACCTCGTCGGCCGCCGCGGGCACATCGGGACGCCGGGCGGACAGCGACGGCGGCGGCTCGGACAGATGCGCGTAGAGCACGGCCAGGTCCTGTTCCCGCTCAAACGGCACCGCGCCGGACAGCAACTCGAACGCCGCGCAGGCCAGCGCGTACTGATCCGTCCGGCCGTCCACCTCCCGGCCCTCGATCTGCTCGGGCGCCATGTACCCCACGGTGCCCAGGTTCAGCCCGGTTCTGGTCAGCTGGACCGAGGCCGACCGGGTCTTGGCCAGCCCGAAATCGGACAGGTACACGTGATCGGGACGGCCGGGTCGCGAATCCACCAGCATGTTGGCCGGCTTGACGTCCCGGTGCACCAGGCCGGCCCCGTGCGCGGCATCCAGCGCCGAGGCCACCGGCGACAGCACCGCCGCGGCCCGGGCCGCGGCGAACGGGCCGTCGCGCCGCAGCCGGGACCGGATATCACCGCCGACCACGTAGCGCATCGCGATGAACAGGACCCCGTCGGCCTCACCGGCCTCGTACACCGGGATGATGTGCGGGTCATCGACGGCGGCCGCCGCCCGGGACTCGCGCAGGAACCGGTGCCGGAAGTCCTCATCGGCGGCCAGCCAGGGGGTGAGAAGCTTCAGCGCGACGAGCCGGTCGAGCCGGTCGTCCCGGGCCCGGAACACCACGGCCATCCCGCCCGCGCCGATCTCCTGCTCCAGGAGGTACCCGGCGACTCGCGAACCCGCGGCAAAGCCGCCGCCGGTCCGCCCTGGCCCTGAATCGCCCACCGCGCCTCCAGCGCTCGAGCTCCGCCCACCACGGTATCTGGTCGGGCTGAAGGCTTCCCAATCATCGATCATCATTGGCGGTAAGGTGCCTGCCACGGCGGCCGAGACCGAGGCCGCCAGCGGCCCGGACGCGGCCGGCCTGGCTCAGGCCGGGATCGGTGGGTTCCTCCGCGCCGCGGCGGCGGGTAAGGAGTGACGCATGGTGGTAAAGAGAACCGGTGTAAACGGCATGGGCTTCGCGTTCCACGCGGTATTCGCTGGCGTCTATGCAGGTTAATTGCTGTTTGTCGGATAATGCGGGGAAAAACTATCCTGAAACGTGAATAGTCGTTTTATTCCCATGGCAACCTAATTGCCCGTTCCGGCGTCTCCTTAATGTAAGCAGGCCGCCAGGCACGCGACAGCGGAGGGCTCTGGCCTCCAGCCGGCGGTTCTATTGAAATGGGAATTATGAGAAGTATCAGCAAGATGATGCTGCGAACCTGCGTGGGCCTTGCGGCCGCCGCTGGGCTCGTAGCAGGCGGGGCCGGGGTGGCGAGCGCAGCGACCGTCAGTCCCACCGCACACACCAGTAGTTCATGGGCGCCAGGCTGCAACCCGGGGGCGCGGGAGCAGTGGAACCTGAACGGCCGCAACCACGTCGAGGCCGTCTATCTGGGCACGACCTACACCTACAAGGTGACCTTCAAGCAGTACGGCGGCTGCCTGACCGGAACGCTGACTGATTCGGGTTACCCGACCACGGGGCCGATCGTCGGAACGGTCAAGCGGAACCACGTCACGTTCAGCTTCAGCTATCCGTCCGGTTCCATCCAGGGAACNNGGTGGAACCACTCGTGCCGGGTCTTTCCCCGGTAACTCCGACCGCAGCTAAGGTCCCGGCCGTCTGATCAGGCGGCCGGGACCTTTTGCTTCCGGCCCGTCAGGATCAGTCCGAGGCCGATGAATTCCGGCGGACCAGGCGGACCTTGGCGTTCGGGTGATCGCGCCAGGTGGCCGCGCCGGAGGCGGCGGCGGTCTTGGCCTGCTCCCACTTCAGCCTGGCGAGCTCGCTGGGTGGTGTCTCCAGCTCCTTGAGCCAGGCCCGGGTGGCGGCGGCCACGTGCGTGCCGGCCACGGCCAGGCCGGCCATCGCGGCCACCGCGCCGATCCCGACCAGGATCCCGCCGACCACGAGCGGCCCGGATCTTACCTGTGGCCAGGACCCGGCCGGCCGGCTGTCTGTCCCGTTGTCATNNCTTCATGTTCAAGCCTAACCCGGGGCGCTTGGAGGGGGCCGGGCGGTGGTACCACGCTGCGTTCGGATAAAACAAGGAGCTACGGCCGCGGCACAGGATTACGGCGAGGACCCGGAACCAAGGAGAAGGCTGCGATGAGCGCTGAGCGCGAGCGGGTCGACGAATTCGGGAAGCTGGAGAACGGGCTTCTGCAGGCCAGCGACTGGTACCGGTGGGGACCGTACGTGAGCGAGCGGCAGTGGGGCACGGTCCGCGAGGACTACAGCGCGGACGGCGACGCGTGGAACTACCTGCCGCACGATCACGCCCGATCGCGGGCCTACCGCTGGGGCGAAGACGGGCTGGCCGGGTTCTGCGACATCGAGCAGCGGCTGTGCCTGGGCCTGGCGCTGTGGAACGGGCGCGACCCGATCCTCAAGGAGCGGGCCTTCGGGCTGACCGGCGAGCAGGGCAACCACGGCGAGGACGTCAAGGAGCACTGGTGGTATCTGGACGCCATCCCCAGCCACGCGTGGAACCGGTGGCGGTACCACTACCCGCAGGGCCCGTTCCCGTACCAGGATCTGATCGACGTCAACGCGTCGCGGAACCGGTTCGAGCCGGAGTACGAGCTGCTGGACACCGGGGCGTTCGCCGGTAACCGGTACTGGATCGTCGAGGTGCACTACGCCAAGGCGTCCCCGGATGACCTGCTGATGTCGATCTCGGTGACCAACGCGGGCCCGGAGCCCGCGACGCTGCACGTACTGCCGACGGCCTGGTTCCGCAACACCTGGTCCTGGGCGAACGACCCGCGGCCGGTGCTCGGGGCGGCCGCGTCCGACCCTTCGGTGGTGACCATCGAGCACCCGTTCGTGGGCGAGCTGGAGCTGATCGCGGGCCCGGGGCCGGACGGGACGCAGCCCACCGCGCTGTTCTGCGAGAACGAGACGAACGTGGCGCGGCTGTACGGCGCGGCGCCGCTCACGCCGTACCCGAAGGACGGCATCAACGACCACGTGGTCGGCGGGGCGCCCACGGTCAACCCGGCCCGGACCGGGACCAAGTGCGCGTTCTGGTACCAGGTCACGCTGGCCGCCGGGGCCTCGGCCGAGCTGCGGCTGCGAATGCGGCCGGCGGCTTCCGGGGGGCCCGCCGCCGCGGCCCTGGGCTCGGCGGTGCCGCAGCCTGACGCGACAGCGGCGGCGCTGGGCGCGGAGTTCGACCAGGTGGTGACCAGACGGCGGGGTGAGGCCGACGAGTTCTACACCGAGCTGACGCCGCGGGAGGCCAGCGAGGACGAGGCGCTGGTCATGCGGCAGGGCTTCGCCGGGTTGCTGTGGAGCAAGCAGCTGTTCTACTACGACGTCACCCGGTGGCTGGACGGCGACCCGGGCCAGCCCGCGCCGCCGGCCGAGCGGCTGACCGGGCGCAACTCACACTGGCGCAACTTCGACGCGTTCGACATCATGTCGATGCCGGACAAGTGGGANNTGGGACCTGGGCTTTCACTGCGTAGCGCTGGCGCACGTGGACCCGGCGTTCGCCAAGTACCAGCTGATCTTGCTGTGCCGGGAGTGGTTCCAGCATCCGAGCGGGACGCTGCCCGCCTACGAGTGGAACTTCTCCGACGTCAACCCGCCGGTCCAGGCCTGGGCGGCGCTGGAGGTGTTCGCGGTCGACGAGGGCCGCGACGTCGAGTTCCTGTCCCGGATATTCGACAAGCTGCTGGTCAACTTCACCTGGTGGGTCAACCTGGAAGACGCCGGCGGGAAGAACGTGTACGAGGGCGGCTTCCTCGGCCTGGACAACATCGGCCCGCTGGACCGGTCCAAGCTGCCCGTCGGCGGGATCCTGGAGCAGTCCGACGCCACCGGGTGGATGGGCGCCTACGCCATCGCCATGGGCAGCATCGCCAGCATCTTGAGCCGGAGCGGGCAGCGCCACGCGACCGACCTGGTGATCAAGTTCCTGGAGCACTTCGCGGCCATCCGTGACGCGCTGGACAGCCAGGGCCTGTGGGATGCCGACGACGGTTTTTACTACGACCGGCTGGTGACGCCGTCCGGGGCCCAGGTGCCGATCAAGGTCCGGTCGATGGTGGGCATCATCCCGATGCTGGCGGCCGCGGTGGTCAGCGAGGACGACCTGCAGCAGGCTCTGGTGCTCGGCAAACAGTTCGCCGACCTGCTTGGCCGCGAGGACCTGACCGACACCAGCGCGATGCGCCAGCGCGGCGTGCTGCGCGGGCCGACCGGTGAGCAGCGGCTGCTGCTCTCGCTGGTCGGTCCGGACCGGCTGGAGCGGCTGCTGGGCCGGCTGTTCGACGAGAACGAGTTCTTGTCCCCGCACGGTCTGCGGGCCCTGTCGGCCTACCACCGTGACCATCCGTACGAGCTTTCGGTGGAGGGCGTTACGGCCAGCATCGATTACGAGCCCGCGGAGTCCACCACGGCGTTGTTCGGCGGCAACTCCAACTGGCGCGGGCCGGTCTGGTTCCCGCTGAACTACCTGGTCATCAGCGCCCTGGAGCGGTACCACCGGTTCTTCGGCGACGACTTCACCGTCGAGTACCCGACCGGGTCCGGGACCCGGCTGACGCTGGACAAGGTGGCCGCCGACCTGCAGGACCGGCTGATCTCGATCTTCACCCGGGGGCCCGACGGCCGGCGGGCGTGCTTCGGCGATACCGAGTTTTTGCAGTCCGACCCGGCGTGGCGGGACAACCTGATCTTCTCCGAGTACTTCCACGGCGACAACGCCGCGGCGCTCGGCGCCTGGCACCAGACCGGGTGGACCGGGATCATCGCCGACGTCGTCCGGCGGCGGCACGGCCTGGTCCGCACGATCGGTGACGTGGTCATGCTGGTCGGGCAGCAGGAGCGGCCCTAGCNNTCGCCGGCGGGCAGCAGGGCAGCCGCCTGGTCCGGACCCCAGCTGCCCCGTTGGTACGGGTGGACGGGGCCGACGTCGCCGAGGACGGGGTCGACGACCCGCCAGGCCGCTTCGACCTGTTCCTGTGAGGCGAACAGCCAGCGTTGCCCGGCGAGCGCGGCGCCGATGAGCCGGTCGTAGGGGCGCAGGTCGGAGCCGGGGTGTTCGGCGAACCTGAGGTCCTCGGCCTCGGGCAGCCAGCCGACGCCGGGCTTCTTGCCGACCAGGGTCAGGCTGACCCGGTTCTCCGGGTTGATCCGGAACCGCAGCGTGTTCGGGTTTTCGCCGATCCCGAACGGGTCGTAGGGCGGGCGGCGGAAGGTGACCGTGACCTCGGTGGCGGTCAGCGGCAGGCACTTGCCGGCCCGGATCAAAATCGGCACGTCGGCCCAGCGCCAGGAGTCGGCGGCGAGCCTGATCGCTGCGTAGGTCTCGGTTTTGGAGTTCGGGGCCACCCCTTTGACGTCGAGGTAGCCCTGGTACTGGCCCTTGACGGTGAGGTCCGGGGTCAGCGGGCGCAGCGCCCCGAGGAGATCGGCCTTGGACGCCCGCCAGGCATCCAGGCCGGTGCCGTCCGGCGGCTCAGCCAGCACGGTGGCCAGGACCTGCAGCAGGTGGTTCTGGATCACGTCCTTGATCGCGCCGGTCTTGTCGTAGAAGCTGCCCCGGTCGGAGACGTCGAACGCCTCCGCCATCGTGATCTGGATGCTCTGCACGTAGGTCCGGTTCAGCAGCGGCTCGATGATCGAGTTCGCGAACCGGACGAACATGAGGCTGTCCACCGGTTCCAGGCCCAGCCAGTGGTCGACCCGGTAGATGGCGTCCTCGGGGAAATACTGCTGCATGGTGACGTTCAGCTGCTGGGCGCTGGCCAGGTCGTTGCCGAACGGCTTCTCGACCATGACCCGGCTGCCCTTGGCCCGTCCGGCCTCGGAGATGCCCTGGGCGATACGCCCGAACAGCCCCTGCGGCACCTCGAGGTAGAACAGCGCCTTCTGGGCCTCGCCCATCTCGTCCGACATGGCCTTGTAGGTCGCGGGGTCGTCCAGGTCGCCGTCCACGTAGCGCAGCTGCTTGAGCAGCTGGACCGCGGGCGGGCTGCCCGGATCGATGTTGTTCAGCTTCAGCGAGGCGGTCGCGTAGTCGCGGAACTGGTCCAGGCCCCAGCCGCTCTTGGCCACGCCGATCACCGGGACGTCCAGCACGCCCCGCTCGACCAGCCCGACCAGAGCCGGGAAGGTCTCGAGTTTGGCCAGGTCACCGGTGGCGCCGAAGATCACCAGCGCGTCAACGTGGTCGGCTTGGCTAGCCTGGCCAGCCCGGTCCGCTTGGCCAGCTTGGTCCGCTTGGTCCGTGCTCATGTCCGCCTCTGTCCGCTTCTCGACGTTGGGCTCGTGGTTGGGACGGCGCTAGTGCATCAGGTCGGGCCAGGATTGTTCGGTCATGTCGACGTCGTAGTAGGAGGCGGCGCGGCGGATGTTCTCGAAGGCCTGCGCGCGGTCGGCGTCGGTGACGTCCTGGACCTGATCGAAACGGGCCAGCGCGGAGCGCACGTGGCTGGCTGAGGTCAGCGGCTCTTTGCGCTGGGCGGGGAAGGCGTAGGCCGAGTCGGGGAGCTCGTTGCGCTCGGCGGCGTCCAAGGTGCCGCTGAACTGCTCGTCCTGCGACGGCGGCTGCCAGGTCGGGGATGCATGCTGCTCGGGCATGATCTAACGCTACAGGGCAGCGGCGAGGCCGGTGAGGTCAGCTTCACGATCGGGCTATCGGGGTACAATCCAGCCAGGTAACGGGCCGTTCACGGCCGGGCCGGCCATGAGGAGCCGCCCCATGCTTGCTCCGAAGATCGCCAGGTCTGCCGGACAGACGAAGGCAACCGCCGAGCCGGCGAGTCGCGCCACAGCCGACGGCCGGGCAGCGCTGCGGCTGACGGAGCCCGGGTTCCTGGCTGCAGCGGGCGACCGGCACGAGGACCCGCGGCCGCAAGAAGTACACCCGCCGGACCGGGCCGCGGACTTCAGCGCGGTTCCCGTATTCGCGGCTGACCGCGCGGGCCGGCCTCGGCTCCGCGCGCCGTCGGTAGCCGCCATGGCGGTAGCGGGCACCGTGCAGCCGAAACTGGCGGTCGGCCGGGTTGACGATCCGCTCGAACGGGCCGCGGA
>PLIQ01000131.1 GCA_003140115.1 Actinomycetota bacterium | reverse complement strand
GGGCCTGGGTGAGTTGCCGGCACTGTTCCAGGTAGCCGGGCGCGCTTTTCCGGCCGGGGTGCCAGTGGGAGTGCTGTTCGACGGCGAGGTTCCAGACGTACCGGGCGTGGCCGCAGTGGTCCTGCAGCACCGCTTCCTGGGCGGGCGTGGGGATGAGCCGGTACCGGGACATACGAACACACTATCGGACACTGCTGACATTTCCGGGGAGGTGACGCGGCGTTTCCTCCCCGGCCTGAAGACCGGGGTCTCCACGTCGCCATCCTGATGAGCGACACTCCGGAGCAGGATCGGGATCCGCGGCCGGTGAGCCGCGCGGGGCGGACCCGTGATCCCGGGCGACCCGCCTCGCGAGCCGAGGCGACCAGCCGGGCCGCCGCGAGCACGTGCATCGGGATCAGGGAACTGCGCCAGCACGCCAGCGTCTACGTCGACCTGGCGGAGAAGGGGTACACGGTGGACATCACGAACCGGGGACGCCTGGTGGCCCAGCTCGTGCCGGTCAATGAGCCGGGCAGCCCACTGGAACGCCTGATCACGGCCGGGATCATCGAGCCGGCCGAGGAAGGCGGGGGCGTCGGCGACCTGGACCCGTACCCGGCGCCGACCGCCGGCCAGCCGACCGCCAGCGAGATCCTGCGCCGGATACGGCAGGGGACGGACGGGTGATCTACCTCGATTCCTCGGCCCTGGTCAAGCTGGCCCTGACCGAGCCGGAGTCGGCCGCGCTGGCCCGCTGGCTGGCCGAGCGGTCCGGTCAGCCGCTGGTCTCCAGCGCGCTGCACCGGGCCGAGGTGCCGCGTGCGGTCTGGCGCGCCGAGCCCGGNNCGACGTGCTCGACAACTCGGCCACGCTGCCGCCGCAGACCTTGTGTGCGGCCCACGCGATTCACCTGGCGGCCGCGCTCGCGCTCAAGCGGGACCTGACCGCGTTCGTCGCCTACGACGAGCGCCTGCTCGCCGCGGCCGCCGGCGCCGGGCTTCCGGTCGCCAGTCCCAGCTGAGAGATCGCGAAGATGCCCGGGCGGAAGAGGGGGGAAGAGGGGGAAGATGCCCGGACGGACCGCTACCCCACGTTCTGGTGGTCGCTCGTGACCTCTTGTCACCTGGGCTTCCCGGGGGGCATGGTGGCTTTGAGGCGGCTGGCGAGGAAGTCCGTCCGCCGCGGAAATCTCGGAGGTGGTCATTGTGCCGGTCGAGGAGAACCCGCTGGCGTACAACAGCCTGTGGCAGCTCAGGAACGACACCTGGTCCGGCCTGGAGGAAGCGACCACTCAGCTGGCCCTCGCCGATTCCCAGCGGCGTCCCGTCGAGAAGCTGGTCGAGGGGGTCACCGAGCGCCTGGACATCCTCGGGGCGATCGAGCGATTCTGGGCGTTTCCCGGCGCGCAGATCTACCAGGAGGTACGGCGGCTGTTCGCGGCCGGTAAGTACGAACGGCTGGCCGCGATGGTGGGCCGGGCCAACCGGGCGCTGGTCATCGAGTCCTACCGCGGTGGTCAGGCGTGGGATCTGCGGGCCGAGGACGACAGCTACGATCGCGAGGCCGGCTCGGCCAAGCAGTCCGGCAGCGACCGGCCTTACTTCGAGGTTCTCGTCGTCGAGGACCTGACCGAGGAGCAGGAGCGCGCGCTGCGCGAGGAGCTCCGCCGGTGGCGCCGTCCGGACGATCAGTTCATCTACGAGATCGTCGTGGTGCCCAGCTTCGACGACGCGCTGATGGCCGCGCGCCTGAACTTCAGGCTGCAGGCGTGCGTGGTCCGCCGCCGGTTCACCCACCGCTCCCGCCACGACTCGTCCTCGATCGCCCAGTTCGCGTACAGCGGCGGATCCTCCGACCTGATGGAGCGCTCGCCGGATGACCGCGCCCAGGTCCTGGCCCGGTCGCTCGCCCGGATCAGGCCCGAACTCGACCTGTACCTGATGACCGAGATCTCGGTCGAGGACCTGGCCGGCCGGCTCAGCCACCATTTCCGGCGCATCTTCCACGCCCGGGAAGGGTCTTTGGAGCTGCACCTGTCCATCCTGGACGGCGTCGCGGCCCGGTACCGCGCGCCGTTCTTCAGCGCGCTGCGTAACTACAGCAACCGGCCCACCGGGGTGTTTCACGCGCTGCCGATCTCGCACGGCAATTCGATCGTCAACTCGCACTGGATCCGGGACATGGTCGACTTCTACGGCCTGGAAATCTTCCTGGCCGAGACGTCGGCGACCTGCGGCGGGCTGGACTCGCTGCTGGAGCCGACCGGGCCGCTGCGCGAGGCCCAGCAGCTCGCGGCCAAGACGTTCGGGTCGCGGCAGACGTACTTCGTCACCAACGGCACCTCGACGGCCAACAAGATCGTCGTGCAGGCCCTGGTCCGGCCGGGCGACATCGTCCTGGTCGACCGGAACTGCCACCAGTCGCACCACTACGGGCTGATGCTGGCCGGGGCGATGGTGACCTACCTCGACGCGTACCCGATGAACAAGTACTCGATGTACGGCGCGGTGCCGCTGCGGGAGATTAAGAGCCGGCTGCTGGCGCTGCGCCGGGCGGGCAAGCTGGACCGGGTCAAGATGCTGCTGCTGACCAACTGCACGTTCGACGGGATCGTCTACGACGTGCAGCGGGTGATGGAGGAGTGCCTGGCCATCAAGCCGGACCTGGTCTTCTTGTGGGACGAGGCGTGGTTCGCGTTCGCCCGGTTCCACCCGGTCTACCGGCCGCGCACCGCCATGCGGGCCGCCCGCACGCTGGCCGAGCGGCTCCGCATGCCGGACTGCCGGGGGCACCACGACGCCCAGACTGAGGCGATCGGCCCGGTCGACGCCGCCGAGGATGAGGTTTTGCTGGAGCGGCGACTGGTGCCCGATCCCGCCCGGGCCCGGGTCCGGGTGTACTCCACGCAGTCCACCCACAAGACGCTGACCTCGCTGCGGCAGGGATCGATGATCCACGTGTGGGACCAGGACTTCACGCAGAAGGTCGAGGAGACCTTCCACGAGGCGTACATGACGCACACCTCCACCTCGCCGAACTACCAGATCCTCGCCTCCTTGGACCTGGGCCGCCGGCAGGCCGCGCTGGAGGGTTTCGAGCTGGTGGTCAAGCAGATCGAGAGCGCGATGCGGCTTCGGGACGCCGTCAACAACCACCCGCTGCTGAGCCAGTACATGCGCTGCCTGACCACCGCCGACCTGATCCCGGACGAGTACCGGCCCACGGGCATCGACGAGCCGCTGCGGTCCGGCCTGGCCAGCTGGGTGCAGGCCTGGGAGACCGATGAGTTCGTGCTGGACCCGTCGCGGGTCACCATCTACATCGGCGCCACCGGCATCGAGGCCGACACGTTCAAGCGAAAGCACCTGATGGACCGGTACGGCGTGCAGATCAACAAGACGTCGCGGAACACGGTGCTGTTCATGACCTCGATCGGCACGAACCGTAGCTCGGTGGCGTACCTGATCGAGGTGCTGGTGACCATCGCCCGCGAGCTCGAAGCCCAGGTGGCCGACATGAGCCTGAACGAGCGCGCCGCGCACGAACGCGCGGTACAGCGGCTGACCGCTCCGTCCGCGCCGCTGCCCGACTTCAGCGGCTTCCACCCCAGCTTCCAGGACGGCCAGGGACGGCCCACCCCCGAGGGTGACGTCCGGCGCGCCTTCTACCTGTCGTACCACGACAACTACTGCGAGTACCTCACCCAATCCGAAGCCGAGCAGCGGGTGGAGAACGGCGACCTGGTCGTGTCCACCAACTACGTCACGCCCTACCCGCCCGGCTATCCCGTGCTGGTGCCCGGGCAGACGTTCAGCAAGGAGATCCTCTCCTTCATGCGCAGCCTGGACACGCCCGAGATTCACGGATACCGGCCCGATCTCGGCTACCGGGTCTACGTGGACAAGGCGCTGGAGATCGCGGCGACCGGCCGCCAGCCCTACCCGGCGGCCGGTGACCCTGAGTAACCGCGCTCTGACCGGGCGGCAGAAGGCGGGCGGGACTGCGCAACACCCACGGCCGTTCGGAAAAAAAGAGAAGTTTCTGTGCAACCGGACGGACATCTGCGTCGTCTCTTAAGAGCGCAAGGCACGAGACAGCCTTCGCGCGCTGCGGTGGCCCGGACGTCACGGGGGCGCGCCCGGGCCGGACCCTCGAACGACCTGAGGGAACACGCGAAGGCTGCGACAGCCGGCGACCCCGTCGCCGGGCGGAAATGTGGTAGATGTTGCCGTATCACACGGGCGTTCTGGACGATGCCCCGACCGGCCCAGGCATGGTTATCCCGCCGAGCGGCGGAGGGACGGGGCGGGATACTGCGTGGTTCCCGTCGCCTGCCGGGAACCCCATCGAGGGAGATCCGGTGGGCACGGCTTCCGATGTCGACACCGACGCCGCCGAGCAGTTGTTCAAGACCACCTACCCCAAGCTGGCCGGATGGGTGCGCCGCCTGGTCGATGACGAGGAGACCGCGCACGAGATCGCGGCCGAGGCGTTCGTCCGGCTGCTGGCCCGGTGGACCCGGGTGGAGAGCCCGCAGAGCTACCTGTACATGATCGCGACCAACCTGGTCCGCGACCACTGGCGCAAGGCCGAACGCGAGCGGCGGGCCATCCGCAGCGTCACCGTGGCCACCGCCCTGGACGACGTGGCCTACCCGGCCCAGGACGTGGACGTGCGCAACCTGCTGGCCTCGCTGCCGCCGCGGCTGCGCGACCCGTTCCTGCTGCACTACTACGGCGGGTTCCCGATCCGGGAGGTCGCGGCGCTGCTGCACCGCCCCGAGGGCACGATCAAGGCGGACCTGTTCGCGGCGCGGGCCAAGCTGAAGAGCGCGCTAGGGGAACGCGATGCCTGACCGGCGCGACGACGACCTTGATTCCTGGCTGGACGGGCGGATAGAACCGCTGCCCCCGCCGCCGGGCACCTTCGAGCTGATCAAGCGGCGGGCCCGGCGGCGCAAGTACCGCCGGCTGGCGGTGGGCGCGGCCGCGGCGGCGGCGGTGGTGGCCGCGGCGGTGGCCGTACCGCAGATCGTCAACCTGACCGTGGTGAATCCGGCCACGGCCGCGGGCGTGGCCCACGACCGTTCGGCCGCATCCGCGCCGTCCGCCAGCAGCGGGGCGAACGCCGCGTCGTCATCGGCCTTGCCGGTGCCCTCCGCTGTCCCGGCGCCGGTGCCGGCCAACTTTCGGCCCAGTTCGGTCACGTTCATCGGCACGCACACCGGCTGGGTGATCGGCCAGGCCGGGACCCCCGGCCACTGCGCCACGCAGTACTGCACCTCGGTGGCGCGCACCGACGACGCCGGGAAGACCTGGACCGGGGTACCCGCGCCGCTGACCGGCCCGGCCGACGGCGCCACCGGGGTGAGCCAGATCCGGTTCCTGGACCGCGAGGACGGCTGGGCGTTCGGGCCGCAGCTGTACGCGACGCACGACGGCGGCCAGATCTGGACCCAGGTGGCCACCCACGGGCTGCGGGTCACCGACCTGGAGACGGTAGGCGCCCGGGCGTTCGCGCTGTTCGCCTCCTGCACCGGGACCGGCGCGGCGTTCGCCACCCAGTGCACCAGCTACACCCTTTACTCCAGTCCGGCGTCAGCCGTTAGCTGGGCCCCGGTGGGCGCCGCGACCTCGGGGCTGACCGGGACGGCCGCGTCCCTCGTGCTGACCGGGACCAGCGGATACCTGCTGGCCCCGAGCGGGATGCTCTACTCCGGCCCGGTGAACGGCAGCGCGCCCTGGCAGCAGGTGAAACAGATCCCGTGCCCGGTCGGGCAGCCGCTGGCGGACGGCCAGCCAACCGGGGCGCTGCTCGCCGCCGCGAACGCCAAGGACCTGGTCCTGACCTGCGCGTCGTCAAGCGCTGCCGGAACCCAGCAGGCCAAGCAGGTGTTCACGTCGGCCGACGGCGGGATCGTCTGGCAGAACGCCGGGACCGCGCCGGCCCTGGGCCTGACCACCTCGGCGACCGCCAGCCCGGACGGTACGTACGTCCTGGCCACCGGTCAGGGTATCGACGTGCGGCCGACGGGAAGCCCGACGTGGCAGGCGGCGACGCTGGACGCGCCGGCGCCGGCCGGGGGGTTCGGCTACGTGGGCATGACGACCGATGCGCAGGGCATCGCGCTGCCCGCGGACCCCGCGGTCGGCACGGTCTGGTTTACCTTCGACGGCGGGCAGAGCTGGGCGCCGTCGGCGGTCAGCGGTCCTTAAATCGGTTTGCGCTGGGTGCTCTGGGATGAAGTCGCCGTTGCTTAGCCGCAGGTCGCGGAGCAGGTCGAAGATCTCCTTCAGCTGACCCGGCTCGTACCCGCCGAAGCCGAACTCGGCCGCCATCAGGTCCCGGGTGGCCCGCTCGACCAGGGCGCGGCCCTCGGGGGTGACCTCGGCCAGCCGGCCGCGGCCGTCGGCCGGGTTGGGGTGGCGGACCACCAGGCCCTGACGCTCCAGGCGGCCGATGATGTTCGTGACGCTGGTCGGGTGCACCATCAGCCGCTCGCCGATCATGCCCAGCGGCAGCGCGCCGCGGCGGCTGAAGGTGAGCAGGACCAGGGCCTCGTANNCGCATGATCGAGGTGACGGCGGCCATCGAGGGCGACGGGCCGAACCTGGCTTCCCAGATCCGGGCCGCCCGGTCGATGGGATCGAACGGCAGCTCAAGCGGCTTACCCACGAATCCCACCGTATTTCAGGCTCTGCCCCTTTTTTGGTTTTTTGGGGCCTATGCCGGGACACGCAGTAGCAGCGCCTCACCCTGGCCGCCGCCGCCGCACAGGCCGGCGGCGCCCAGCCCGCCGCCGCGGCGGCGCAGCTCGTTGGCCAGGTGCAGCGCGATCCGCGCCCCGGAAGCGCCGATCGGGTGGCCGAGGGCGATCGCGCCGCCGTTGACGTTCACGATGTCGGGGCTGACGTCCAGGTCGCGCATGGACTGGATGGCGACCACCGCGAACGCCTCGTTGATCTCGATCAGGTCCAGGTCGGGTGCGGTCAGCCCGGCCTTGGTCAGGGCCTGCTTGATGGCGTTGGAGGGCTGNNGTCCGGGCCCGCGACGTTGCCGTGCGCGCCGATCTCGGCCAGCACCTGGGCGCCGGCGCGCTGGGCCGCCTCGGCCGACATGACCACCACGGCGGCGGCGCCGTCGGAGATCTGCGACGAGGTGCCGGCCGTGATCGTGCCGTCCTGGCCGAACGCCGCCTTGAGCTTGCCCAGCGTCTGCGCCGTGGTGCCCGGGCGGATGCCCTCGTCCTCGGTCACCGACAGCGGCTCGCCGCCTCGCTGCGGCACCTGGACGGCGACGATCTCGTCGGCGAACAGGCCGTTCTTGGCCGCGGTCGCCGCGCGCTGGTGGGACAGGGCGGCGAACTCGTCCTGCTCGGCGCGGGTGATGCCGAGCTTGCGCACGCTGTTCTCGGTCGACTCGCCCATGGACAGGTGGTCGAAGGCGTCGGTCAGGCCGTCCAGGGCCATCGAGTCATCGACGGTGACCGGCCCGAATCGGTAACCCGCGCGGGAGTTGCGCAGCAGGTGCGGCGCCTGCGTCATGGACTCCATGCCGCCGGCCACGATCACGTCGTACTCGCCGAGCCGGATCAGCTGCGACGCGAGCGCGATGGCGTCCAGGCCGGACAGGCAGACCTTGTTGACGGTCACCGCCGGGATGTCCATGGCGAGGCCGGCCGCGACGGCGGCCTGCCGGGCGGTGATCTGCCCGGCGCCGGCCTGCAATACCTGGCCCATGATCACGTACTGCACCTGCTCCGGACCGATTCCGGCGCGCCGCAGGGCCCCGGCGATCGCGACGCCGCCCAGTTCGCTGGCAGACTTGCTGGCCAGGGAGCCCATCAGGCGGCCCACCGGGGTCCGCGCGCCGCCGACGATGACCGGCTGACGTGGTTCGCTCATGTCTGTAACGATACCCATCGGGGTGGGAAAGGAAAGATCGTGCTAGTACCGCTGCTGAGTCGCATCGATCACATTGGCATCGCCTGCCGCGACCTGGAAACCGCGATCGAGCGGTACGCCACCTTCGGGCTCCAGGTGGTGAGCCTTGAGGTGAACGAGGAGCAAGGGGTGCGTGAGGCCATGCTCCAGGTGGGCGGAACCGGGCCGGGAACGGGCTCGCGGCCAGGTTACGTTCAGCTACTGGAGCCGCTGGGACCAGACACCCCGGTGGGCCGGTTCCTGGCCCGGCGCGGCGAGGGCCTGCACCACGTCGGTTACGGTGTGGACGACATCGTGGCGGCGCTGGCCACGCTCGGCGTTCGCGGAGTGCGGCTGCTCGACGAGCGGCCGCGGCACGGGTCGATGGGGGCGTCCATCGCCTTCTTGCACCCGGCCGATCTGGGCGGCGTACTGACCGAATTGGTCCAGCTGGCCGGCCCAGCGTGAACCCCTCCGCCGCGACCTAGATGATCGCCCATCGGGGCATTTAGGGGATTTACCAGGATGGATAGGATAGAGAACTCCGAAGGACACGCCAACGCAACCCAAGTAAGAGTAGTGTGCCAGTCACCGGCGGAGAGTCGTACCCGCATGCTGACACCCGCCGTAAAAATCCCCCTCGTCGCTCTAACGTCTATCCAGGATTAGGCCACATGCAATCGGACATTGACGCCCAGCTGACTAACTTCTTCGAAGAGGCCCCGCCGCGTGAGTTCGCGACGGTGATGCGGGGCTACGACCGTCACCAGGTCGACGAGCACATCCGGCAGATCGAGGCCGAAGTGCGCACGCACCGCGAGCAGACCACGACTTTGAAGCGGGAGCTGTCCGAAGCCCACCGCCAGATCGGGGAGCAAGAGCGGCCGACCTATTCCGGCCTCGGGGCCCGGATCGAGCAGTTGCTCCGGCTCGCCGAGGAGCAGGCCACCGAGCTGGTTCAGGCGGCCAGGTCCGAAGCGAACGAGATCAAGGCCGCGGCTAAGGTCGACGCGGCCGAGCTGCGGGCCGGGGCCGAGAACGAGGCCGCCGAGTTGCGCGCCAACGCCAAGCGCGAGACCGACGACCTGCGCGGGGCGGCCGAGCGCGAGGCGGACTCGATCAGGACCACGGCCCGGCGTGAGGCTGACGAGCTGACCAACACGACCGAGCGCGAGGCGGCCAAGCTGCGCGCCACGGCCGACCACGAGGTGGCGGAGAAGCGGGCCGCGGCCGAGCGCGACATCGCCAAGCTGCGGACCAGCACCGAGCGCGAGGTGGCCCAGCTCAAGGCCACCGCCAAGCGCGAGCGGGATGAGATTCTCACCACCTCCAAGCGGCAGGCCGACGAGATGCGCAGCCAGGCGCAGCGCATCCTGGAGGAGAGCGAGGCTCAGCGGGCCCAGTCCGAGGCCGAGTTCGAGATCCAGCTCGCGGCGCGCCGGGAAGAGGCCGAGCGCCAGGAGGCCGAGCGGCTCGCCGCCGCCCAGGCCGCGACGCAGAAGCTGGTCTCCGAGGCCGAGCAGCGGGCGTCCACCGCCGAGCAGCGGGCCGCGAAGGCTTCCGCGCAGGCCGACAACACCCGCCGCGACGCCGACCAGCACGCCCGGCAGCTGGTCAGCAACGCCAAGAAGAACGCCGACCAGATCGTCAGCCAGGCCAAGACCCAGGCCGAGCAGCTGCTCGCCGAGGTCAAGGCCGACGCCGAGCGCCGTCGCGCCGCGGCCCAGCGCGACGTCGACGAGCTCACCCGCCAGAAGGACAGCATCGCCAGCCACCTGGCCCAGGTGCGCCAGCTGCTCGGCGGGCAGCTGCCCGGCGGAGCGGACCCGGCCATGTCGGCGCCGTCCATGTCAGCGCCGCCGGCCAAGCCGGCCATCGCCGCGGACCCGGGCGGGCCGGCCTCCCAGGCCGCGCCCCGCAACGGGACCAGCCAGCCCGCTCCGGCCGCCGCCCAGCAGGCCACCCAGGTGGGCGCGGCGCCCACCCAGGTGCAGGCGCAGCGGCCGGTTCCGGCCAACGGCGGCGGTCCGGCCCCCACGCAGGCCAACGGCAAGCCGGGGGGCGGCGGCAAGGAAGACGAAGAAGACTGGTGGACCGAGTAGCGGTCCGCCGGAGTTAATCCTGGTTAGGACGCCGGCCCGTCTGCGGACGGGCCGGCGTTCTTTACGTCACCGGCACGATGGTGGCTTCGGCCAGCGCGCCGGATTCGATGCGCAGCACGCCGAGCGTGCCGTGCGGCTGGCGCCGCCGGTCGGTCGGCGACCCGGGGTTGAAGATCCGCAGCCCGGACCCCGACTGGTCGAGCGGGATGTGCGAATGCCCGAACACCACGAGGTCCGCGCGCGGGAACGCGCGGCGCATCCGGACCAGCCGGCCCGTGGCCGGGCCGCTGTCGTGCAGCATGGCCACCCGGAGCCCGTCCAGGTCGAGCTCGGCGGTCGGCGCGGCACCCCACTCGGCCACGTCCGGGCCGTCGTTGTTCCCCAGGACCGCGGTCACCGGCGCGTACTGCGCCAGCTCGTCAAGGACGGTGGCGGTGCAGACGTCACCCGCGTGCAGGATCAGGTCGGCGCCGCGCAGTTCGGCTGCCACCCGCGGCGGGCAGCCCCGCCAGCGCCGGGGCGCGTGGGTGTCCGACAGCACCACCACCCGCACCGGGCGCTACTCTACGTGACGAGGGTCGAGGTCGTGGATGGTGGGCATCACGGAGGTGAGCTCCGCGCTCGCCTCGGCTGCCGCTCGTCGCTGCTTGTGCCGCGCCTTGCCCCGGGCCTCCGCGGCGGCGAGCCGCTGGGTGGCTCTGGCCCGGCGACGACCCCGCTTGATCGCCTTCACCAGTTGATCGGCGGCGAACAGCAAGCCGACGAACAGGACAATCGCGACAATGAGCAGCACAGGCACAGGCATCTTCCCTCTGGTCGTCAGTACATTGTCTGTCCGCTAGTAAAGCTTTTTCTCACAGCATTTTCCAAACCTCGCGTATCCGGGTAAGTCGGGCGGCCGGTCGTCGCAGCCTGCTACGATCTTCGCTCCGGCGTCTGAGTGCGCCGGAGCGAGAGGGAGAGTGGGGCCGCCCGGTTGAACGGGCCGGGCGGCCCGATTATCGCTCGCGTTATCGCTCGCCTGGTCGCTCGCGGAACAGGCGGATCAGCCAGCCCGGGCCGAGCACCTCCGCGCCGGCCGCCTCGCATCTTCGGCGCAGCTCTCGATCCGCGGTCACGACCACGCGCCGGCCGGGCAGGTCGCGGACCAGGGCCACGATCGCGTCATCGCCGGAGCCGTCGGCCTGGACGACCCGCACGCCTGCCCCCGGCGCCGCGTCGATCCGAGCGGCACCTGCGTCGATCCGGGCGGCGGCCGCGTCGATCCGGGCGGCGGCCGGCCGGGCGGCGCCCTCCAGGACCATGACGAACGCTTCGGGCTCGGTGTCATCGGGCAGGACGGGACGGCCGCTGGCCGCCAGGGCGGTGAGTTCGGTGTGCAGCCGGACCGCCGCTGCGGGCCGGTCCCGCCACCAGCCGTCGGGGCGCGACCCCATCACGTTGGCGATATCCACGACAATCGTGGTCGGATGATGGCAGATCTCGTTCTCCTTCGCGCCGTAAGCTGGCCGCATGGCAGACGCTAAACTCCGGGCAAGCTCCGGGGGGGACGACTCCCCCGGCGGGCACCGTGGCGGCTTTTGGCCGGTCGCCGAGATCTCTAGGCTACGACAGCGCCAGACCGCCCCCCTGATCCTCGAGCTCGACCTTACCGAGGGCGTGCCGGAGGGGCCGGCCACCGATCCGCTGTCGGCGGTGATGTCCATCCGCAAGATCAGGCTGTCGGACGTCATCGACGGCCTGCGTCGCGCCAGCCAGGACGACCGGGTCCGCGTGCTGGTGGCCAAGGTCGGCGGGGGGCGGATCGGCCTGGCCCGGATGCAGGAAATCCGCGAGGCGATCGCCGAGTTCCGCGCCTCAGGCAAGCTCACCGTGGCCTGGGCCGAGTCGTTCGGCGAGTTCACGCACGGGAACATGCCCTACTACCTGGCCACCGCGTTCGACCGGATCTACCTGCAGCCGTCCGGCACCCTGGGACTGACCGGGGTGGCCGTCGAGCAGCTGTTCCTGCACGACGCGCTGGCCAAGGTCGGCATCGGGTTCGAGAGCGCCAAACGGTACGAGTACAAGACGGCGGCCGACAACCTGACCGAGCGCGGCTTCACCGGACCTGCGCGCGAGGCCGCTGAACGCCTGGCGGTCTCCGTCGTGGAACAGCTGAGCGCGGCCATCGCCGAACGCCGCGGCAAGACCGTCGAGGAGGCCCGCGCGCTGCTCGACCGGGGCCCGTTCCTGGCCACCGACGCGCTGGCCGAGGGTCTGGTCGACGAGCTCGGCTACCGGGACGAGGTCTACAAGGCGGTCCGCAAGGAGGCGGGCAAGGGTGCGATCCTGCAGTACGTGGGGCGCTACCAGCGCCTGCACATGCTGGCGCAGCGCGCCCGCCGCCTGCCGAATCCGCGTGAGCGCTTCGTCGCGGTGATCTACGCGTCCGGCCCGATCCGGCAGGGGCGCAGCAGCCGGGGCCCGGTGGGCGGCGGCGCCATGGGCTCGGACACGGTGGCGGCCGCGCTGCGGTCGGCGCGGTCCGACGAGCGGGTCCGGGCCGTGCTGCTGCGGGTCAACAGCCCGGGCGGTTCGGCGGTGGCGTCGGACACGATCTGGCGTGAGGTGGTCAGGATCCGCGCGGCCGGCAAGCCCGTGGTGGTCTCGATGAGCGACGTGGCCGCCTCCGGCGGGTACTACATCGCGATGGCGGCCGACGTCATCGTGGCCCAGCCCGGCACGCTGACCGGGTCGATCGGCGTGATCCTCGGCAAGCCGGTGCTCGAGGACGCCCTGGCCCGGGCCGGCATCACCACCGATTCGGTGGCCGAGGGCGCCCGGGCCCGGATGTTCGCGCCGACCCACCCGTTCACGCAGGACGAGTGGGACCGGGTCAACGCCTGGCTGGACGTGGTCTACCAGGAGTTCATTTCCAAGGCGGCCTCGGGCCGGCGCATGTCGGTCGAGCGGATGCACGAGCTGGCCCGCGGGCGGGTCTGGACCGGCGCCGACGCCGCCGCGAACGGTCTGGTCGACGAGCTGGGCGGGATGGCGGCCGCGGCCGAGATCGCCCGGCGCCGGGCAGGCCTGCCGGCCGGCGCGCCGCTGCGCATCTGGCCCCGGCTGACCCCGCTGGACCAGCTGCGCCCGCCCGAGTCCAGCGAGGCCCGCCCCGCGGCGGCCGCGGCGCTGGACTTCGGGTTCGCCGACGGCGCCGCCTATCTGGGCTGGGGACCGGCCTGGCGGCTGGCGGCCCGCGCGGGCCTGCCACCGTACGGACCGCTGATGCTCCCGGGGTCCTGGACCATCAGTTGACCGAACGGCCCGTGGTGCTTGCCACCGCGGCGCTGGAGACGTGGGCCAGCTCGGTCACGCTGGTCACGGTGGCTGACGGGCGCGATGACGTCGGTGCCACGGTCAGCGCGTTCTGCCCGGTGTCTTCGGACCCGCCGCTGGTGACCGTGTCGCTGCTGGCTGGGTCGTATCCGGCCGAGTTGTTCGGCCGGAGCGAGGAACCGGTCACGCGGTTCGCGGTGACGCTGCTGACGGCCGGGCAGCGGGTGCTGGCCGGGAGGTTCGCCGCGGCGGGGCGGCCCGGGGCGCGGCTGATGCTCTCGGACGTGCCGTACCAGCGGGGCGAGGCCTCCGGCGCGCTGATCGTCGAGGGCGGGCTGGCCGCGCTGGAGTGCGCGGCCGAGCAGGTTCTTTTGGCCGGCGACCACCTGCTCCTCATCGCACGCGTCACAAGCGTCCCGTACGTCACGGACTCGGTAGAGCCGCTTATCCGTTTCCGGCGTAGCTACCTACCTTCGAAGCTTTAGCGTGTTCGGAGCGCTTCCCATGGGCGTCGGCGGGGGCGATCGGCTGGTGTGTGGCGCCCGCTCGTCGACCTGCCGATCCGATCCGATCCGGTTATGTCCCATTATGTCTGAACTCAATATTGAGACATTCCGGGCGTCGACCATGATCGCGGGCACTTTTGGACCCCATTTGGCCATTTCTGCCCGTGATCATGTAAAAGTCCCGATCCGAGGGCGCTTCCCGGTCAATAGGTCCCGCAGGGGCTAGGAGGCCGGGACCAAGGGACCGCGCCGGCGGCTAGGTGGCCGGACTGCCAGACGGCGGCGACGAGGGGGACGCCGGGGCGGTAGGCCAGGTAGGCGTGGGAGGGGGCGTCGAGCAGGATCAGGTCGGCGCGCGCGCCTACGCCGAGGTGGCCGACGTCGGGGCGGCGCAGGGCGCGGGCGCCGCCGGCGGTGGCGGCCCAGACCGCCTCCTGGGTGGTCATCCGCATGTCGCGGACGGCCAGCGCGATGCAGAACGGCATGCTGGAGGTGAACGAGGAACCCGGGTTGCAGTCGGTGGCCAGAGCCACCGTGGCCCCGGCGTCCAGCAGCCGGCGCGCGTCCGGGTAGGGGTGCCGGGTGCCGAATTCGGCGCCGGGCAGCAGCGTCGCGACCAGCGGGGCGGACACGATCGTGTCCAGGTCGGCGTCGGTGAGATAGGTGCAGTGGTCGGCGGAGGCCGCACCGGCCTCCGCCGCGACGCGGATGCCGGGCCCGGGTCCGAGCTGGTTGGCGTGGATGCGGGCGCCCAGGCCGCGGGCCCGGCCCGCGGCCAGGATCGCGGCGGCCTCGTCGGCGCCGAACGCGCCGTCCTCGCAGAACACGTCGATCCACCGGGCGTGCGGGGCGCACGCCTCGAGCATCGGGCCGCACACCAGGTCCACGTAGCCGGGCACGTCGCCGGTGAACTCGGGCGGCACGACGTGCGCGCCGAGGTAGGTGACCTCGGAGGTGACCTCGGCGGCCAGCGCGAGCCCGCGCGCCTCGTCGGCCACGGTGAGCCCGTAGCCGGACTTGCACTCGAACGTGGTCGTTCCCTGCCGGAGCATCTCGGCCGCCAGCCGCTGCAGGTTCTCGCGGAGCGCGGCGTCGGACGCGGCCCGGGTCGCCGCCACCGTGGTGAGGATGCCGCCCGCCTGGTAGGGGCGGCCCGCCATCCTGGCCGCGAACTCGGCGCTGCGCTCCCCCGCGAAGACCAGGTGGGCGTGGGAGTCGACGAAGCCGGGCAGCACCGCCCGCCCGTCCGCGTCGACCACGGAATCGGCAGCGGGCGCCTGGTCCGCCGGGCCGGTCCAGGCCACCGTGCCGTCCTCGATGACCAGCGCCGCATCGGTAAGGGCGGCGAAGGTACCGTCACCGTCGTTGGTGACCAGTTCCCCGATCCGCGTGATCAGCGTGCTATGCGGGAGTGTCACAGGGACAAGCTTGCCCCACGCAAGCCAGAGGGCGCGGGACCGACTGGACTCCCGGCGAGCCAAAGGGCGCCGGGCCCCGACTGGACCCGCGAAGTACCGCCCCACAAGCCGCGCGGCCTGCGGACCGCCGTCTCATACGACCCGTACGATGACGTGTAACGCTGGCCACGGCGGCCGGTAACCCCAACGGCGAAGGAGAGTGCGGCATGACCGCCCAGCCCACCGAGCCGGACGAGCCGCTGGCACAGGTGCCCGCGCGCGAGCTGAGAAGGCTGCGGGCGCTGGCGCGGATCGCCTCACCGCAGGAGCTGGTCGAGGCCGAGGAAGCAGCCCGGGCCGAGGAACTGGACGCGCTTGAGGCGGCGGGACGGACCGGCGAGCTGTCCGAGCAGCAGGCCCGGCGGATCCTGGACCTGCCCGCCCGGCGGGGCGACGAGAAGTACCTGAGTGCCGACGAGGTGCGGCGCCGCCTGGGGCTGCCCCGGTGACACACCGCCGGGTCATCATTTAAGAACCGGTCTCTCTGTCGCTCGGCAGATACCTCGTCCGCGATGGCCTCGGGTCGGCGGCCACTCTTACGGGGCCGAGTGGGTCAGGGCGTCGAGGCGGCTGAGGGTGCATTCAAGGGCGTCGGTGAGGCGCTTGCGGTGACCGGTGGCTAGCAGGTCAAGCACCAGGCCGGTGAACGTCGCCTTGACCAGCGATGCCTCGCGTTCGGCGTCCTCGGGCCTGATGCCGTCAGCGACTAGGCGGTCGGCGATGTCCTCGCGCCAAAACGAGATCTGCTCCGCGCGCACATCACCGGGCAGACCGCTGACCGTGGCGTCCAGCGTGGCGGCTTCGAGACCCAGTCGCACCAGCGCCAAGTGCTCCGGGCTGCGGTTGATCCACCGCCACCAGCGCCGCTGCAGGTCCGCCGTGGACAGGTGAGGTACCTGCCGCCGCCACCGCCCCTCGACTCCTCGCTGAATCTCAGCGGCCCGCCGCAACGCGGCGACCACCAGTTCGTCCTTGCTGCCGAAGTGATGCACCAGCGCGTTGACCGACACACCCAGGGCGCGGGCAACTGGCCGCAGTGACACTCCGGCGATGCCGTTCCGGCCGAGGTAGCCGACCACCTCGTCCAGCAGCTCGGCCCGTCGTTCGAGGTCAGGATGGCGNNCGGCGCTGGCCGATGATCTCCACCTCGAACATCGCGCCGGGCACCGCGAGCTCGGTCGGCACGTAGCCGAACGCCAGCGAGCGCCGGCTGTAATGCGCATACGCGCCGGACGTCACCCAGCCCACCACCGCCCCGGCGTGCCAGATCGGCTCGTCGCCGACGACGTCGGCCGGTTCCGCCGGATCGGGGGTTATGTCGAAGTAGCCGAGCGTCCGAGCCGGGCCGCGGGCCAGTTCCGCGTCCACCGCGGCGCGGCCGATGAAGTCATGATCAAGTTTGAGCGACCGGTGCATGCGCGCCTGCACCGGAGTGTAGATCGGCCGGTACTCGCGCGCCCACGTGCCGAACGCCTTCTCCATGCGCAGCGACATCAGCGCCCGGAACCCGAACAGGCCGATGCCGTAGGGCTGCCCGGCCTGCCACAGCAGGTCGAACAGGGCTCGCTGGCACTCCGGTGCGACCCAGATCTCGTAGCCAAGATCCCCGGTGTAGGTCATCCGGCCGACATAGGCGGGGATCATCCCGACGTCGATCCGGCNNGAACGTCATGAACGGGTAATCCTCGGTGGCCAGCGAGGCGTCGGTAACCGATTGCAGCACGTCGCGGGCGCCCGGGCCGGCCAGCGAGAGGCCCACCAGGGACAAGGCCAGCACGTCGAACCGCACCCCGTCAGCGAGGTGGGCACCGAACCAGCGCGAGTGATGCGCTTCGGCGATCTGCGAGCCGAACAGGAAGAAATCGTCTGTACCCACCCGTGCCACGGAAAACTCCCCGACGATGTGACCGTCGGGATCCAGGGCGGCGGTGAGGTTGATCCGGCCGACCCGCGGCAGCCGGTTGGTGAACAGCCGCTGCAGCCAGCCGGCGCTGCCGGCGCCGGTCACGCGGTACTTGGCGAAGTTGGAGCACTCGGTGAGCCCGACGCGTTCGCGCACCATGGTGCATTCTTC
>PLIQ01000116.1 GCA_003140115.1 Actinomycetota bacterium | reverse complement strand
GTGAAGACCGCCGCGCCGACCTTGGCCAGCGCGACCCCGATGCCCGCTCCGAGGGCCACCAATACGGTCCGCATGCTGTCGTCCGGCATAACGCGACCTCCGCTCGCGATCTATCAATAGCACGTCCATCCCACGGCGCGTTCATCGTGAGCGGGGCACGAACAACCGGTATCGATTCGTGTGCCCGGTACGATGCCCGGCCGGCCGGCCGCTGAGACAGTAAAACGCATGGCCGAGAACTCCACCGTCCGAAGCGTGACCTACGATCTGCTGCGATCCCTCGGACTGACCACCGTCTTCGGTAATCCCGGTTCGACCGAGGAGACGTTCCTGCAGGAATTCCCCGACGATTTCCGCTACGTACTGGCGCTGCAGGAGGCCTCCGCGATCGCGATGGCCGACGCGTTCGCTCAGGTCACCCGGCGCCCGGCCCTGGTCAACCTGCACTCCTCGGCGGGGGTGGGCAACGCCATGGGGAACCTGGTCGCGGCCTACCACGGCAACACCCCGCTGATCGTCACCTCGGGCCAGCAGCACCGGGAGCTGATGATCGGCGAGCCGTACCTGGGCAACCGCGAGGCCACCACGATGCCCAAGCCGTGGGTGAAGTGGTCCTATGAGCCGTACCGGGCGCAGGACGTGCCGGAGGCGTTCATGCGCGCCTACGCGATGGCGCTGCAGCCGCCCGCGGGACCGGTCTTCCTGTCGATCCCGCTGGACGACTGGAACCAGCCGCTGGCCGGCCCGGCGCGCGTTCGCACGGTGAGCACCAGGGTGGCCCCGGACGCCGAGCGCTTGGCGCTGTTCGCCGACCGCATCTCCGCCAGCCGCCGTCCCGCGCTGGTCTTCGGCCCCGACGTGGACCGCGCCGGCGGGTGGGACGCGGCCGTCGCCCTGGCCGAGAAGCTGCGCGCCGCCGTCTACGGGGCCCCGCTACTGGACCGGGCCTCGTTCCCCGAGGACCACCCGTTGTTCCGCGGGCCGCTTGGCATGTCGGTGAAGACGATCGGCGACCGGCTGGCCGGGCACGACCTGGCCGTGGTGATCGGCGCGGAGGTGTTCCGCTACTACCCCTACATTCCCGGCGACCTTCTTCCGGCCGGCACCGAACTGCTGCAGATCACCGCCAGCCCCGAGGTCGCCGGGGCCGCGCGGGTCGGCGACAGCCTGCTGGGCGACCCCAAGATCGCGATCGACCTGCTCCTGGACCTGGTCGCGGAGGGCTCGGCCCGGACCGCCCCGGAGCCGATGGCGCGGCCGCGCGTGCTGCCGCAGGTGCCGAGCAGCCCGCTCACCCCGCCCGAGGTCTACGCCGTGCTGAGCCGGGTCAGGCCGCCGGATTCGGTCATCGTCAACGAATCGACCTCCACCATGGCCCAGCAGATCGAGTGGCTCCCGACCGTCCGGACCGGGTCGTTCTTCGCGACGGCCAGCGGCGGCATCGGCTGGGGCGTCCCGGCCGCGGTCGGCGTCGCGCTGGCGGACCGGGACCGGGGCGTCACCCGCCCGGTCATCGGCCTGATCGGCGACGGCTCGTCCCAGTACTCCGTGCAGGCCCTCTGGACCGCCGCTCAGCACCAGCTGCCGGTCGTGTACGTCGTGATGCGCAACGACGAGTACTCCATCCTCAAGTCGTTCGCGGTGCTGGAGGAGACCCCGGGCGTTCCCGGCCTGGACCTGCCCGGGCTCGGCATCGCCGCCCTGGCCCGCGGCTGGGGCTGCCAAGCCGTCGACGTCGCGACCACCGACGAGCTCGAGCAGGAGTTCAAGGCGGCCCTGAGCGCCGACACCCCCACCGTGATCGTCGTCCGCACCCAACCCCAGAAGGCGATGCTCTAACCGGCACGCCAGGTCACTCACTCGCTTCTGGCCGTCTCCGGGCCGGTGATGCGCCGCAGCAGCGGGAACGTGGCCGCGATCAGGCCGAGCGCCAGCACGATCCCGGCCGCGGTCAGGACGAAGTACGCGGCGCCCGGCACCACCAGGGCCAGGTGCATCTCCGTGGTCGCGTACAACGCCGAGGCGCCGAACCCGGTGCCGATCGCGATCACCGCGACCGCGAGCAGCGGCACCGCACTCTCCAGGACGATGACGCGGCGTAGCATGCCGAGCCGGGCTCCGGTGAGCCGCAGCAGGCTGAACGGGCGCTTGCGGTCGGCCAGCCCGCCCGCCACGCTCACCGCCAGGGTGCAGCCGGCCACGGTCAAGCTGGTCAGGATGACCACGTCGGCGAGCTGCTGGTAGGCATTGCGCGCCGTGTTGCTGTTCGCGGTGTACTCGCCAATGGTTTGCGGTGGTGGCAAGCCGGTGCCAGTCGGGTAGGCGTTCTCCAGTACCGTCCTGGCCTGCTCGATCGCGGGCTGCGACCCGTTCGTCGACACGTCCAGGCTGCCTAGCGGGAGGCTGTCCAGCCGCCCGGCGGGGATAGCCGCGGCCGGCCAGGTAACCCCCGCCAGGTTGCCGCCGGTATTGGTGAGGGAGGAGGGGACCTTCGCCGCTGCCGCCCCCGCGGGGCAGCGGCCGAGGCCAGGAACGCTCGCGAGCTGGGCGCACGAAGCCACCCCGGCCGGGATGCCCTGGACCTGCAGCCCGGGGTCAGCCCTGACCTCGAGGATGCCCTGGACGCCGGAGATCTGCCGCAGCCGGGTCAGCGCCGCCGCAGGCGGAGGCGGCGCGGATCCCACCGCTACTTGGGTGCCGGTGCCGATCACGTTGAGGTTCGAGAACTGGTCGACGAGGGTGTTGTTGGCCGCCGCGCCGTCCAACGAAAAGTGCGGCTTGGTGTCCTGGGTAGCGATGAGCACGGCGGCCACGGTGAAGATGAACAGCGCCAGGACCAGGCCGCTGACCGCCCGGAACGCGGCCCGCGGGTCATCGGCCAGCCGCCGGGCAGCGATCAGTGCGCCGGGGCGGCTGGCCTGCCGGGCCATGACCCGGGCCCCCGCCATCGTCAGCCAGGGTCCCGCGATGACCAGGCCGATGATGATCAGCGCGAAGCCGGTCGTGAACGACAAGACCTGCCCGGAATTGCTCGCCGGCTCGCCGTGCACGGCGAAGAACCCGAGGTCGGCCAGTCCGGCCAGCAGCGGGAGGACCCGCCAGACCCGCGGCGGCGCCGGGGTCACCCGACGGGTGACGCCGAGCGGCGAGATGTTCACCCGCCGCAGCGCCAGCCGGGCCACGGCGGCGGCGGCCGCCGGCACGCCGACCGCGACCGCAAGGATGTCGGGCAGGCTGAGCGACAGCTCGGCAGGGAAGAACCGCTGGCCGGTGAACGAGATGGCCGCCAGCGGCACCCGTAGCACGAAGAACAGGCCGAAACCGATGGCCACGCCAGCCGCCGTGGCCACCGTGGACTCCACGGCCGCGATCAGCGAGATCTGCCTCGGGGTCGCGCCGACCAGGCGCATCGCGGCGAACCGCTGCTCCCGGCGGGCCGCGGACAGGCGGGTGGCGGTGCCGATGAAGATCAGCACGGGCAGCAGCAGCGCCAGCGCGACCACCGACAGGACAAGATCGAGGCCTTTCGCGCCGAGGCCGGAGCCCTGGTTCACTCCGGCGTTGCTGCCGGGCGGAGTGGTGTTGAAGCTGGTCACCTTCGCGGCGCCGGGCAGGTGCGCCATCTGCGCGGCGGAACGGCCGACGACGATGACCAGCGAGTCGGGGGACGGCAGGCCCGCTTGGCCGATGAGCCCCGCCTGGTGGCCGGGGTAACGGTCGGCCAGCTCGGCCGCCGGGGCAGCGTGCAGCAGCGCGCTGAGCGCGGGGGAGATGTAGTACTGGCCGGCCCCGGGGTCGCGCGGGATCCCCGGCGGCACCGATGAGGAAGGGCCGGTGGCGGCGACGTCGGTCCGGTAAATGGTCTGCCCGTCGAATTCGTCGGTGGTGAACAGCAACCACAACGGTGCTCGAGCAACTCCCGCGACTTCCTGGCCAGGCCGTAGCTGGCGATGGACCTGGACCCCCAATGTGTTGCTGTTGCCTGTGTTCAGCCAGGCGTACCGGTCGTTCTGCGCGTTGACGGCGTTGACGGCCGCGACGGCGGCCAGCAGCAGGCCGACGCCGAGCCCGACCGCGATGGCCACGATGACCAGGCGGACGAGGGCCTCTCGGCCGCCGCTGACCGCCAGCCGCAGGCCGAGGCGGATCACCGTGCCGCCCGGGAGGACGGGGCTGCCCCGGCGGACGGGGCCGCGCCGGTGAGCGAGCTGACCGTGCCGTCGCGGACGATGACCTCGCGGTCGGCGTAGGCGGCGACCCGCGCGTCGTGGGTGACCAGGATCACCGTGGTGTTCTGCTCGCGGGCCGCCCGGGTCATCAGGCTCATCACCAGCTCGCCCGACACCGAGTCCAGTGAGCCGGTCGGCTCGTCGGCGAACAGCACCTGCGGCCCGTTGACCATGCCCCGGGCCAGCGCGACCCGCTGCGCCTGGCCGCCAGACAGTTCCCCGGATCGCCGGTTCCCCAGCCCGTCCAGGCCGATCCGGCCGAACCAGTCCCTGGCTTGCGCCAGCGCGGCGGCCCGGCGGGTACCGCCGAGCAGCAGCGGCAGGGCGACGTTCTCCTCGGCGGTCAGCTCCGGGACGAGCTGGCCGGACTGGAACACGAACCCGAACTTGTCCCGGCGCACCTCGCTGCGCTGGGTCTCGGTCAGGGTGTCCAGCCGCTGGCCGGCGAACCAGACCTCGCCCTCGTCCGGGGTGAGAATGCCGGCCAGGCAGTGCAGCAGCGTCGACTTACCCGACCCGCTCGGCCCCATCACCGCGACGATCTCGCCCTGCTGGACCTCGAGCGAGGCGCCGCGCAGCGCAGGCGTCTGGCCGAACGACTTGACCACATCGCGCGCACCGATGATCATTCCCCCGCTCACTGGTGCACCTCCTGGGCGAGCATGTCCAGCCGGGCCGCGGTGTGATCCATCCACCGGAGGTCCGCCTCCAGGTGATAGAGGCCGTGATCGGCCAGCAGGATGTCCATCAGATCTCCTCGCTCCTTCAGGGCGGTGAGCTCGCGCATGCGCTGCAGGTGCGCCGCGCGCTGGGTGTCCAGGTAGCGGTCGGCCGGGCGGTCCAGCATCAGGGCCAGCACGACCTTGGCGAACAGCACCGTCTGCAGGTGCGGCTCGGGCGGGGCCGGCTCGGACAGCCAGTGCTCGACGTCGGCGATACCGGCCTCGGTGATCGCGTAACGCTTGCGGTCCGGCCCCTCGCCGTGCTCGGCCGGCCCGGCGATCGCCTTGCCGTCGCGGGCCAGCCGGGACAAGGTCGCGTAGACCTGGCCGTATGGCAGCGGCTTGCCGCGGCCGAACCAGGTGTCGTAGTCGCGCTTGAGGTCGTAGCCGTGGCTCGGCTCCCGCTCCAGCAAGCCAAGCAATGTCAGCGGAACACTCATACCCGAGAATATACATTGAGAGTATACCCACGGCAAGTAGTAAGTGCCGCCGACGGCCCAGCCTGTGGCCCTCGGCCCGCACTAGCCCCGTCGCCCCTCCTTCACCAGTTAGCTCGCCAGTTCCATTAATGCGGATGATCTGGCTTAAGCGGAGACTTTAGGCAACTCCAGCTGCCCGGATCCTCCACGGAAGCCGGATGCTCCGCGTTAATGGGGCGGCTGGGGCTGGCGAGCAGGGATGGCGGGGCGGCTGGGCGTAGGCTAGGGGACAGCAGGCCTCGGGGCGGCTATTGACCGCTGCGCGAACTGGCCCACCCCGCCTCGCAGCTCCGGGCAGTCGCGTTACGAGCTCTCAGGCGTGGCCGATTCCGGGTTGGCCCCGGTTACGCGGCGAAGGTGGCGGTGGCCAGGACCGTGCCGGTGGTGGTGACCAGCCGGGCGCCGGTGAGCGGGCCGTCGGTGGCCGGGGCGGGGCTGCCCCAGTAGCCGTAGCCGTCGGTCAGCTGGAACGACCCCACCGTGGTGACATGCCCGTCCGGGCCCTCCACCTGGCAGATCACTGTGCCGCTGCGCGAGCCGATGTTCACCGACATGTACAGCCACGGGGAACCGGAGTCGTAGAAGTAGACCTGGCCCGCCGTCTGGTGGCTGGCGGTCACCAGCGCGGCGGAGCTGAGCGGCGACGTAGCCGGGGACGAGGTGGCGGCGTGCAGGCCCCAGCCGCCCAGGCCGGCCACGACGACCCCCGCCGCGACCGCCGCGGCGGCCAGCATCCGGCGCGGGCGGCTCACCCCGCCCCGGCCCGTTCCGCCGCCGCCGCCGGTCCAGTCGGCCAGTTTCAGCCCGAACCGGCGCGCCGGACCGAGCCGCCGGGCCCGGGCCGGAGCCGGGGCCAGGGCCGGAGCCGGAGCCGGAGCTGAGACCAGGCCCGGGATGCCCAGGCCAAGCCGTTCCATCACCCGAGACTCGAAGCCGGCCGGCGGCTCGATGGCCGGCAGCAGCCCCACCAGTTCCTCGCCCGTCACTGTCAGCTGGCGGACGTTCTCGCGGCACTCCTCGCACCGGTCCAGGTGCGCGAGCGCCCGCGCGCGCTCGCGTCCGGTCAGGACGCCGAGCGCCAGCTCGGCGGCGGCGTCGGCGAACTCGGCGCAGCCCATCTCGTTCACCTCACTCATCGTCCACATTCTCCGGGAGATAAGCGGCGCGCAGTTTCTGCATGCCGTCCCTGATCCGAGTNNAGCGGCACACCTTCGGTGTCGGCGATCTGCCGGGCCGTCATGCCGTAGATACCAGCCATCGCCACGGCGCGAGCTTGCGGCCCCGGCAGCCGGCCGAGCTGACGGCGCAGCCCCGCGGCCCGGTCGTTGGCGACCGCGACCCGTTCCGGGGTCTCGGTCACCGCGGTGAGCAGAGCGGGCAGGTCGTCCGGGTCCACGGGTGCCGAGGTCCGCGCCCGGAGCACGTCCACGGCCAGGTTATGCGCGATCGTGGTCAGCCAGGTGCGGACGGACCCGCGCCGCGAGTCGTACACCTGCGCGTGCCGCCAGGCCTGCTCGAAGGTCTGCTGGGCCACGTCCTCCGCCGCGGCCGGATTGCCGATGACGCTGATGGCGACGCCGAACACGATCCGCTGAAAGCGGCGCACGAATGCCAGCGCCAGGTCGGCGTCGCCCGCGCCCAGACCGGCGAGCAGTGTTTCGTCCGGCAGCTCGTCGGACGCGGTTCCCATCGTCTGCACACTCTTACATACGGGCGGGCGGCGCAAAAGGATTGCCTCGCGGGCCACGGATTATGAGCGGCGCCGCAGCAGCGGCGCGGCCAGCACGATGGCCGCGGCGGCCGCGAGCAGCGCCGCGCTCGTGAACTCCACCACCAGGGACGTCTGNNCGGTGCCGGCGGCCAGCACCGCGCCCGCCGCGAGCAGCACGACCCGGCGGAACACGGCCAGGGCCACGGCCGCCGCGATGCTCGCGATGCCCTGGATGAGGAACAGCGGCCCGATGACGGAGATGCCACGGTAGCCGTCGGCCCAGAGCTGGAGGTGGATCACACCGGACCAGACCAGCAGCGCGGCGCCGGCCACGGCCAGCAGGGTGACCGCCCAGCGGGCCACCGGTGAGGTCAGGCTGTCCGGCCCGCGCAGCAGGAGCCGGGCGGAGCGCCGCGGGAGGCTCTCTCGCTGGGCGGTGGCCGGAAGCCGGGGCATGATAGACGTGCGGTTCATTTTGATTTCTCCTTGGTAACGTCAGCTGGCAGAGTGCTGGATGGTGGCCCACAGGCCGTAGACGGCGAACGCGCTGGCGGCCACCGTCAGTGCCCAGGCGGGCAGCGGGCGAGAGTGCTGCCGGGCGGCGAACCGGGGGTACACCGCGAAGACGATCAGCTGGCTGAGCCACAGCGCGATGAGCGAGGGCGTCAGCAGGTCGTTGTAGATGCGTTGCGGATTGATGAGGGTAAGCGGGGCCGCCACGACCATGGCGGCGCCGATCGCGATGATGATCCGGCGCAGCGGCCAGGACACCACCGCGCTGACGAGCCGGCTCAGCGCGAGGTATTCGACGAGCATGACCCCGGCGATGCTGACCGCCACCCCGACGCCCACCGTGACCGCGAACCCGTGCCCGGCGAACCGCTCGGCCGCCGCCATCCCCGGGATGGGGGCCCGGCTGATCGCCGGGTCGGCGGCCAGCGGGGCGACCACGGCGATGATGACCGCGGCGGTCACCAGGTAGGTCGCGGTCAGGCCGCGCCGGATCGTCCGGACCGGGCGGGCCAGCTCGCCGCCGAGGAACAACGGCAGGCTGCCGCAGATGTACAGCAGCGCGGTCTGGCCGGTCGCGGTGGCCAGCGCCCCGGCGGGCGCCGCGGCCCCGAAGCTGGAGACCGGCGTGGCCAGATGGGTCAGCGTCACGCCGCCGAGGGCGGCGGCGATGGCCAGCTGGCCGACCGCGACCAGCCCGGTGACCAGCAGGGTGATCCGGCGCCCGGCGATCATCACGCCGGTCAGCGCGACCGGGATGGCGATCTCCAGCACGGCCTGGTACCGCCGCTCGCCGGGCAGCACGGCGGGCAGCGTGTCATAGACGAGCTGCGTCGTGGTGTACAGCAGGT
>PLIQ01000067.1 GCA_003140115.1 Actinomycetota bacterium | reverse complement strand
CGCTAACCGGCCTGGACACGCTGCTGCTGTCCGAACGCGACAAGATCAAGTCGGTCATCGGCCACAACTGGTGGCAGGCCCTCCTGCTCACCGTCGGCCGGCTCGGGTTCGATTTCGGCTGCCTGCTAGCTGCCCTGCGCGCCACCGGCACTCACCCCCGGCATGCCCTGGTCCTGCTGGCTTACGCGGCCGCCAACGTCATTGAGCTCGTGCCCGTCACACCCGGCGGGCTCGGCCTGGTCGAGGCCAGCCTGGGCGGCCTGCTGGTCCTGGCCGGCGTCCACAGCAGTGACGCGCTCTTGGCCACGCTGGCCTACCGGCTCGCGTCCTACTGGATTCCGCTGGGTGCCGGACCGCCGGCCTACCTGCTGTACCGACACCGGTACGGCCGCTGGGCACACCGGTCCCGGCATTGACCATGCGGCCCAGCGGTCAGGGATGGCACCGATGCCGTCAGGGTCGCATCAGGGTATGAACCAGGGTCGATCCCGATCGACGCCGGCCACCGCCGACGGCAGTCTTGAGTCATGGGCGCGGCCACCGCGGCCGGCTCAAATAAAACGGAGAACGATCACCATGCCCTGGATCATCGCCCTGGCCCTCGTCGCCATCGTGGCCCTCATCATCGTCAGCTTCGCCGTGCACTTCCTGTTCTCGCCCTGGCTCCTGGTCGTCGTCGCCATCGTGGCCTGGATCAAGTTCCGCCCGCGCCACTCCCAGCGATAGCCAGTCTGCCGCCCGGACGAATCCCGGCACCCGGCCAGCTCTCCGCAATGGCCACGCCCGGCATTTCAGTACGTGATGCCGGCGAACTGCTCGCGAGCGCGCTCGAGCTGGCTGGCCCGCTCGCGCGGCCAGCCGAACGCCCGGGCGGCCTGGCCGCTCAGGTCGGCGGCCGCGGCTCCGCTGGTGAAGTGGACGTACTCGCCCCAGTTCATCCGCCGCGTGTAGGTGCCGTCGGACTCGCGCGGGAAGTGCCGGGCCAGCTCCCGGAAGAACCTGTTCATGACCTGAGCCTGCCCGCAGTCCCGCCATAGCGGGTAGAACCAGTCGCGGAACCAGCGGGTACCGCGGCGAGGGAAATCGTCGGTGTTGCCGGTGAACCGGCGGTAGACGCCCTCGGCCTCGCGATCCATGCCCAGCGCCGTGTAGAGGTCATAGATGTAGAACTCGGCCCACTTGCTGTCGCCCCAGATCTCATACGCCGGTGAGCCGTGGACGCCGTTGTTGGCACTCTCCACGGAGTGCCCGATCTCGTGAGCGGGCAGCTCGCGAGCCAGGGCGTTGCCCTCCCGCCAGGTGTCCAGCCCGCAGTCGCTGACGTTGTGGTAGTCGTGGACCGGGCTGACGTAGTAGCCCGCGTGGCCGCCGCCGTGCCGCCCGGCGTGGTGGATGGAGTAGATGCGCGGGTCGGGCCCGAACCCGTCGCCGTAGGTTGCCTTGGAGTACTGCCAGGTCACATTGATGAACCGGGGCAGCCACCCGATCTCAGCCCGGCGCACGTCGGGGTCCACGTAGATCGCGCAGTGCTCGTCGCTGTGGTGGAGCCGCAGCAGCTGGCGGTGGTCGAACCAATGCTCCTGCCAGGTGGCCGGCGGGTCAGCCAGCTGACGCCCCGACTCTGCCTCCATCAGGTCCTCCCACCTCTCCGGGCCCCGCCCGGCGATTTTCATTAAGCCTCATCAAACGCGATCGTATGGCCAGTGAGTTCTCTTGCGTATCAGTAACGTACGTGTTACGGTAACTAGATTGTTACCGAAGGGGGCGGAGCCGGTGCGGTACTACGAGGCGAGTTCGATGATCGCGTCGAGTCCGGAGGCGGTGTGGGCGGTGCTGACGGACGGGGCGGCCTGGCCGTCCTGGGACTCGGGCGTCGACCGAGTCGACGGCCAGATCGCGCCCGGTGAGAAGATCACGATCCGGGCCCAGGCGGCGCCCGGCCGGGCCTTCCCGGTCAAGGTGACGGACTTTGATCCGCCGGCCCGGCTGCGGTTCAGTGGCGGCATGCCGCTGGGCCTGTTCCGGGGGGTGCGGACCTTCGAGGTGTCGCCGGACGGTAATGGGGGAACGACGTTCCACGTCCGCGAGGAGTACACCGGGCCGCTGCTGGGGCTGATCTGGCGGTCGATGCCGGACCTAGGACCATCGTTCGACCGGTTCGCCCAGGGGCTCAAGCACCGGGTCGAGACGGGCCGCTGATACCGATGCCGCACGCGGAGGGTTACGGGGATCCGTTTGAAGCGCTGGGGGATCCGAACCGGCGCGAGATCCTGCGCCTGCTGAGCAGCGGCGACAAGCCCGTGCACGAGATCGCGGCGGCGCTGCCGATCAGCCGCCCGGCCGTGTCGCGGCATCTGCGGTTGCTGAAGGACGCCGGGATGGTGGCCGAACAGGCCCATGGCACCCGCCGCATCTACCACCTGCAGGAGGAGGGCATGCGGGCGGTGCAGGCCTATCTCGAGCGAGTATGGGGGGAGGCCGCCGTCCGGTTCCGGCTGCTGGCCGAGAACTCCGATCCGGGCACCCCGCGGTGACCTCGCCGCTGCGCATCACCTTCGACGTGGCCTGCCCGGCCGAGCACGCGTTCACCATGTGGACCTCGAGAATCGGCGCGTGGTGGCCGCCGGATCACACGGTCACCGGCGACCGGGACCTGACCGTCGTGCTGGAAAGCGGCGTCGGCGGCCGGATCTACGAACGGACCGCCGAGGGGGTCGAGCACGACTGGGGTGTCGTGACCATCTGGGATCCCCCGCAGCGGCTGGCCTACCTGTGGCACCTGGGCCGGGACCGCGACGCGGCCACCGACGTCGATATCCGGTTCGTCGCCCAGGGCCCAGGCGATACCCGGGTCGAGATCGAGCATCGGGGCTGGGAACGCCTGGGCGAGAGCGCGGGCACCTGGCGGGACCGTAACCGAATCGGGTGGCAAACCCTGCTGCCGCACTTCGCGGCAGCAATCACTTAGGAGACCGCTGATGGCTGCAGGTACCAAAGAAGATCCGTGGCTGCTGAAGACCCCGCCGGGAACATCGGAATACTCGATGTACCAAGACCCGCAGGCCGACCCGCCCGCGCTGGTCTGCCAGGTCGGCTCCACCACCCTTAAGTACCACTTGCGGGCGGTCCAGGATCTGCACGCGTGGCTGTCCGGGCAGGACGGCTGGGTATCCCTCGGCGCGGCCGATGAGAAGAAACCGGCGGCCGAGGGCACGGTCGAGGCCTGGGGGCGGGCGCCGGACAACCCGGTCGGCGGCTGGTACGGACTGCGCAACGGCTACCGCGGCCGGTTCGGCATGTACCTTCCGCCGCTGCTGGAGGAACTCGGCCTGGCCGAGCTCACCCATGACGCCCGCAACAACCAGGTCCGAAGCAGGGAACCCCACATGAGCCACGCCACCGTCGTCCGCTACACCACCCGCCCCGAGTCCGCCGACGAGAACGAAAAGCTGATCAAGGCCGTGTTCGCCCAGCTCGCCGAGCAAACGCCCGAGGGGCTCCACTACGTTGCCATCCGGCTCGATGACGGAGTCAGCTTCATGCATGTAGCGGTCCTCGACGGTGATCACAACCCGCTGACCACGCTGCCCGCGTTCGGCGAGTTCGTCTCGGCCATCGGCGAGCGCTGCACCGACGGGCCGGCCCCGGTCAACGGGACGGTGGTCGGCGCATACGGCCTCGACGCCTGACTACCTGGCGGCTGCGGCCGGTCTTACGCTGATCTGGTGACCCGCGTCGAAGCATGCCTGCTTGATGCCTTCGGGACGATTTTGACCTGCGACTTCACCGCGCACACGCAGGAAATGCCGGTGCTGGCCGGCATCCCGGCGGACGCCATGTACCAGGAGTTCGCCCGGATCGCGCCCGCGCTCACCGACGGGCGGCTGTCGATGGCCGAGGGATACGCCCGCATCCTGCGCACATGCGGCGCCGAGCCGCGGCCGGAGTTGGTGCGCGCCCTGGTGGACCGGGGGATGGAACTGCTGCTGGCGTCCGGGCGGCTGTTCGATGACGTGCTGCCGTTCATGGCCGGCCTGCGGGCCCGCGGGATCAAGATCGCGATCGTCAGCAACTGCGACGAGCAGGCCCGCGGCCTGCTGGGCTGGCTCGGGGTGACTCCGCTCGCCGATGCCCTGGTCCTGTCCTGCGAGGTCGGGGCGGCCAAGCCGTCGGCGCGGATTTTCCAGCGGGCGCTGCAGGCCCTGGGGGTGAGCGCCGAGGCCGCCTTGTTCGTGGATGACAACCCGGGGTTCTGCGCGCAGGCGGCGGCGCTGGGCATCCGCACCGCGCAGATCGTCCGGGGCGAGCCTGCCGCGGACGTTCCCGCGGCAGGCGTCACCCTGGTCCGCTCCCTGTCCGACGTCGAGGCGATGCTGCCGGCTTGACCCCCACAGCCAAACCGGATGCAGACCCCAGGCGGGCATCGGCTCAGGGAGCGTTCTCCCAGACCATGACGTGCAGCACGAGATACCATGGCGTTTGCGCCAAATTTGCCGATACCACGGTCACGCCAGCCATTTCGCCGGTAGTTTCTATTATGCAATAGGCCGTACCGGCATTATTGCTTTCCTCATCTGAGGTTAGTGTGTCAGTTTTACATGCCTGATACGTCGGTGTGGCTCCAGTCGGGAGGCTCAACATTTGATCCCCTCCGCCTGTTTGCAGGGGGGCGCCGCCGGCACCGGTATTCCATATCACGTCCCGTCCCGTGCCGCCGAGTATCTGGGCTTGATCCGGAGCCGCTGGACCTAGGGGAGCGGAACCGTATTGAGGAAGGGTGAAAGTGTAAGAACCCAGAAGGGTGCCGTTTGCCGGTGTGGTCGCGGCCGCGGACGTCGTTGAAACTCCCGGGCTCNNCCGACGGGGCCGCCGTCGGGCTACTCGTAGGCGAAGACGCCGCCGGTGCCGGTGAGTTGGATGCGCTCGGAACGGCCGTCGCGGAAGCCGCGACGGAGGGTCGGGCCGAGGATGCCGTGGTGGTGCTCGCGGCCGCCTTCCCGCAGCCCGCCAGCGCCAGGACGGCGAGCGCGGGGACGATGATCTTCTTGGCTTGGCCTGCCTGAACTAGGGTCATGGGGATGCCCTTCCTCCTCTGCGGAGCGACCTGCGCCTAGCGCTGGGCGGGGGTGCGGCGGATGATGATGGCGGCGATGGCGCAGGCGGCGCATCCGGCGATGGACAGCAGCAGGCCGACGCTGGGGTACCAGGACACGTTGGTGGGGCCGAGGTCGGAGTTGGCGGTCAGGCCGTTGATGCCGATGAGGGCGTAAAGGGCGTAGCCGACGAAGCCGAGCACGCTGGTCACCAGGACGCCCATCGCAATGGGCCGACGACGCGCTGGGCTGCGGCGGGTCCAGTAGGCCAGTCCCGCGAGCAGGGCCCCGAACACGAACGAGATGAACCGGTAGCCCAGGCCGATCCCGAACCCGCCGAGCACCTGGGCGCCGTCCACCGAGGCCTGGGCGTGCCAGGTGAAGGGCAGCAGTGCGCCGGCGCAGACCGCGATCCCGCCACTCATGGCGAGCGCGGAGCCGTTTCCGCGCATCGCGATTTCCTTGATCCGCGGCGGCACGAGATCACGCCACAGGAATTGCCTGGCGGTGTTTTCCGCGGCGGCCGGCTGTCCATGCGTGCTGCTGCGGAAGGTGCCCGGGAACTGCGTGTTGTCGCCCTGGAATGCGGCGTAGCCAGCGGCCGGAATGTGGTCGCCGATAGCGGATCGTTCGCTCATTGTGGTCTCCTTATTGACCGATTCCTTGACGGGTTTTCTCCGTTACCGCAACGCTAACCGCGGGGTCCGCGCGGGCACCATGAGGAAGAGCCCACGGAGTTACCCACAGAGTTGGGTCGGCATGAGTAGGCCTAAGCCCCCTGCGGATCCGGGTGCCACCCCCATCGCGCGAAGCCCGGCCCGGACCAACAATTGCGCTCATGGGATCGGTGAACAGAAACAGAAAGAACGCAAAAGAGGGTCCAGTGACCCATAACGACCCCGATGCCAGCGTCCCGGCCCTGCGGACCAGCCGGCTCGGCCGGCGCTACGGCCGGATCTGGGGACTGCGCGACTGCACGCTCGAGGTGCCGGCCGGCGTGATAGCCGGACTGGTGGGCCCGAACGGCGCGGGCAAGACCACCTTGCTGGAGATGATCATCGGGCTGCTCGAGCCCACCGAGGGCCAGGTGTCGGTGTTCGGCGAGACCTCGCGCGCCGAGACGGCCCAGACGCTGGCCCGGGTCGGCTACGTCGCCCAGGACCACCCGTTGTACCGCGACTTCACCGTCGCGGAGATGTTCCACCTGGGCCGGGCGATGAACCCCAGCTGGGATCAGCAGCTGGCCACGGCGCGGACCGACGCGCTGGGCATCGGGCTGCGGCGCAAGGTCAAGAGCCTGTCCGGCGGGCAGCGGGCCCAGGTTTCGCTCACCATGGCGCTGGCCAAGCGTGCGCCGCTGCTCGTGCTCGACGAGCCGGTTTCCAGCCTCGACCCGGTCGCCCGGCTGGAATTCATGCGGGACGTGATGACCTCAGCCGCGGCCGACGCCAAACGGACCTTCTTGATCTCCTCGCACGTGGTCTCGGAGCTGGAGCGGTTCTGCGACTGGCTGATCGTCCTGTCCGGCGGGCACGTGCAACTGGCCGGGCCGGCCGGCGACCTGCTCGCCGCTCACCAGCTGCTCACCGTACCGCGCGGCACCCCGGACGCCGAGCTGCCCGGCACGGCCATTCACCGCACCGACACCGATCCACCGAACGACACCGTGCTGGTCCGCGCCGACCCGGTCCGGCTGGCGGGCCAGCAGCGCCCCGGCTGGCAGGCCGGCCCGGTGAGCTTCGAACAGCTCGTCATGGCCTACCTGCAACGCCAGAGCACCCGCGACGATCCCGCCCCCGCGCAGCGGCGCGGGCCGAGCACGAAGGCGGTCACCCGATGATCTGGGTCAGCTGGCGTCAGTACCGCAGCCAGGCCATCGGCTGCCTGGTCGTGCTCATCGCCCTTGCGGTGTACGCGGTCATCGAGAGCACCTCGATGCGCTCCGCGTTCAGCCACGACGACCTGGCCGGGTGCCTGGCCCGCAGCCAGGGAACCGGCTGCCCGGGCGGGGTCACCGCGTTCATGAACGAGTTCGGCTCCGAGGTCAACATCGCGTTCTGGTCCGTGGCCCTGATCGTGCCCGGGCTGATCGGGGTCCTGGTCGGTGCGCCGCTGATCGCCCGGGAACTCGAATACGGCACCTGGCGGCTGGCCTGGAGCCAGACCGTTCCCCGGACCCGGTGGCTGGCCGTCAAGCTGGCCCTGGTCACCGGCGGCCTCATCGTCCTCGGCGCGGCCATCACCGCGGTGATCACCTGGTACCGGGCACCCATGGACCGGCTCACGGGGCATCTCCAGCACAACATCTTCGACTTCGAGGGCCTGGTCCCCACCGCCTACATCCTGTGCGCGTTCGCGTTCGCCGTGCTGGCCGGGCTCCTCCTTCGCCGCAGCATCCCGGCCATGATCGCCGCGTTCATCCCGTGGCTGACCATCCGGCTCGTGGTCGAGTTCGTGTTCCGCCCGCACTTCATGACCCCGCTGATGATCCAGGTCAACTGCCCGCCGACGAACGCATGCAGCACCGGCATCAGCTCCGTACCGCAGGCCACCGGCCACATCGGCGACTGGGTGCTGGGCATGAACCGCAATGGCTTCATCTATCAGCCCGCCGACCGGTTCTGGCCCTTCCAGTTCATCGAGGCCGGCATCTTCGTGGCCCTCACCGCCGCCGCGCTCGGTGCCACCATCTGGCTGCTACACCGCCGCGCCGCCTGGACCTCCTTATTTATGCCGAACGACCCGTGGCGCCCGCTCCCCGCCCCTGCCTCACCTCCGCACCAGGTAGGTTCGACGTCGCCTGTCGTCTGCTTGACTACATGCATGCCAGGCAGTGGCGAGCGGAGAAAGGAAAGCGATGGATCTGGAAGAGGCGCTGGCCAAGGTCGTCGAGCTAGGCCGGGAAGAGCTGAGCATCGTCCGCAAGCGGGCGGAGGAGAAGACCGCGGCCCGCGATCACGGCCAGGACTATGACGAGATGCTGCGGGCCGCCGACCAGCTGGATCACCACGCGCATCTGCTGCGCAGGCTTCACGACGGCGCATACGGCCCGCACTGGCGCCACGAGAGCAGGCAAGACGGCCAGCACTGACGCGCACGAAGCTCGCCACGCGGATCCGGGCCGCTGGTCCATACTTGGGCCGTGACGGACGTGCAGCGGATCCTGGTCACCGGGGCGGCCGGCAAGGTCGGTCAGGCGTTTATCCGCCGGTTGCTCGCATCCGGTGACGATCGTTTCGCCGGGTTCACCATCCGGGCGCTGTGCCATAACCGGATGCTGCCCGCCGGGCCGCGCCTGGAGGTGATGGGCGGCTCGATCGAGGAACGCGAGACCGCCGGGCGGGCGGTGGACGGCGTGACGCACGTGCTGCACCTGGCCACCAGCAAGGAGACGCCCGAGACGATCATCGACGTCTCGGTCAAGGGCCTGTTCTGGCTGCTGGAAGCCTGCCGGACCAGCCCGGTGCTCCGCCAGTTCATCCTCATCGGCGGGGACGCGGCGCTGGGCCACTTCTACTACCCGCAGCCGGTGCCGGTGACCGAGGCGCTGCCGCACAGCGCCTACCCGGGTTGCTATGCGCTGTCCAAGGTGCTGGAGGAGGTGATGGCCGAGCAGTACGGAATCCAGTATGACCTGAACGTCTGCTGCCTGCGGGCGCCGTGGATCATGGAGAAAGACGACTTCCGGTACCAGCTGTCGTTTGGCGAGGATGTCTTCGGCGGGCCGCGCTGGCGGGACCTGGTCGGTGCGGACCGGGCCGACGCCTACGCGGCCAGCGGCACCGTTCCGGTGATGCTCGATGAGCAGGGCCGCCCGGTCAAGCGGAACTTCGTCCACGCCGACGACCTGGCGGACGCGGTGCTGGCCGCGATCGACCATCCGGCAGCGCGGCGGCAGACCTTCAACATCTGCATGGACGAGCCGGTCGATTACGGCGAGCTCGGCGCTTACCTGGCCCAGTCCCGGGGCCTGCCCACCGTCGGCGTCCGCACCCCCTACCACTCCACCTGGCTCGATAACGCCAAGGCCAAGTACCTGCTCGGCTGGCGGCCGCGATACGACCTGCGGCGGATGGCCGATGAAGCCTGGAGCTACCAGCGCGTCCCCGGGGATCCCCGGGTGATCTGGTACCCGGGCTAGCCGCCGCCCCGCAGGTCCGGACGCGGATGATGCAGCAGGACGTGAGGTCCGGCGGCCGGATGGCCGGCGCGGGCTCACGCTAGTGTGGGGCCGGACCGAGGAGCGATGATGCCGGTACTGCCGAGGTTTGATGTACAGGGCCAGGTCGCGCTCGTGACCGGCGCGGCCCGCGGGCTGGGCCGGGCCATCGC
>PLIQ01000160.1 GCA_003140115.1 Actinomycetota bacterium | reverse complement strand
GTCGGCTGGACCGGCTGCGCCGACGTCGCCTGGACCGGCTGCGCCGACGTCGCCTGGACCGGCTGCGCCGACGTCGGCTGGAGCGGCTGCGCCGACTGGGAGGAAACCGGGGGCCTGGCCGACGCCGAGGCGGTCGGCCGCGGGCCTACGCGGAGTCCCTCTGGACCCCTGGGGCCGTTCGCGGCGGCGGCCACCGGGGCCGGGCGCGGTTCGGCCGGGGAGTCCGACCCGGCGGCGATCGACTTGGCGGTGGCCTGGTCGACCTCGTCCTCGAGCGACATGCGGGCGGTCTCGGCGGCCACGAGCGAGGAGACCCCGTCGAGGATGTCGGACAGCCGCTTGATCGTTTCGGTGTGCCTGGTGGACAGCAGGTTCAGGCGGCGCTCGGCCCCGTCGTGAATGGCGGTCGCCCGGGCCGTGGCCTCGTCCAGCGCCTTCTTGGCCTGCCCCTTCGCGCCGGCCAGCACGGCCTCGGACTTCTTCCTGGCGTCGGACGTGGTGTTCTCCGCCTCGGTCCGGGCGGCGGTCAGCGTCTTCTCCGCCTCGGCTCGCGCCGACGTGATCGCCCGCTCGGCCTGCTCCTGCGCCGCGGTCAGCATCCGCTCGGCCTGTTCGCGGGCCTCGGCGCGAGCCTTGTCCGCGTCCTGCTGGGCGTCGTTGCGCTGCCGGGCGATGTCCTCGTGAGCCTTGGACTTCTGCGACCGGGCTTCGTCGTCGGCCAGCTTGAGGATCTGGGAGATCCGCTCGCTGACCTCCTCGTGGGCGGGCTTGGCGCCGAGCGCCTGCTGGCGCGCCGTGGCCAGGTCGCGCTTCAGTTCCTCGCCGTCGTCAAGGGCGCGGGCAAGTCGCTGCTCTAGGTCCCGGATCTGGCTGCGGCAGCGGGCGATGAACTCGTCCACCTGCCGGCGGCTGTATCCGCGCATCTGCATTTCGAACGCATCTTCATGGGCGAGGTTCGGCAGGATATCAGTGTTGTCATTCATGGCTTTCCGAGGTCAAGTAGTCCGAAGGCGGCGGGAAACGATGTCCGGAGGCTAGTGAGGCTACTGAGGCTACTGAGGCGCAGGACCGCCCAAGGGGCGAGCGGGACCGCTACTTCGTAAGTATGCGCGCTCAGGACGAGGGTGGACGGACGAATACGAGCATGACTCTCGTCGGTCATCCCTGTCCTCGCAACCGGAACGAACTACTGTCCCGATTTATCCCGGTCTGTCCGGGATGGTTGCTGTTGCAGTACGTGAGTACTTTTGGCAGAGATACCGTTGGGGCCTTTGTGATACGCATTACCGGATTGACCGCAACTGCGCCGGGGTTTGGCGGAATCGTTACCGCCTGAGTGGGTAAAACGGTGCGTGAAGGTGGTAGGCGAATGACCCTGATGGGTCATGCGGAGGAGCAGTGTCGGCACGTAACCTGGGGCTCAACCGGATGGAGACGCGATCAGCGCCGGAGGTGAGCACGATTCCCAGACAGTTGGACCTGCGCGTTCATGACCGCGTCGCCCTTGACGAGATCGAGCTCTACGCCGAGGTGCTGACCGCGGTGGCGACCGCCGACCGGCCGCTGACCGCCGCCGAGCTCGACGAGGCGCTGGGCATCCACGACTGCTAGCCTGCGGCCCCGAGGCCCCGCTAGCTCGCGGCCCCGCTAGCCCCAGGCCCCGCTGGCTGGCGCTGCTGGTACATCGCGTCGGTGCTCCAGCGGGTGAACCCCAGGCCCTCGTACATCCCGATCGCGGGCGCGTTGTCCTCGTCCACGTAGAGCATCGCCTCGGCCAGGCCCATGTCGCTCAGGTATCCCAGCCCGGCCAGGGTCAGCGCCCGGCCCAGCCCGGTACCGCGCTCGCCGGGGTCTACCCCGACCACGTAGACCTCGCCGGTGCCCTGCTCCGGCTCCGCGGGCGCGGGAATCTTGGTCCAGTGAAAGCCGGTCATGACGCCGTCCCGCTCGGCGAGGAAGAAGCCCGCCGGATCGAACCACGGCTCCTGCTCGCGCACCTGCAGGTCGTGCCGCGTCCAGGCGCCCTGTTCCGGGTGCTTGGCGAAGGCCCGGGCGTTCAGGCTCAGCCACTCCTGTTCGTCGCGGCCGGGACGGAACGTCCGCAGCGTCGTGCCGGCCGGCAGGCGAGGCTGATCCAGCGGGTCCCGCAGTGACCGGCGCATCTGCCACAGCGCGCGGAAGCGCTCGAAGCCGGCCGCCCGGGCCAGCCGGGCCGCCGCGGGCAGGTCCCCGTGGGCCCAGATCCGGACCCGGTGCCCGTCGGCCTGGGCGATCAGCTCGCGCACCAGGGCCAGGCCGAACCCGTGGCCGCGGTGCCGCGGGTGGACGACCACCTCGCCGCTGACGTCCCGATCGGCGTTCCCGGGTGCGTCGAGGTATGCGTAGCCGGCGATCTCGTCGTTCACGTTCAGGATCAGATCGCGCCCCGGCGCCGGATCGGCGCTGGGGCCGCCCTCGTCGTAGCGCAGGTGCAGCCGCACGTGTTCCGACAGCGGCGCTACCGAGTCGGCGGCCGCCGCGGCCTCGGCCAGGTCCAGGACGCTGGCGATCTGGCCCGGATCCAGGCTGCCGCCGGTGATCGACCAACCCGTCATGGGCGGCAGGTTACCGGGCGGAGGCCGAGGTGCGGACTCCGGTGCCCCGGACGGCCTGCAGGCTTGGCGAGCCGGTCCGGGTCCGGTCGTCGCGGCTGAGCTCGGCTCGTTCGCTCTTGACCGGCACGAACCGGTAGCCGACGTTGCGTACGGTGCCGATCAGCGCCTCGTGCTCGGGGCCGAGCTTGGCCCGCAGCCGCCGGACGTGCACGTCCACCGTCCGAGTGCCGCCGAAGTAGTCGTAGCCCCAGACCTCCTGCAGCAGCTGGGCCCGGGTGAAGACCCGGCCGGGGTGCTGAGCCAGGAACTTGAGCAGCTCGAATTCCTTGAACGTCAGGTCCAGGACCCGGCCGCGCAGCCGGGCCGCGTAGGTGGCCTCGTCGATGGCCAGCTCGCCGGACCGGATCTCGTCCGGGGCCTCCGCCACCGCGGCCACGGTCCGGCGGCCGATGGCGAGCCTGACCCTGGCCTCCACCTCGGCGGGACCCGCTGTGTGCAAGATCACGTCATCCGCGCCCCACTCCGCGTTGACCGCGGCCAGGCCGCCCTCGGTCACGATCGCGAACAGCGGGCAGTCCAGGCCGGTGGTCTGCAGCAGCCGGCAGATGCTCTTCGCGTGCGCCAGGTCGCGCCGGGCGTCCACCAGCACCGCGTCGGCGGGCGGCGCCTCGATCAGGGCGGACGCGTCCGCGGGCAGCACCCGGACCGGGTGCAGCAAAAGCCCCAGCGCAGGCAGGATCTCGGCGGACGGCTCCAGCGCTCCGGTGATCAGCAGCAGGTCGCTCACTCGATGGCACCTCCACTCGCCGGGTGCGGCCGCACCCGGCTGTCCTTACCGCCTGTATAAACAGATAAGGACCCGGGGGCAACGATGCCCGGGTCCGCTGACCTAAGGATATCCGAAATGGCCAGAGTGACAATCCAGTACTGGGCCGCGGCCAAGGAGGCGGCCGGCGTGGCCGCCGAATCGGTGGAAGCGGAGACGCTGGCCGAGGCGCTGGATGCGATCGTGGCGCGGCGCGGGGACGACGCTGGCACCGAGCGGCTACGCTCGGTGCTCGCCACGTCGTCTTTCCTGGTCGACGGCGCGCCCGCGGGCCGCCGCGGGACGGCCGACCTGGTCCTTGCGGAAGCGGCTCGGATCGAGGTGCTGCCGCCGTTCGCCGGCGGTTAGCTTTGCGGGGTGGGCATTACGCCGGTTGTGCGGCAGACTGGTGGATAACGCCCTACAGTGGTCAAGCCAGTACGTTCCGAAGTCAGACCCCCAGCGGGGTGAGCATGAGCCACGTACCACCCAGCCGTCCTGAACTGCCGGGAGACAGGAATTTTCCCGGCGAATTGAACCACCCGGCGGCGCCGCGCGTTCTCAGTGGTGTGCCAAACGCGGGAACCGCGCCCCGCTCAGGGCGGGTGGCAGACGAAGCTTTTGTCCGGACACTGTACGCCGAACACGGCGGCGCCCTGCTTCGCTACGCCCTCCACCTGACGGGCGGTGACAGGCAGCGTGCGGAGGACCTTGTGCAGGAAACGATAGTGCGAGCGTGGCGCCACCCCGAGGCGCTCACCGACCGGCCGGCCAGGCCCTGGCTGTTTGCCGTCGCGCGCAACCTCGCGGTCGATTCCTACCGGGCCCGGCAATCTCGTCCGCCGGAGACCGGGCAGGCGGCCTTGGAGCTACTCCCGTCTGACGATGACGCCGACCGGACGCTGGAATCGTGGGCCGTGGCGGACGCGCTGGCGTCGCTGCGCCCCGACCACCGGCGCGTGATCGTGGAGACCTACTACCGGGGCTGCTCGGTCGCGGAGGCGGCGGCCACGCTGGGCATTCCGGCGGGTACCGTGAAGTCCCGGACCTTTTACGCGCTGAAGGCACTCAAGCTGGCGCTGCAAGAACGAGGGCTGGCGCCATGACCCAAACCTGGGATTGCGCCGAGGCGAGGACGTCGCTCGGCGTCTACGTGCTCGGCGCCATCGACCCCGCCGAGCGCGGGCTGGTCGATGCCCACCTGGCCACCTGCCGGGACTGCCGGGATGAGCTGGCCGGCCTGGCCGGGCTGCCCGCGCTGCTGGCCCGGGTCAACCCGGACGAGATCAGCCGGATCCGCGCGGACGACGCGGTCCGCCCGATGGNNTCGGCCACCTCGACGACCATCACCAAGACGGACGTGGTCTCGGCCGGCGTGGGTAAGTGGGAAACCGCGACCGGGACCGACGCCGCCACCGGGGTGACCAGTACGGTCGCCTACTCGAAGGAGCTGTGGGGCAGCGCGTTCCAGGTCCTGGTCGACGACATCCCGGTCGGCACCACCTGCCAGCTGTGGGTGGTCCACCCGGACGGCACCGAGACCGAGGTCGCGGCCTGGACGACGTCCCGCGACGAGGGCAAGGTCTGGTACGCCGGCTCGATGGCGAGCACCGCCGGGGCGATCGGCAAGTTCCAGATCACCGCGGGAAACAAGGTCCTGCTCACCGTCACGCCGACCTGAGCCCGCATGACCGGCGATCCCGGGTCGATGGCCGGCCGTCCCGGCTCGATGGCCGGCCATCCCGGGTCGCCCGGGCGGGAATGGATGGTGCCGCGCCCGTGCTGTCTAAGGACGTGACTGGCGGGCTGATCGCGCTGGCCGCGGCTCTGCTCGCGGCGACGGTAGTGGGACTTGTGCTGCGCCGCCGGGCCGGGCGCTTCCGCCCGGGGCCGCCCGGGGCACCCGAGCAGACGGCCAGCGCCGGGACCGGCGCCCTGACCGAAGCCGACCTCGGCGCCAGCCTGGGCCGGCAGGCCACCCTGGTTCAGTTCTCGACCGCCTTCTGCGCCCCGTGCCGTCCCACCCGGCAGATCCTGGCCCAGGTCGCGGACATGGCGGACGGCGTGACCCACGTCGAGATCGACGCCGAGGACCGCCTGGACCTGGTGCGGCGGCTGCGGATCAACAGCACGCCGACGATCCTGGTCCTGGACCCGGACGGAGCCATCGTCAAGCGCGCGACCGGCCTGCCGCGCAAAGCCGACGTCATCGCCGCGCTGGGTACCGCGGTCCAGCCCGGGGGCTGGTCACANNCACGTCGCTACCGCCCTGTGTCCGCGTCCGGCCGCCCTGATCCCCGGACCCCGCCGCACCGCCTGATCTTCGCGCGTCCCTATCGTGGCGTTCGATTTCTGCCTGGGCTGCCAGGCGCACCTGCTTATCCCGCGGCACCTAAGGATCTGGCCCGTCCGCCTAGTGGCCGGCCAGCGAAGGAGGAAATTCCACCATGAGTCGCACAGACGTCCTCGTGGACGCCGATTGGGCCGAGGCCCATATCGGTGACCCGCATGTCGTCATCGTGGAGGTAGACGAAGACACCAGCGCCTACGACAAGGGCCATATCCCGGGGGCGGTCAAGGTCGACTGGANNGACTTCGTCGACAAGACCGGCTTCGAGGCGCTGCTGTCCGAGCGCGGCATCTCGAACGACGACACCGTGCTGCTGTACGGCGGCAACAACAACTGGTTCGCGGCCTACGCCTACTGGTACTTCAAGCTGTACGGCCACGGCCACGTCCTGCTGCTCGACGGCGGCCGCAAGAAGTGGGAGCTGGACTCCCGCGAGCTGAGCACCGACGTGCCGCAGCGCCCGCGGACCAGCTACACCGCCACCGAGCAGGACGCCTCGCTGCGCGCGCTGCGCGACGAGGTGCTCGACGCGATCGGCAAGCGCAACCTGGTCGACGTCCGGTCCCCGGACGAGTTCACCGGCCGGCTGCTCGCCCCGGCGCACCTGCCGCAGGAGCAGGCTCAGCGGGCCGGGCACATTCCCACCGCGCGCAACGTGCCGTGGTCCAAGGCGGCGAACGAGGACGGCACGTTCCGGTCCGACGACGAGCTCCGCCAGCTCTACCAGGGCGACGCGGGACTGGACTTCGGCAAGGACACCATCGCCTACTGCCGGATCGGGGAGCGCTCGGCGCACACCTGGTTCGTCCTGCACGAGCTGCTCGGCCTGCCCAACGTCAAGAACTACGACGGCTCGTGGACCGAGTACGGGTCGCTGGTCGGCGTGCCGATCGAGCTGGGTGAGGCCCGATGACCGACGGATGCGGCGCGCCCGCCGGCGGGGTCAGCGCGCCCGCCGTGGCCGGGAGCCAGGCGGTCGTGGAAGGCAAGGTCTCCCGCCAGGGCGCCGCGGTCTCCACCGGGTACGCGCGGCTGCTCGGCACCGGCGAGGAGTTCGTGGCCGAGGTCCCGCTGGGGTCCGATGGCGGCTTCCGGTTCTTCGCCGCGCCCGGTTCGTGGACGCTGCGCGTCCTGGCCCCGGGCGGCCTGCGCGCCGAGCGTTCGGTGCAGGCCGACTACGGCCAGGTGACGACCGTCGACGTCACGCTCTGAGCTCAGCCTGGACGGCCCCGGGCGCGGCCGCGGTACCTCGGGTACGGCGGCCGCGCCCGGGCGAATTGTTCACCTTCCGGACATGAACGGGGCGCGGGGCGCCTACTAGGCTTTGCCTATGGCCGAGCACCGACAGGATTTCGAGCGTGATCTAGAGGCCATCGAGGCCAAGATCATCGAGCTGTTTGCCATCGTCGCCGAGGACATCCCCGAGGCGACCAAGGCCCTGCTGACCGGGAACAGCGAGATCATGCAGCGGCTGGCCGACCGCGACAAGGTCATCAGCGCCCTGTATCCCGAGACCGAGCAACTGGCCAACCGGGAGATCCTGCTCCAGGCGCCCGTCGCCGATGACCTGCGCTTCCTGTTGTCCGTGCTGCGCGTGCTGACCGAGTTCGAGCTCTCCCACGACCTGGTGATCCAGATCGCCTCCCGCGGTAACCACTTCCTCAACGACGACCTGTCGCCGCGCGCTCGGGGGATCGTCGAGCGGATGGGGACCCTCGCGGCCGACATGTGGCGCCAGGCGGCCGACTGCTGGTACCAGCGGGACCGGGCCGCGGCCCTCGCGGTGGCCGAGCGTGACGAGGAGATGGAGCAGCTTTACTCCAGCCTGGTCGCCGAGCTTGCCTCGGGACGGATGGCGCTCCCGGTGACGATGGAGATGACGCTGGTGGCACGCTTCTACGAGCGCCTAGGCGACCACGCGGTCACGATCGCGCGCCGCGTTGTGTACCTGGCCGGATCTGTGCCGGAGCCCGGAACCTCCTCGGCGTAGCGGACACGGCCCGGCCCACCTTGGTTCCCATGGAACGGGCTTCCGGCGGGGCTGGCAGCCGTCCGGACTGGCCGGAGTCTGACCTGCGAGGACGCCTATCCCTCGGGATTGGTCAGGGAAGCAGGGATTCGACGCGTACCGACGGGTAGCGGGTGGGGAACTTCGTGTCCAGAGTTGCCAGCGTGGCGTCGCTGGTCTGGGCGAAGGCAGCGAGGTAGTCGTCGGTCCACAGTTTGTGACTCTTGTCGTCGCGTGCGGAGATCGCGCGCCATACGGCGTCGAGTTCGTCCGGCTCGTCCGCCCAAAGGACACGCTCATCTGCCCAGAGCTGGTCGAAGGTCCGCCAGGCCTGACTGCGGTCGACCGCGTCGTCGCCCATGATGGCGGGGTTGGACAGCAGCCGGAGCAGGCTCATCTGGGTAACCCGGCAGAAGACCAGGTCACCGGTCTGCCTGCCGAACCAGTCCGCCGTCGCCGGATGGTGCGCGTGGCGCCCCCAGATCGCGGCGAGCCAGACGCCGACGTCCAGGAGGGTCATTGCGGTCCGTACCGGTCGATGTCGTCCGCATCGAGGGCGGCGGCTATGTCCTCGTTCGTGATGAGGGTCTCAGGTGCGGCGCCGCGGCCGATCAAGGGGAGTGTCACGCGCCCCGCCTTCGCCTTCGGTGCCGAAGGAAGGCCGAGCTCGTGCGCTACCGCGCGGTTGACCAGGTCCTTCAGGCTCTCGCCGTGCTCGGCGGCCCTGGCCTTGGCCGCCCGCATCAGAGTGGGAGGCATGTCAACGGTAGTGCGCATAAAAGCATATTAGCATCTCAGGTGGAGCCGACGGCCGATGCCCCGTCCGGTAGCGATTCGATGTACTTGCTCCGGTATTGGGTCAGCCCATCCGGCCGGTGACGTAGGCCTTGGTGCGATCGTCTTGCGGGTCGCCGAACAGGCGGTCGGTCGGGGCGTACTCCACCAGCGTGCCGGTCCGGGTGTCGCTCTGGGGGTTGACCAGCACCGAGAAGAACGCGGTCCGGTCGCTGACCCGGGTGGCCTGCTGCATGTTGTGGGTCACGATGACGATCGTGTACTTGTCCTTGATCTCCTTCATCAGGTCCTCGATGGCGCCGGTCGCGATCGGGTCCAGCGCCGAGGCCGGCTCGTCCATGAGCACCACGTCCGGCTCCACGGCCAGCGTCCGGGCGATGCACAGCCGCTGCGCCTGCCCGCCGGACAGGCTCAGGCCGGAGTTGCCCAGCCGGTTCTTGACCTCATCCCACAGCGCGGCCTGGCGCAGCGAGCGCTCGACGATCTCGTTCAGCTCGGCCTTGCCGCGGATGCCGTTGATTCGCGGCCCGTAGGCCACGTTGTCGTAGATCGACTTGGGGAACGGGTTCGGCTTCTGGAACACCATGCCGATGCGCCGCCGCACCGCGATCGGGGATACCTCCTTGGCGTACAGCGCCTCCCCGCGGTAGCGCACGTCGCCTTCGACGCGGGCGCCCGGGACGAGGTCGTTCATCCGGTTCAGCGTGCGCAGCACGGTGGTCTTGCCGCACCCGGACGGGCCGATGAACGCGGTGATCTGGTGCTCGTAGATATTCAGCGAGACGTTCGTGACGGCCCGGAACGAGCCGTAGTAGATCGAGACGCCGTTCACGTCGAAGATGTGCGTGCCCGTCCTGGGAGACGACTCAGCCGCCTGGCCGGCGTCCGTGATAGCCGCGGGGGCGGGAAGGGCGACGTTCTGCCGCGTTGCCGACTCCGGCACGGACTCGAAGTCGGTGACGGCGTTTTGCTCAGAGGGTTCCATGACCTTCCTACCGAGAGTACCTGGCGAATCGGGCGGTGACGATGCGAGCCACGATCATGAGGATGAAGCAGATGGCGATCAGGGTCAGCGCCGCGCCCCAGCCGCGGTCCTGCGCGCCGACGTACGGCTGGTTCGCGTTCGCGAAGATCTGCGCGGACAGCGCCGTGTCGGCGCCGCTGAACACGTTCGGATTTGCCGCGGTCGCCGCGCCGATGCAGAAGAGCAGCGGCGCGGTCTCGCCCGCGGCCCGGGCCACGGCTAGCAGCGAACCGCTGACGATCCCGCCGATCGCCGCAGGCAGGACTACCGTCACGGTCACCCTTGCCTTGCTGGCCCCGAGGGCGTAGCTGCCCTCGCGCAGCGCGTTCGGCACCAGCCGCAGTATCTCGTAGCTGGAACGGATCACGATCGGCAGCATCAGGCAGGCCAGGGCCAGCGCGCCGGCAAAGCCGGAGAGCCCCGCGAGGCCGCGGTGTACCACCCAGATCGAGAAGATGAACAGGCCCATGATGATCGACGGCACCCCCGTCATCACGTCGCTCATGAACCCGATGATCGCCGCCAGCCAGCTCTTGCCGCCGTACTCGTTGAGGTAGATCGCCCCCAGTACGCCGAGCGGCACGGCGATGGCCGTGGCCAGCGCCGTGATCTCGATCGTGCCGAGCACCGCGGGCCCTATCCCGCCCACGCCCGCGGGCGCGACGATCGACGGGATCGGACCGCCGGTCAGGAACGACCAGCTGATGCTCGAGGCGCCCTTGGCGATGACGGTGACCAGGACGAAGCCAAGCGGGATCAAGACCAGGATGATCGAGAGAACCATCAGCGAGGTCATGATGCGGTTCTTAGTGCGCCGCCAGCCGGCCGGCTCCCGTAGGTCGACCTGGTGCGGCTCAGCGGTAGCTGTAGTCATCAGGCACCCCGCTTCCGTCGGGCACTGCGTTCGACGATTCCCCGGGCCAGTACGTTGATGATGATCGTGAAGGCGAACAGGATTACCCCCATGCCCAGCAGCGCGGCGCGGAAGGTGCCGGAGGACTCGCCGAACTCGTTGGCGATGACCGACGGCAAGCTATAACCGGTGGCGAACAGGTGCGAGGTGATCTCGGGCGAGGAGCCGATGACCAGCGCGACCGCGATCGTCTCGCCCATGGCCCGGCCCAGGCCGAGCAGCACGGCGCCGGTGACGCCGCCCTGGCTGTGCGGCCAGACGGCCCCGCGGATCATCTCCCAGCGGGTGGCGCCCAGCGCGTACGCGCCCTCCTTGTCGATGGCCGGCACGGTCGCGATGACCTCGCGCGACAGCGAGGTCACGATCGGCGTGATCATAAAGGCCAGGATGATGCCGGCGGTGAAGAACGAAGCCCCGCTCACCGGCGACCCGAACAGCGGGCCGAGCACCGGGGTGCCGTTCACGCCGCCGGCGATGTCGGTGTAGATGTGCTGGAGCCACGGCGCGAAGACCAGGATGCCCCACAGGCCCCAGACCACCGACGGGACCACGGCCAGCAGGTCGATGACGTACACGACGGGTCGCGACCACCGGTAGGGCAGGACCTCGGTCAGCAGCAGGGCAATGCCGATGCTGACCGGAACGGCCATGATAAGCGCGATCACCGCCGTGATGGCCGTGCCGTAGATGAAGGCCAGGGCGCCGAGCTGGGTGTACTGACCGGCGTTGTTGGGCGTCGGGTTCCAGTTGTTGGTGAAGACCTTGAAGCCCTCGGAGGAGAACCACGACGAGGCCTGCTGGCTGATCGTGACGGCGATCAGGACCAGGATCACCAGCACCAGCAGGCCAGACGCGAGGGTGAGGATGGAGAAGCCGCGGTCGCCGAGCGGCCGCCGCTCCGACAAGGTGCGGGTGGATCCGGCCGGTATAGCCGGATCCACCCGGATATCAGTGCTCACGAGGGCGAGTCCATCTGATTTTTTTGCGCCACGTCAACCCTTGACTAGCTCGTGATCTGGCTCAGCTGCGACACGGCACTCTGGTCCAGGCTGCTCGGCAGCGGCGCGTAGCCGAGGTTGCCCAGCAGCGCCTGGCCGCCCGTCGGCGAGAGCAGGTAGCCGAGCCAGGCCTTGAGCAGAGCCGCGTCGTTCGCGGACGGCTGCGTGGCGTACACCAGGTCCCACGACTGATAGGTGATCGGGTAAGCGGACGCGCCCGGCGCCCAGGCGGCGGCGAAGGTCAGGTTCGACGCCGGAGTGATCCCAGCCGCGGCCGCGGACGCGGACGCCGGGGACGGCGCGATGTAGTCGCCGGACTGGTTCTTGACCGAAGCGAAGCTCAGGTCGGAGGCCTTGGCGTCGGCGTAGTCCACGTAACCGATGGCGCCGGAGGTGGACTTGACGATCTGCGCGACCCCGGGGTTGCCGCTGCCGGCCCGGGCGGTGGACGGCCACTTGATGGTCGAGCTGCTGCCGAGTTTCCACACGCTGGGCACGGCGTCCTTGAGGAACAGGGTGAAGTTCTGCGTCGTCCCGGAGGAGTCCGAGCGGACGGCCTCGGTGATCGGGGTGCTGGGCAGGGTGACCCCCGGGTTATCCGCCGCGATCTGCGGGGCGTTCCACTTGGTGATCGTGCCCTGGAAGATGCCCGCGATGGTCGTCGGGTCCAGCTTCAGGTTGCTCACGCCGGACAGGTTGTACGCCAGCGTGATCGGGCCGATGATGACGGGGAAGTACAGCACCGTCTTGCCGTTGAACAACGACGTCTCGGAGGCCGGGATCGGGGAGTCGGAGCCGGCGAAGTTGACCACGCCCGAGGCCAGGTCGGTGCGTCCCTTGCCCGAGCCACCGCTGCCGTAGTTGACCGTGATGCCCGGGTCAACCGACTTGAAGGCTGAGATCGCCGACTCCTGGAAGACGGTCTGGAAGGTCGATCCGCTGCCGTTCAACGTGCCGGACAGGCTGGTGTTGCTGCTGGCCGACGCGGTTGCGCTGCTCGATGAGGTGCTGGTGCTGCTGGTGGTCGACGACGAGCTCGAGGACGAGCATGCGGCGAGGGCTACCGCACAGACAGCAAGCCCCGCCGTCGTCACCTGCCGTCTACGTCGAAGGTGCATTATCGGGTACTCCTTTTACGGGGTTTTCGGGTTTGGGCCGCCACGAGCAGCCCGGTCATCCTGCAAACCGTGGTGTGCGAGTACAGTCTGGCGGCGCAGCCGGTACCGGCGGGTAAATGTGAGATGGATTAAACGAGGCTAAAAGGTTAAGTTATGGTGTCTTGGGCGGGTTCGATTCCCCGCGGACCGGGCCAAAGGGAGCCGGGCGAGACGCCCTGGCGCCAAGGGGGCCGCGGCCCGCGCGGCCCGCGTGACCACGGCCTCTGGCCTGCCGCGGGCGGTCTCGTGCCCCTTACCCGGCGGGGATCCGGCCGCCGCCCGTCCGCCGTCCGCGACAGATCTTGTTCACCTATATGACATCAACTGGCCATCTGCTCGTTCCTTTATTATTTCATTCGATTAATTCAGGATGCATAACAATGGGCGGCAGGGGCAGTCTTGCCTACCCTGCTTCGGTTGGAAAACGAGTGAGGGCACGTTGTCATTGGATGCGGAAGAGGCGCAACCTGGTCCGGGCCGCCGTCCGGGCCGGAGCCCTCTCGCCGTGACCGCGCTGGTCCTGGCCGCCGTCCTCGGCCTGGCCGCCTGCACCAGCGGGGCGGCGAGCACGCCGTCGTCGTCGGCCGCGAGCGGTCCGGCGCTGCCTACCACGCCCGCGTCCGCGGCCCAGCAGCTGTCGGAAACGGGCAGCTCGCTGATGGCCCCCCTGTTCACCCTGTGGGGTCCTGCCTACCATGCCCAGTTCCCCCAGGTGAGCATCAGTACCGCCAGTTCCTCCTCGGGGCAGGGCCTGTCGTCGGCGGCGGCGGGTACCACCGACATCGGCGCGTCCGACGCCTACCTGTCGCCGGCCAACGTGACCCAGTACGCCAACCTGGTCAACATCCCGCTCGCCGTGGCCGCGCTGATGGTGATCTACCACGTGCCCGGGGTCAGCCCGTCGACGCACCTCAAGCTGGACGGCACGGTGCTGGCGCGGATCTTCGCGGGCCGGATCACCACCTGGAACGATCCGGCGATCAGGAACCTGAACCCCGGCGTCACCCTGCCGGGCACCGCGATCGTGCTCGTCCACCGGGCCGACACCTCGGGCAGCACGTTCCTGCTCACCTCGTACCTCAATGCCCAGGACCCCGCCGACTGGAGTTCCTCGCTGATCGGCACCGCGGTGGCCTGGCCCGGGCAGCCGGGCGAGCTGGGCGCGACGGGCAGTACCGGGATCATCAACGCCGTCCACGACACGCCCGGCGCGATCGGCTACGTCGGCGTGAGCTACCTGTCCGCGGTGACCAAGGACAGCGAGGGCGAGGTCGCGCTCGGCAACTCCGCGGGCCACTACGTGCTGCCCACCGCGAGCACGATTCAGGCGGGCCTGGCCAGCTTCACCAACACCCCGCCCAACGAGACCATCTCGCTGATCAACGGCTCGGGCGCCGAGGTCTACCCGATCATCAACTACGAGTACGCCATCGTCAGCATCTCGCAGGCCAGCTCCACCCGGGCCCAGGACCTGCGGGCCTTCCTCGACTGGGCGATCAGCACCGCAACCGCGCAGCTGGCCCAGGTGAACTTCCAGCCGCTGCCGCCGTCCGTGGTCACGCTGTCCCAGGCCCAAATCGCAAAGATTAAGGGCTGATCCTGTTGCCACTCGTGCTCTGGCCCGCAGCGATCAGCCGGCTGATCCTTGCCCGGTCACGGCGATTTGCCGAATGACTGCGGGCACTGCGGGACGTGATCACCGGATCCCCGCCCAGCCGTCCGGGCCGCCGATCCCCGCCCAGCCGTCCGGGCCGCCGTCCCCGGCGCCGCCCGGGGCGGCCGGGGTGCTGGCCGACCGGATGGCGGCGGCGCTCGTGCACCGGGAGCCCGGCTGGCGGCTGCCCCGGCGCAGCGCGCTGGCCAGGAGGTACAACGTCAGCCTGACCGAGATCGACGTCGCGATCACCGACCTGGCCCGCCGCTCGCTGGTGCGGCGGCTGCCGGACGGGCAGCTGTACCGGGCCAGCCCGGCCGACTACTGGATCCCGGTCGAGGGCGCGGGCGGCCTCGGCACCCGGCTCGACCCGATGGGGACCGCGATCAGCTGTCAGACCCGGCACGTGTCGCGGCGCGAGGCGCCGCAGGATGTGGCCTGGGCCCTCGGCCTGGCCGCCGGGGCGCCGATCCGCGTGGTGCGCTGCATATGGTCCGCGGCGGGCGAGCCGGCCGCGGTGTCCACCGCCTACCTGCGCGAGACGGGCGACGACGAGGACCGCGGGACGGATCCCGAGACGGATGCCGAGGCCGATCCGGTGGCGGATCCCGAAGCCGATCCGGAGGCGGATCCCGAGGCCGAAGCGGATCCCGAGCTCTCGTCCTTCGGCTCGGTCCTGGCCAGCGAGCTGCCCGCCGCCGCGGTGAGCGTCGAGCTGATCCCGCCGCAGCCCGCGGTCGCGCGGAGCCTGCGGCTGTCCCCCGGACAGCCGGTGATCACGGTCACGGTCAGGTTCGACGACCCGGCCACCGGCAACCCGGCCGGGCTCACCGTGGTGATGCTTAAACCAGAGTTGTTCAGAGTTGCGATTGATACGACTGAGGTCCAGGTCAGCGCCCCGTCATAATCCGTAAGCGTGTCGAAAGGTGATGGTCTGGACACGCGCCCGCGCACCTGGCACCCTGAATCGAGATGTCGGTCAGGCTCGCGACACCAGCGGATCAGATGCCACGGCGCGCCCGGTATCTCGTCCCTAAGGGCCTTCCCCGCCGTGGCGAGATTCTGGCTGCCTGCGTCGTGGTCGCCGTGCTGGCCCACGTGCTGTTCGCGCAGCTGACGATCGTCTTGGCCGTAGCGTTCGCGCTGACCACCCGGGCGACCAGGTGGCGGCTCTCGTGGCTGCTGGCCCCGGCCGTCATCGGGGTGGCGTGGACGCTGGCCGCGGGCCCGCGGGCCGCGGCCGCCGGGTTCGCCGACGGCCCGGCCCAGGTGGTGGCCTACCTCGGGGCCAGCGGGCACCAGCTCGACCACGTGCTGCATTTCACCGGCGCGTTCAGCGGGATCGGAAGCTGGCTGCCGCGCCAGCTCCCGCTGGCCATCGTGGCCGGAGCCGCCGAGGCGGCCATCATCGGCTGGCTGAGCTGGCTGCACACCGACGAGTTCAGCGCGCAGCCGGCCCGCCCCGGCCTGCTGGTCGCCGCGCGGCGCGCCGCCATCAAGCGGGCCATCCGGGCCGGTGGCGTCGTGACCAGGGACGGGAGCTGCCTCGGCGTCGCGGCCGGATCCGGCACCCGGGTCACGCTGTCCTGGTCGGAGACGACCGGCGGAGTAGCGGTGTGCGGCTCGGCCGAACAGGACGTGCTGAGCACCAGCTTCCAGCTGGTCCACGCCGCGGTGCGCCGGCGCAAACCGGTGTTCGCGATAGACCTCACCGGCGACCCGGCCCTGCCGGGGCGGCTGGCCGCGGTCTGCGCCGCGGCCGGGGTGCCGCTGCGGGTGTTCGGCGACCCGGCGGCGGCCCGGGGCGACACGCCGGCCCGGCCGTGGATCCGGCCCGCCTGCTACGAGCCGTTCCGGCACGGCGATCCCGGCCACCGGACCGCCCTCGTCGCCGCCATGATCAGCTGGGACGGACCGGGCAGCCAGTACCGGCGTAGCTGCGTGGCCTACCTCGAGGACGTCTTCGAACTGATCGACGCCGCGCCCGGCGACCCCCGGGTGCCCGTGCTGGACGAGGTCATCCACCTGCTGAACCCGACGGCCATGCGGGCCCGGATGGAGCACGTCCCGGCCAGCTACCCGCGCCGCGACGTGCTCGCCGAGCGGACGCGGGTATCGGTGAGCCTGCTGCACGCCGATCCGGCCACCATCGCCCCACTCGCCCGGCAACTGCGCGAGCTCAAGGCGTCGGCGTTCGGCCGCTGGCTACGTCCGTCCGGCCCGGATCCGGCGGCCGAGATCGATCTCGGCCAGACGGTCACCGAACGAGGCGTGGTCCTGTTCCGCCTGGCCGGTTCGCCGCCGTCGGCCGCCGTCGGTTCGCCGCCGTCGGNNGCGGCGCTGCGCGGGATCGGGGTCGGCGGCGACGGGATCGTGTGGCTGGCCGAGTGCGGCTCGATGCCGCGCGGTTCGGTCACCGAGCTGATCGCCCGCGGCCCGGGCGCCGGCCTGCCGGTGCTCGCGGCGACCAGCTCCGCGCCGGCCGCGGCCGAGCTCGCGGAGCTCACCAACGTGGTGGTGGCGCACCGGATGGATGCGGCGGCGGCGCCGGGCAGCCTCGACGGCTTGTCCGCGCTGCGGCCGGGCGAGTTCCTGCTCACGGTCAAGAACCCGCGGCGGCTGGTGCCGCGCGCGGACTTCGTCCGGGCCCGGATCCCGTCGCCCGGGCGAGACGGCGACTCCGCCCGGGAGCGCGCATGACATCCCGCGCCGACCGCCTGTACCTGGGCTGGCAATTCGCAACGCCGCACCCCGATCCCGGGCCGCCGCCACGCCGGCCCACTCCGCCCGAGCACGAACGGCTCAACCCCGACTGGGCGGTGGCCCAGCGGCGCGAGGAGAACCTGCTCAACCGGCCGCTGAAGGCCGCCCTCGGGATCGCCGTGGTCATCGGCGTCGCGGCCGTGATCCTCGGGGCGGCTGGCTGGCTGCCCATCCTGGTGGCCGGGCTCGGCGTGATCATCTGCGTACTGATCGCGGCCCTGTGCGGCTACGCCGTCTGGCAAGGAGAGCGGGCCCTGCGGTCCCGGATGGCCGACGAGCGGAGCCGGGTGGGCAAGCTGCGCGCGGCCCAGGAGAACAGGCTCTTCGCCTGGCAGGCCGAACACGCCAGCCGGGTCCGCGCCTGGCAGGGGATGCGCATCGCCTACGAACACCAGAAACGCTGGTACGGCGTCACCGTGCCCGGCGACATCCACCGGGTCGACGTGGCCGGCGGCACGCTGTCCGGCTGGTCCGCCGTGCTCACCACCGCCGCCGCGCCCCGGCTGGCGGCGGGCGGTGAGGTCACGGTGCTCGACCTGACCGAGGGCGCGGTGGCCCTGGACTTGATCGCCTTCGCCCGGACCTCAGGCCTCGAGCCGCTGGTCTGGGTGCTGCCCGAGGACCTGCCCCGGCTCGATCTCGGCACCGGCCTGGACGCCCGGGGCCTGGCCGACGTGCTCTCCACGGTGGCCAGCGCGACCGAGGAACAGGGCTCCACGCGCGACCTCTCGTTCGACAACGCGATCCTTGAGCGGGTCATCGACGCGCTCGGCGGCACGGCGACGGTAGCCGGCGTGGCCGCCGCGCTGCGGACCCTCGCCCAGGTCGGCGACCCGCGCGAGGATGTGGCCGCGGGGCTGATCAGCGCCGCGCAGGTGGAGCGGCTGACCACCATGTTCGGCCGCGGCGCGGCCGACCGCGTGGTCGTGGAGCGGGCCTGGGTCCTGGAGTCCCAGCTGCGCAAGCTGGCCGCCGTGGGCACCGCCCGCGTCCCGCCGCCATCCAGCCCGCTGCGGGTGATCGCCGTGGGCCAGCACGCGGGCTCAGCCGAGGGCAAGATCCTCGCCACCTACCTGGCCGTCGCGCTGACGCACGCCCTGCGCGGCACCGCGCCGGGACGGCCGTGGCAGCACACGCTGTTCGTGCTGGGCGCGGACCGGCTGCGCGGCGACACCCTGGACCGGCTGAGCGACGCGTGCGAGAGCACCGGCACCGGGCTCGTGCTCGGCTACCGGTCCGTCCCGCCGCACGTCAAGCAGCGGCTCGGCCGCGGGAATGCCGCGGTGGCGTTCATGCGCCTCGGCAACGCCGAGGACGCCAAAGCGGCCAGCGAGCAGCTCGGCACCGAGCACCGCTTCGTCCTGTCCCAGCTCACCGAGACGATCGGGCTCTCGGTCACCGACACCACGACCGCCAGCTACACCAGCACCGCGGGCACGACAGACTCGCTGGCCGAGTCCTGGTCCGTCAACGAAGGCACGACGCGCGGCACCGGGCAGAGCCGGACCGGTCAGGGCGTCATGCCGCTGCCCGCGGGCGCCTCGCGCAACAGCCAGACCAGCGATTCGCGCAGCACCGGAGAAAGCGAGTCGGTCAGCACCGGGATCAGCACCAGCACGGCCTGGGGCTTGAGCACCTCCAAGGCGGCCGGCGACAGCGAGTCGCTGGCCGCCGCGCTGCAGCGGTCCCGGGAGTTCCTCGTCGAGCAGCACGAACTCCAGCAACTGCCGGCCAGCGCGATGATCGTCACCTACGCCGGCCCCGGCGGGCGCCAGGTCATCCTGACCGACGCCAACCCGGGCATCGGCGGCCTCGGCGTCGCCACCCCGCTGACCCTGGAGGAGTTCCGGAGCCGCCCCGCCGCCCCGCAACCCAGACCCGCCCCCGAACCCCGGCCCGCCCCGGAACCCAGGCCCGTCCCCGAACCCAGGCCCGCCCCCGAACCCGGAGGCCGGCCCGTGCCGGAACCCGGAGGTCGGCCCGTGCCGCAACCCGGAGGTCGGCCCGTCCCGGAACCCGGAGGCCGCAACGCCGGACGCTCGGCCCCGGCCGGCTGGCGCTCGGGAGAGGACCGTCCGCCGCCCAACCTCGGCCCGCCGCCAGCCCGGCTCGACTGGCGTCGCCGCCATTCCTGAGACGGTAACGGGCGCCGGCGCGGTCCTGATCTTCCAGGCCCTGCGCGTTCGGCAGGGCTTGCGGCCGCGGGGGAGACGGCACGACGGCCTCAACACCGACAGCATCATCCGCGCCGCCCTCGATCTAATTCTTTAGCGCGGGGCGGCCGTCCGGGGCTGCCATACAGGCCCCGCACTTGCGGGCCAGGGTGCCGCAGCTTCGAATTCGGCGCCGCACCACGCACATCCGCCGCTTCCGTCACATTTCCGTGGTTGATCCACGCGCTGCGGTTGTTTGGTGGTGCTAAGGCGCCGCACCGGATACGCCGCGGAATCCGGATCTACCGCACCAGGCGAGCCTTCATGCGACCACCATGGTACCGGTAGCCCCTCCTGACTCAGCCGTCTCGCCCCGGGACCGGTTATCCGGGAGGATTGGGGCCTATGGGAGAGTTTGGGGGTCTATAGTGCACAAACCGCTCCCGTAAGCCCATATACTCCCGGATCTTGACGCCGGGTGGACGGAGCGACCGCTGTCAGCGGCGTCGTGGCCTCAATGATCAGCCGACGGCCGAGGCGGACACTTCCGGATTTGGCATGCGGCACTGCGGTACCACCAAACAACCGCGGAGCCCGGATTAACCACAATAACCGGAGAGCTTCTCCGCCTGCCGTGACGCCAGCGATGTCCTGCGATGATTGTGACGAGCGCGGCAGGCCGAAGCGGTCACACAATCATCGCCGCCGCTATCGTCAACCAGCGGGCAGGCCGGATGGTGGTTCCGCAGACCGCACCCGCCCCCGGTCCGCAGACCGTAATTAGCGATACCAGTAGTCCACCCGACAGTGATCTGATAAGCACTCAAGGTGACTAACCCCGAGGCGGAACGGCCGTCGCTCGACGCGGCCCTCACCGACCTCACCTCGGCCCGGGTGCCGTGGCTGGCCCTGGCCCGCGACCCGCGGACCATGAGCGGCGCCACCGTCATCGACCTCGCCGACCCGCACGTGCCGCCGATCACGATGAACCCGTTCGAACCCGAGCCCGGCTACCCGGTCCAGGCCCACGCCGACCGCCTGGCGGGACTGCTCGAGGCGGCCTTCGGCCTGCCCGGCCCGGTCGCGGCGACCATCCGGGCCGGGCTGCGGCGGGCCTACACCGACTGCGGCTGGGACGCGCTGACGGGCGCTGCGCCGCCCGGCGCCCGCACCGCGCCCGCCGTCCCGGCTAGCGGCCAGCTGGCGCGGGCCGCGCTGGCCGCCGCCGAGGATCTCGGCTACGACCGCCGGATGCGCGCCGCGGTGCGCGGCTTCGTCCAGGCCCGGCTGGAGCCGCTGTGGGCCGGGCCGGCCGGGCGTTTCCTTGAGGGCGGGCACCCGGCCGACGTCGGGTGCCTGGTTCGCGGCAACGTGCTGCTCGCCGTCGGCGGCGTGGCCGACGACGAGGGCACCTTCTTCCTGGTCGGCGCGCTGCTGGCCAGGATCGCCGACCGTCTGCGCGCGGACCGCCGCCGCGCCGACCGGCTGCGCGCCGACCGGCTGCGCACGGGCCGCCGGGACCCGCCGCCCCCGCCGGGCCCGCCGCCCCCGCCGAATCCTCCGGGCCCGCGGCTGGCCGTGGTGACGGCCGCCGATCTCGTACCGAAGGTCGCGCTCCGGCCCCGGGCCGCCGCCCGGTTCGGGCGGCTGCACGATGACCTGCGGGCCGCCGGCGCGGAGGTCATCCTGACCGGCGAACCCCGCGGCCTGGAGCCGCACCCGGGACATGACGCCGCGGCCATCGCGGAGGTCCTGCGCGGGCGCCGGTCGCCGGCCTGCGGCGCCCAGTGCCATCGGCACCGCCCGTGCAGCGGCTACGAACTGCACGCGGCCGGCCTGCTCGCGCGCGATGACGCCCAGGCCTGGCTCCGGCTCTGGGCCCAGACCCTGCTGCTCGCGTTCCTGGCCGGGCGGCCGCTGCCGCGGGTGCCCGCCGAGCTACTCTCCGGGTGGCGGGCGCTCAGCCCGCGCAGCCGCGAATGCGTCCTGGCCACGATCGTGGACCGCGCGGTGACGGCGCGCGCCGCGGCGCTGCGGCGGTACTACGACCCGGCCGCCCTGGCCTCGGTCGTCGCCGCGGTGGCGGCCCGGAGCCTGGACGAGGCCGCGGTGCCGTTCCGGGCCGGGCCGGCCTGGGTCATCCCGCAGCTGCGCTGGCTGCACGAACTCGAGCGGCTGAATCCGCTCGGCGGCGCCGAGATCCGGCTGGACGACATCGCNNCGGCACACGCTGTCCATGGCGTCGCCGGGCAACCAGCGCCTGGCCTGCCTCGCGCTGCTCGGCGAGGACGGGCGCGCGGGCCTGGACGCCGACCTGGCCACCGCGACCCTGGGCCTGCACCCGGCCTCGCGGCTGCCCTACACGGCCCGGCTGATGGGCATCGGCGCGCACGGGCCGGAGCCGGGCTGGCTGGAGGTCGTGCTGTCCTGGCCCGACCGGATCATCCAGCCGGCCTGGGACCAGGTGCTGCGCCCGACCGCGACCGGNNATGAGCACAAGCAGCCCGCCGTCCCGGCGAACCGGTCTTCCCCTCCGCGCGCGCCTGGCCACCACGGTCGGCGGTGCTGCCGGGCGCGCCTCCCGGCTGGCCGGCCGGGGCGACGGCTCGGTCATCGGCGGGGTCATCGGGCTGCGGCTGAAGCCCGATCTGCTCTCGCTGCTCGCCCGCGGACGGCAGATCGTCCTGGTCACCGGCACCAACGGAAAGACCACCACCACCCGGCTGATCACCGCCGCGATCGGCACGCTCGGCCAGCAGATCGCTTCCAACGCGTTCGGCGCGAACATGGAGGCGGGCCTCGTGTCCGCGCTGGCCCGGGCCCCGGAAGCCACTCTGGCCGTGCTCGAGGTCGACGAGAAGTACCTGCCGGCCATGCTCGAGGTCACCGGCGCCCGGGTGGTGACCCTGCTGAACCTGAGCCGGGACCAGATGGACCGGGCGGCCGAGATCTGGCTGCTCGCCCGGCGCTGGCGGGCGGCGCTGGCCGCCGCCGACTGCCGGGTCATCGCGAACGCGGACGACCCGCTCGTCGCGTGGGCCGCCGGGCAGTCCCGCAAGGTCACCTGGGTGGCCGCGGGCCAGCGCTGGCACGACGACTCCTGGTGCTGCCCGAACTGCGGGTCGCACCTGCGGCGTGACGGCGAGGACTGGCACTGCGGGGAGTGCCCCAACCGGCGCCCGCCGGTCAGCTGGGTGCTGGCGGGCAACGAGGTGATCGACCCGACTGGCCGGTCCCGTCCCCTCGACCTGATCCTGCCCGGCCGCGCCAACCGGTCGAACGCCGTGGTCGCCCTGGCCGTGGCGGACGTCTTCGGCGTCGGCGTCACGGCGGCGCTGAACGCCATCGCGCAGGTCCGGTCCGTCGCGGGCCGGTACACCCACGTCGAACGCCACGGCTGTGACCTGCGGCTGCTGCTGGCCAAGAACCCGGCCGGCTGGCTGGAGGCCCTCGACGTCCTGGTCCCCGCTCCGGTACCGGTCATGCTGGCCGTGAATGCTCAGATTCCAGACGGCCGGGACACCTCTTGGCTGTGGGACGTCGACTACCGCCGCCTGCGCGGCCGGCCGGTGTTCGTCACCGGTGAGCGCCGGACCGACCTGGCCGTCCGGCTGGAAGCGGACGAGGTGGCCTTCCGGGTGGTCGGCAGCGTCGACGAAGCAATCGAGCAAAGCCGTAGCCCGTCCATGGAAGTGATCGCCAACTACACGGCGTTCCAGCAGATCCGCGCCACGCTCGGGCGCACCGCCTGACAACGCGGGGCAGGAGGACAATGGACACCGGTTTCAGCCCAGGCCACGGAGCCCGGGGACCCTCAGCCGTCCGGCTGGTCTGGATCTACCCGGACCTGCTCAGCACCTACGGTGACCGCGGGAACCTGCTCGTGCTCGCCCGCCGGGCCCGGCTGCGCGGCATCCCGGTCGAGATCGCCGAGGTCAACTCCGACCAGCGGGTCCCCGCCGACGGCGACATCTACCTGCTGGGCGGCGGCGAGGACCTGCCGCAGATCCTGGCCGCGCGCCGGCTCCAGGCCAGCGGCGGGATGTCCGCGGCCGTCAACCGCGGCGCGGTCGTCCTGGCCGTCTGCGCCGGCTACCAGATCGTCGGCACCGAGTTCGGCGGGGTGGAAGGCGAGCCGGTCCCGGGACTCGGGCTGATCGACATCCGCAGTGGCCGCGGTGAGCGGCGCGGCGTGGGCGAGATCACCGCCGACGTCGATCCGGCCCTGGGCGTCCAACGGCTCACCGGCTTCGAGAATCACCAGGGCAACACCTGGCGCGGCCCGGACGTCAAGCCGCTCGCCACCGTGCTGACCGGCGTCGGCAACGGCGACGGCACCGAGGGCGCCTATTCCGGCCGCATTGTCGGCACCTACCTGCACGGCCCCGCCCTGGTCCGCAACCCCAGCCTGGCCGACCTGCTGCTCAGCTGGGTCGTCGGCCCCCTCCCGCCGATCGATCCCCGGCAGGAGGACCTAGTCCAGACCCTGCGCCGCGAACGCCTGGCCGCCACGCCCGCCCCCAGCTAGCGCAAAGCGCCATCGCTCCCGCGCCGTACCCGCCTAAACCCCTTCATGACCCCGAACGGCCCGTGCCTCAACCTCATCCGCCACGCTAACGCCCCCCAGCCCATCGCATCCCAGCCCCCGCAGAATCCAACAGCGTGGCTGCCACATCCCCGCGGATAGAGGCGTCTTGGACAAATCCCCCAACCGTCCGGCCAGTCCAGCGCGCCGTCTGGTGATCGACGCCACGTTCACGCCATGACTCCTCGCTGTGGGCAGGGGCCCGGAGGCGTGGCTACCGGCCTTGCCGCCAGGTCCGACGGAGGGGAGCGTGCTAGCCGGTGTGCGACGGTCCGGCCTTGCCGCCGGCTGACCATCGGGGACGCGGTGAGCGCGTGATCGCCCCGTGCCCCGCCGCTGGACGTCACAGCCACGGCGGGCGGGGGCTGTCACATCCGCACAAGGGAAGCGCGCTGTCCAGGGAGTATGGGGGTTTACGCAACGCGGCCAGCTCACGCCAGCGCAGACTGCCGAAAACGGGCGTCGGGCGGCTTGGGCGAGGTCGTGGCGTTCCCCGTTAGTCACCGTTCCTCCGCCGCCACCTCCGCGCCCCCTGATGGCGTCCTCGGTGGCGCGACTCGACCTCTCGCGCAGCCGAGGTTAGTCGCGGGTTCCGCCGACCGCCTTGCGCACGAGCTCCGCGATGACCTTCTCGTCGGCCGATGAGATCTCCGTGACGGCGAAGGAAGTGGGCCACATCGTGCCATCATCGAGCTGAGCCGGCCCGAAGAACGCGAGGTTGCCGTAGCGGCCTTTGAACCTCGCGCGCTCCTGGTAGAACAGCACGGCCTTGCCGTCCGCGTTGGCGTAGGCGGGACTGCCGTAGAGCAGTTTCGGCGTCAGTGATGGTGCGACCTTCGTGACGATCGCGTGGATGCGCTCGGCGTTCGTCTTGTCCGGCTCCTCCAGCGAGGCGATCTTGTCGAGCACCGACTTCAGCGCCTCTGCAGCAGCTTCCTGCGCCTTGAGCTCCTTGGCGCGCCGCCTGATGGCCGCACGCTCTTGCGCCGTGGACTCGGGAGCGGACTTGGATTGCGCCACGTAGTCATTATCGGCCACCGGGCCCGCACGCACAGCAGCGAAATACAGCAACGGCCCTTCCCAGCCGCTGATCCGAGCGCGTGTCCGCGCCTGGCATATGCAGGGCCCAGGCCCAACCGGCTCGGTCCGCCGGTAGTTCGGGACGAAGAGGCCGTGCCCGCTGCGTGCCCGATCGGCCGGTCACCGCAGGGTATTCGGTCGTTCACGGACAGCCCGATGCCCCGGCTCACCTGCGGACGGGCAGGCCGACCCGCTACGCAAACCGACCTTGCAAGCAAGTGATCAATCTGACGCGAAGAAGATTTCCCGTACCTCCCGGGCGGCGTAGAAGACCAGCACGTAACCGGCGGCGGGATCTGCCCACCACCACCCCAGGACGGCGTTCAGGACCAGGCCCAGCAGCACAGCGGCGGCCAGGATCCCGTCGATCATCGTGACCCGGCCCTCGGTCCGCAGGACGGGATTACCTAGCGCCTGGCCGGTTCGAGCCTTCCCGGCGGCCAGCGTGAACATCACCGTGGCGGTCACCGCCGTCCAGATGATCCCGGTGATCGAGCGTTGCGGGTGATAGCCGGCTGCCAGCACCACAGTGGATTGCACCAGCAGGTAGACCGCCAAGGCGGCGAACGCCGCGCCGATCAGTCGCAAGCCCAGCCGCTGGCGTCCCTCGCCGGTGCCTGACAGCTCCCAGATCACCACCATGGACGCGCCGATTTCGATAAGCGAGTCCAGGCCGAACCCGGCCAGCGCCACCGACCGGGCCGAGATCGCCGCCATAGCCAGGACCACAATCCCTGCCACGTTCCACGCCAGCGTCACGTACTCCAGGACAAAGCCCCGGCGCAGCAGAGCGCTCCGCGCCGGCGTATCACCAGGGGTCACCCGTCCAGTCTGGCAGGCCGCCCTGGCCACGTGATGAAAGGCCATGAAAGCCTGAATCGGCGCTGAAACTGCTCGCCTTCGTGTTTCCCCTGGGCTTGGACTCCTTCGCTGTCGTTACCGTTACTCCACCCACCGCTAGCTCCATACGCGCGATCCCCGCGAGAAAATGGCAGCTCACCCGGAAGACCCGTCACGNNTGGGCCGCCGGGCGGGGCCAAGCCGCGGCGGCGCGGGCCGGCCCGGAGCCGCACCGTGGCCGTGGCTCAACCTCATCCGCCACGCTAACGCCCCCAGCCCATCGCGTCCCACCCCGCAGCGGGATCCGACAGCGTGGCTGCCACATCGTGACGGATAGACCCGTCACGATGCCACATCC
>PLIQ01000282.1 GCA_003140115.1 Actinomycetota bacterium | reverse complement strand
CAACGTCAGGAACTTAAGGAAGCGCCCTCGGGCCCCTTTCATGATCTCAGTGTCATGGGCCGAAAGACATCCCACAGCGACATTCCGATGATCACGAAGGCTTTGGTACGGATAGCGGTACAAATTCCTTCGTGATCATGGTCGGTGCCCGGAATGTCTCAATATTAGGTTCTGGCATAACTGGACATAATGGGATGGCGCGACAGGCCGGCAAGCGGGCGCCGTTCCGCAACCGGCCGCCATCCGCGTCGCCCGCCGGGCTGCTCTCGCCCACAGCGACCACCTGACCAGCTACGAAGCGCATAACTTCAGCACCACGGACACCTTAGGTTCCTGGGCATTGGGGTCTAAGGCCCGTCACGCTACCGCTTCTTCTGAGCCGCCCGACGGTGCTCCCAACCCTCGAAATCCCACCCCGTCGCCAGCGTGGCGTAGTGCTCCAGCGTCGCGACCTGGCGGTGCCGGGCCGCGAACTCCCGCAACGCCGCGTTGACGGCGTCCGTCTTTGTCTTAGCCCCTGACAGCCGCATGGCCTCGGCGAGCGCCACCTCATCGAGGTCGATCCGCGTGAACGCCATATTCACTCCCGGTAGGCATTTCGGCTGACCCGATTTAGGGGGCGGTAAGGCCAGGGTAGACGCGGCGGGCGTTGGCGGATAGGACGGCGGCGAGGGTGTCGCCGGGGAGGCCGAGCGCCGCGAGGGCACGGACGTTCCGGACCACGCCCGGNNACCCCGGGCCAGTCGGTGCCGAAGATCCACTTGGCGGCCAGCGCGGGCAGGTCGAAGCCTGCGTAGTAGTCCGGCAGCCGCTTGGGCGGCAGCCCGGCCAGGTCGATCCAGACGTTGTCCCGGGCCAGCGCCATCCGCGCGGCGTCGGCGTACCAGCGGCCTCGGCCGCCGTGGGCCAGCACGAACGGGACGCCGGGGTAGGCGGCGGCGATCGCGTCCATCAGCTTCGGATCCCCCGCCTCGGCCTGCGAGCCGGGGAAGATGCTCGGTCCGGTGTGCACGATGACCGGCACGCCGCGCTCGGCGCACAGGTCGTAGACCGGGTACATGTCGTCGCGGTCGACCCGGAAGGCGCCGTGCACCGGGTGCACCTTGACCGCGACCGCGCCGAGGTTCAGCTGGCGTTCGGCCTCGGCGGCGGGCGGGTGGTGCAGGAGCGGGTTCACATTGGCCACCAGGCGGTACCGCTCGGGGTTGTGGGCAATGAGCGGCAACAGGTCCTCGACCGGCTGGATGCCGGTCGCGCCCGGGCTGTACTCGGCGAACAGCAGCGCGGCGTCCACGCCCTCGGCGTCGAGCAGCGCGTCCAGCCGGGCCGGGTCCGGGTCGCCGTCGGCGTCGAACACCGTCTGCCACCCGGAGTCCCGGCCGTAGTCGACCGCCCACTGCATCCAGGAAGAGGACACGGTGCTCAGCCTGGGCACGTGCATGTGGGCGTCGATCACCGCCAGGCCGTCGATCATCGCGGCTTCGCCGCGATCACCGGCTTCGGGGCTCCAGGCGTCGCAGCTCGGCCCGGTACCGGCGGGCGGACGCGACGTACGTCTGCACCGCGCCCTCCACCCAGTCGCCGGTCACGTCGGTCTTCTTGATCTTGGCCGGGACGCCGGCGGCCAGGGCCCGCGGCGGCACCTCGAAGCCCTCGGGGATCAGCGCGGCCGCGGCCACGATCGCGCCGTTCCCGACCCGGGCCCGGTTCAAGGTGATCGACCCGGAACCGATGAGGCACCGGTCCGCGACCACGCAGCCTTCCAGGTGCGCGTTGTGCCCGACCACGCACTCGGCCCCGATCAGCGTCGGCCAGTCGTGCGTGCAGTGAACCACGGTCCCGTCTTGGATCGAGGTCCGCGCCCCGATCTCGATGCGGCCGTGATCGCCGCGCAGCACCGCGCCGGGCCATACCGAAGCCTCCGGGCCGATCCGCACCCGGCCGATGACCACGGCGTCGGGGTGGACGAACGCAGCCTCGTCGATGTCAGGCTCAACGTCGCCCAGAGCGTAGATCGGCACCCGCAAACCCTACCGTGCGGGCTCGGGCTCGAGGTCGAGGACCCCGAAGCGGTGCTGGTCCCACAGGTGCAGCGACGCCTTCTCCGGGTAGCTGGTCACGTCCGGCGGGTCGTCGAAGATGCGGGTCATCCGGCTGCCTGGGGAATAAAGCGGCCAGCCGGGGTCGCCGTCGGCGGCGAACGCCGCCCACTGCTCGCGCATCAGGTCGCCGAGGGCCACCGCCACCGCGGGCGGCTCGGGACCGAACAGCATCCGGCCGAGGGACTGGTAAGCGCCGAACACCAGCGGAACGTCGATCGCGTGGCAGGCCCCGAGCCCGCCCACGGAGGCCGGGTAGCGGAACTCGTACAGGAAGGTCCGGCCGCCGGAGGCGGAGTGCGCCTGGGCCAGGTGCAGGGTGGGCATCCGGAACAGCCAGTCGCTGTGGACCAGCTCGAACAGTATCTCCGGGTCCGCGTCCGGGTAGGCGGCGCGGTAGGCCGCCTCGCCGTCCGCGGGCGTGCTGGGGCCGAGCGCGGCCAGGGCGTCGCTGGCCAGCTCGGCGCTCACCTGGCCGCGGAGCCGGTAGAGGTACATGAACAGCCGGTACTCGTCGCGGGTGTGCCCGGTGATCAGGTCGACGTGCCGGGCCGCCCCGGCGGCCACCTCCTGCCACGGCGCGGCGGGCAGCACCTCGCCGTCGACGACCGGCGAGAACGGCGTGGGGGTGTAGGCGACCGGCCCCCAGCGCCCGAAGTGATCGCGGGGGCGCACCTCATCGGCGGCGGCGGTCAGCCGGGCCGGGTCGGCGGTCCTGAACGCCTCCGCGGTGGCGGGCAAGCCGGCCCGGGCGGCGATCGCGGCGGTGATGTCGGCGGCCAGCGCGGGCGAGAAGAACGTGCCAGGCACGCTCTGCGCGATCGCCCGCCGGAACAGGCCGGCCGCGGCCGGCATGACCAGCAGGGCCGCGATCGCGCCGGCTCCGGCCGACTCGCCGAAGACCGTCACCCGGTCCGGGTCGCCGCCGAACGCGGCGACGTTCTCCCGGACCCAGCGCAACGCCGCGACCTGGTCCAGCAGCCCGCGGTTGGCCGGCACGCCGGGCAGCTGGGCGTAGCCCTCCACGCCGACCCGGTGGTTGAAGGTGACCAGCACGACGTTCTTTCGCGCGAAGCACGTCCCGTCGTAGCCGGGCAGGCTGGACGCGCCCGCCTGGTACGCGCCGCCGTAGATCCACACCATGACCGGCAGCCCGGCCGCGCCCGGGTCGGGCGTGAACACGTTGACGGTCAGCCAGTCGTCCGGGTCCGTGCCCGGCGCGCCNNCGTCGCGGGTGCCGTCCCATCCTCGCGCCGGGCGCGGCGCGGCGAACCGCAGGGCGCCGGTGGGCGGCTCGGCGAACGGGATGCCCAGGAAGGCGGCGATGCCGTCCGCGCCGCGACGGCCGCGGACCAGCCCGCTGGCCGTGCGGACGACGGGCTCGGTGACGTCCATCAGCACCCCTTGCCGGCGGGCGTTCCGGAAATTCCGGACACGGGCCTTATGACCGCGTACAGCCGCCAGGAGCGACAGTACGCCACGGGACCCGCCATGACGGGGATCTCGCGCTAGCTCGCGACCGTGGTGAGGGGCCAGCCGAAGAAACCGTCGAGGGCCACGGCGGCGCTGGCCGAGTGCGGTGGGTCGATCGCGGTGTAGGTGGTGAGGAACGTGTCGGTTTCATGGTGCACCACGGCGGGCCGGGGCGTGGCCACCTGGTTGCCGTCCGGCCAGGTGCTCGCGCGCAGCCCGGCGGGCGCGCTGTAGCTGTTGCGCTGGATGAGGGCGCCGATTACCCAGTAGCCTCGCCCGTCGGCCAGCGGCAGCGCGAACGTCGGGTCGCCGGCCGGGGCGAAGCCGCTGGCGTAGCTGACACCAGCTCCCCGGTCCTGCCGGATCGACGTGGCGGACGTCGCGGGGATCGAACCGGACCCGGCCAGGAAGTCGTTCACCGCGAAGGGCGATGCCGCGCCGGCGGTCTGCGCGGCTCCGCTCGCGGCGCGGGTCAGCACCCGGGCCAGGTCGGAGGTGTAGCTGCCCGGTGCGAGCCGGGCCGGGGCCGCCGGGGGCGCGCCCTGGGTGCACAGCGCCGGCCAGCCGCCATCGGAATGGTTGACGGCCGTGGCCAGCTTCCACAGGCCGCCGACGCGTTCGAACACCATGGCCACGGACTGCATGCCGGTGCCGAAGTCGAAGACGTCCGTGTCCGCGTAGGCCACGAAGATGGCCGGATTACCGGTGTGGCACGGGATCGTGATCGACAGCCCGGTCAGCTGGAATCCTTCCCGGTCCGCGTTCTTGGGCAGGCTCGCTTGCCGTTCCTCGGACAGGTAGAGGGTGCGCATCTGGCCGGTGGTGATCTGATCGAGCCCGGCGAAATTGTTCGCGGTGAGCATCGAGTTGGTCTTTACCAGCCAGTTCGTGACGGCCGCCTGCTCCGCCGCGGTGTGTGCCGAGGAGGCCGGCGCGTTGACCGCCGGGGAGCCTGCCCCGCCGCAGCCCGCTGCGGCCAGGCCGATGGCGGCGAGGCCCAGGGCGGCCAGCGACCGGACCTTCAGCCGTCCCCGGCCGGAGTTTGCGATGCGATTCATGTCTGAAGTCCTTTCGTTCGGACCCGGGCTGACTGATGCCCGGCCAGGTCGACGCTAGGAATTCCGGCGGCTGGCCGGATCGGGCCGCGCCCTGAACTCCGGTCCGGGTCAGCCAGGAAAATGCTCAGGGTCTGCCCTGATGCCGGTGGCTAAATGCGGTGCCAGACTGGATCCGTGCAGCCCTGCGAGGCGATCTTGATCGTCGACGACCACGACGGCTTCCGGCGATTGGCCCGGGGCATGCTCGAGGCCGCCGGCTTCACGGTCGCCGAGGCGGCCACCGGCGCGGAGGCGACGCAGGCGGTCCGGACCGTCCGGCCCGGCCTGGTGCTGCTCGACATCGGCCTGCCGGACTTCGACGGGTTCGAGGTGGCCAGGCGGCTGGCCGCCGTCCCGGCCGGAGACCCGGCTCCGGTCGTGGTGCTGACTTCGACCCGCGAGGCGCGCGACTACGGGGCACGGATCGCGGCCAGCCCGGCCGCCGGGTTCCTGCCCAAAGATGAGCTCTCGGGCGCGGCGCTGCGCCGGTTCCTGGCCCGGGAGCCGTAATGAACCGGTGGCTGCGGGCAGCCCTGATCGCGGGCGCGACCGCCGCGGTGGGCTGCTTCGTCTGGTCGTCCTGGCCCCCGCAAGGGTACGTGCCGGTCGAGATCAGCTTCGCGGTCGTCGGGCTGTCGTTCATGGTGGCCGGGATCGCGGCCTGGCAGCGGTGGCCGGCCAGCCGGCTGGGCCTGCTGTTCACGATCGTCGGCTACCTCTACCTGGTGCCGGTCATCCTGGGCAACCTCGCCAATCCGGTGGCGTGGACGATCGGGTACCCGGCCGGGGGCATCTACGGTGCGGCCTTGGCCCAGCTGGGCCTGGCCTGGCCTGGCGGACGGATGCGGTCCAGGTTCGAGCGCGGGGTGATCGTCGCCGACTACGCGGTGAACATCGCGTTCAACACGGCCGCGACGATGTTCTGGAATCCCGCGTTCAGCGGATGCAACGCTAGTTGCCCGGCCAACGTGCTGCTCATCCGGAGTTCCCGGCCGACCTGGAATGCCATCAACACGGTTGAAGCGCTCATCGGGTTCGTGATCACCGGCATCGTCCTGACCCTGATCGTCCGGCACTGGAGGTCCGCGCGCGGCTGGTCCCGGCGGGCCATGATGCCGCTGTTGTGGATTGCCCCGGCGGTGGGGGCAGAACAAATCCTGACCGGGAATCTGTTCCACTTTTCCGCTACGGTCACCTACGCGCTGCTCCCGCTGGTGCTGCTGGCAGGCCCGGCCCTGTTCGTGATCAGCACGGTGCGGGCCCGGACGGCGGGCGGCGCGCTTGGCACCGCGATCGTCGACCTGGAACCGGGTGCTTCGCCGGGCCGGCTCAAGGACGCGCTGGCCCGGGCGCTCGGCGACTCCACTCTGCAGCTGGCGTTCCGGCAGCCGGGCGGGTCGGGTTATCTGGATACCGGGGGCCAGGCCGTCGACGCGGACCGGCCGGATAACGGCCGGGCCGTGGTGCCGATAGCGGGCTCGGACGGGGCCGTCCTGGTCTACGACGAGGGACTGGAGCTCGAGCCGCAGCTAGTGAAGCTGACGGCCGCGGCGGCCAGCATGGCTTTGGAGCACGCCCGGCTGCAGGCCGAGGTGCAGGCCCAGCTCGAGCAGGTCCGCGCCTCCCGCGCCCGGATCGTCGAGGCCGGGGATGCCGAACGACGCCGGCTGGAGCGTGATCTACACGATGGCGCGCAGCAGCGGCTGGTGATGTTGAGCCTGGCGCTGGGGATGGCCCGCGACCGTGCGGCGGGGGCGGACCCGGAGCTCGAGGCGCTGATTACCTCGGCGGGTAAGGAGGCGCGCGAGGCGCTGACCGAGCTGCGGGAGCTGGCCCGCGGGATCCATCCCGCGGTGCTGACCGAGACCGGGCTGGCCGGGGCGATCCAGGCGCTGGTCGAGCGCTCACCGGTGGCCGTCACGATCACCGCGGTGCCGGACGAGCGGTTCCCGGCCGCCATCGAGGCCACCGCGTACTTCGTGGTCTCCGAGGCGCTGGCCAACGTGGCCAAGCATGCGATGGCCGACGGCGCCCAGGTGACGATCCGCGGGCTACCCGGACGGCTGGTGATCGAGGTCAGCGACGACGGGGCCGGGGGCGCCCGGGCCGAAGGGGGATCAGGGTTGCGGGGCCTGGCCGACCGGGTGGCCTCGGTCGGTGGCGTGCTGCGGGTGGACAGCCCGCCGGGCCGCGGGACCCGCCTGGAAGCGGACCTCCCGTGTCCGTGACTCCCGGGGCGGCCGCCCCGGGCCGGCCACGGCTGCGCGTGGTCATCGCCGAGGACGCGGTGCTGCTGCGCGAGGGGCTGCGCCGGGTACTGACCGACGCGGGCCTGGACGTGACGGGCATGGCCGGGGACGCGGACCATCTGTTGCAGCTGGTCTCGGCGTCGCGGCCCGATGTCGTGCTCACCGATATCCGGATGCCGCCCGCCCAGAGCACCGAGGGCCTGCAGGCCGCGCTGGAGATCCGCCGCCGGTGGCCGGGTACGCCCGTGATCGTGCTGTCCCAGCACGTCGAGACCGAGCACCTGTTTGAGCTGCTGGCCGGAGATCCGCGCGGGATCGGCTACGTGCTCAAGGAACGGGTCGCCGACATCGCCCAGTTCACCGACGCGATCCGCCGGGTGGCCGCGGGCGAGTCGGTGATCGACCCGCAGGTCGTGTCCCGGCTGGTAGCCCGGCCGCGGCGCGACAGCCCGCTGCAGACCCTCACCGAGCGTGAGCTGGCCGTGCTGGGCCTGATGGCCGAGGGCCGGTCCAACCACGCGATCGCCGCGCAGCTGTTCATGTCGCCCAAGACCGTGGAAACGCACGTCGGGAACCTGTTCGCCAAGCTCGGCCTGCTGCCGGGGGCCGAAGACCACCGCCGGGTGCTGGCGGTCCTGACCTACCTGCGCGGTTAGCCGCTGTCCTGGCCGCGGTCCGCCGCTAGAGTCGAGCGCATGGCGGAGCGCACCCGGTTCGAGGGCAATCTGGAGCCGGAGGAGGACTACGAGGGCCTGACCTTCGCCGACGCCACATTCGACGAGGCCGCCGCGGGCGGCTGTCACTTCCTGGACTGTTCGTTCCTGGGTGTGTCATTTGGCGGCGGCCGGCTGCGCAAGAGCCGGTTCACCGACACCTGCGTGCGCGACACCCGGTTCGTGGCTACCGACCTGACCGAAACCGGCTGGCAGGACTCGACCCTGGCCGGCTGCGCGCTGGCCGGGGTGCAGGCGTTCTCGGCCGCGCTGCGCCGCGTCACGTTCCGCGACGGCAAGCTCGACTCGGTGAACTTCCGCAGCGCAAAATTTACCGACGTGGCCTTCGAGGACTGCGTGCTGCGCGACGTGGACTTCGCCAGCGCGACTCTGCTGCGGGTCAGCTTCGCCGGGTGCACCCTGACCGGCGCGAACTTCACGAAGGCCACCTGCACCGAGGTGGACCTGCGGGGCGCTCAGCTCGGCATCACGGCCGGATACGAGTCACTGCGCGGCGTCACCATCGACAGCGTCCAGCTCGTGACCCTGGCCCCGTACCTGGCCCGCCACCTCGGCATCACCGTGGCCGACTGAAAGGCACCCCCCTGGAGTACTACCAGCACGATCTGGCCCTGGTGCACGCCCGCGGCTTCGGCCAGCACGCCGACCGGTGCGCGCCTGGCCTGCTGGAACTGCTGGACCCGGTGCGGGGCGGGCTCGTGCTCGAGCTCGGCTGCGGGGCCGGGGCCCTGACCCGGCACCTGCTGGCCGCCGGTCACCGGGTTATCGCTACCGACGCGTCCGCCGCCATGCTCGAGCTGGCCCGGGCGGCGCTGGGCGGGGAGGCGGACCTGCGCCCGCTCGTCCTGCCCGACGATCCGCTGCCGGCCGCGGACGCGATCGTCTCGGTCGGGCACGTGATCAGCTACCTGCCGGACGCCGCGGCCGTGGACCGGGCCCTGGTCGGCATGGCCGCGGCGCTGCGGCCGGGCGGGGTGCTGGCCATCGACATCTGCGACCTGGAGTTCGGCCGCGTCCGGGCCGGCGAGCAGAACGTCGGCCGGGTCGGGCCGGACTGGGCCGCCATAACCGTTTTCTCCCGGCCAGCGCCGGAGGTGTTCGTCCGGGACGTCACCACGTTCGTTCCCGACGGGGCCGGCGCATGGCGGCGCGGCAGCGAGCGCCACGAGAACGTGCTGGTCGACACGTCGCTGATCCCGGCGTTGCTGGCCGGGCACGGCGTGACGGCCACGGTGGGGTCAGCCTTCGGCGCTGCGGAGCTGCCGCCGGGAATGCGGGCGGTGACCGGGTTCAGAACCTGACCTGGTGCCAGGTCGCTCCGGCGTCGTCGGTCAGGAACAGCTGCCCGGGCCGCCGGGTGACGTTGCCGTCGCTGTCGGCGGGCCCGTACACCACCACCCCGTGGGCGGCGGTGGTGAAGCCGAGGTCGGCCCACCCCATCCCGCCGTCGTCCTGCTGGTTCACGACGCGCCAGCTAGCCCCGGCGTCGCCGGAGTAAAACAGCCAGCTCGCCGCGCTGGCGGTGGCGATAGCCAGCTGGCCGGCCGTGGCGGCGGCGAGGGTGCCCGCGTCGCCGTCCGGGCTGGGCTGACCGGCCAGCGCCCAGTGCGCCCCGTCGTCGTCGCTGACGTACACGTGCTTGATCGTGTGCCCGCCGAACCCCTCGCCGGTGCACACGATGGCCAGCCCGGTCGCGGAGGTCACCGCGACCGACGGAACCGGGGCGAGCGCCGGGCACGGGATCGGGTTCCGGCGCAGGGTGCGCCCGCCGTCGGCCGTGACCAGCACGTCGTGGTCGACCACGACAGCCGCGACCCCGGCCTGGGTGGCGATCAGGTCGTCGGGGTCGAGCAGGCGGATGCCCGCGCCGCTGGCCGCGAAGACCCAGGGGCCGCCGTTCAGCGCCCGGCGGACCAGCGTGCCTGGTTGCGGGCAGCCGCCGTCGGCCGTGCACCGCGCGATGACCGCGAGTGCCTGAGCCTGAACGATGGCCAGGGACAGGACCGATCCGGGGGGCGTGACGGCCCGGGCCCACCGCTGGCCGCCGTCGGTGGTCTCCCACAACCCGTCGCCGAACACGAACCCGTGCTCGGGCGTCGCGAAGCGGATGCCCCACACCGCGCCGGCCTGCGACGGCGCCCCGACCGGCACCGCCGGGCCGCGCAGGGCGGTCCAGCTCGCGCCCCGGTTCAGGGTCCGGGCGATCATGGTGCACGGCGCATGCGCGCACGGCGCGGTGCCCAGCACGAACGCCTCGTCCGGCGAGACCCAGGTGACCGACGTGGCCGCGAACCCGGCCGGCACCGGACCGGCCGGGGTTCCGGCCGTAGGGCCGGCTTCGGATGGCGGGGACGAGATTGAGGCCGAACGGCCCGGGTGGACGGCTGACGGGCCGGCTGACCCGCTCGCCCCGGAGGAGGCTGCGCGGGGCGGACCCGCCCCCGCCACGTGCACCGTGCCGCACGCCGTGCCGCCGAGCAGCAGCCCGGCGGCCACACCGGCCGCCAGCAGCAGCCGTCGCCGAGATGCCGCCATCTCGCACCGTCCTTGTCCTGTCGTAGGTAAGACGACGCAGGAGCGGCCTGGTTGGATCATCGTGGTGGCCGGTGGAGACCGGGGCTGCTGGGACCGGGGCTCAGGAAATCAGGCCCACCGCGTGGGCGAAGGCTTGACTGCGGTCGCGGTAGTCCCGGAATTGCCCGAAGCTCGGCGCGGCGGGAGACAGCAGCACCACCCCGTCGGGCCGGGCCCAGCCGAAGCCCGCCGCCACGGCTGCGTCCAGGCCGGAGCAGTCGGTCACTTCGATCCCGGCGGCCGCCCGTTGGATCTCGGCGCGGATGCGGGGGCCGTTATCCGGCAAGGTCAGCACGAGGGTCGGCGCGTCCCGGGCCAGTACGCCTGCCGCGAGCGGAGCGTAGTCGATGCCGCGGTCGTGACCGCCCACGATGAGCGCGATCCTCCTGGCCGGGAACGCATCCAGCGCGGCCAGGGTGGGCAGCACGTTGGTGGACAGGCTGTCGTCGACGAAGGTGACCCCGGCGATCGTCGCGATCGGCGCGAGCCGGCTGGGCAGCCCGCGGTAGCCGGCGGCGGCCACGCGCAGGGCGGCGGCGTCGGCGGCTCCGGGCACGCCGAGGGCGGTCAGGCACCGCCGGGCGATCAGCGCGTTGCGCCGGTTGTGCCGCCCGAGCAGCCCGAGCGGCGCCATCCAGTCCGCGTCCGGGTCATCGTCCTGCGACACCCACTCCACCCGGGGCCCGAGCAGGCCCGCGTGCTGGCGCAGCAGGTCACTGTCGCCGTTGGCCACGGTCAGGTCGGCCCCGGGCTGGGAGCACATGGACAGCTTGTCCCGGTAGTACTGCTCCACTCCCCCGTGCCAGTCCAGGTGGTCCGGGTGCAGCGAGGTGACCGCGCCCACCGGCGGCGTGCACGGCAGGTCGGTGGCCTGGTAGCTGGACACCTCGATGACCCAGTAGTCGAAGTCGCCCGCCGCGGACTCCTCGGCCGGGTCGTAGGGCACGACGCCGATATTGCCGCCGACCAGGCACCGGTAGCCCAGCCCGGTGAGCAGATGCCCGGTGAGCGACGCGGTGGTGCTCTTGCCCTTGGTGCCGGTCACGCACAGGACCCGCCCCAGGTCCGCGCCGGCTCGTTCGGCGAGCCACAGGCCCAGGCCGCCGACCACCGGGATGCCCAGCCCGGACAGCCGGGCCACCTCGGGCCGGTACCGGCTCAGGCCCGGCGTCTTGACCACCACGTCGCATCGTTCCAGTGCGGCCAGCCCGCCCTCGCCGGTGGCGAGCACGCCCGGGGCGCCCGGGTGGTCATCGACCAGGACGGGCTCGACCCCCAGGGCCCGCAGCTTGCGCAGGTTGGCGTGGCCCTCGCGGCCCAGGCCCCAGACGCCGACCCGGGCACCGGGCAGGTCGGACCAGGAGAGTTTCGGGCGGGGATCGGTCATCGGTACCCGGCGGGGATGAAGTTCTCGGCGACCGGCCGCAGCATGGCGGCCGCATCCGCGGCCGATGGGGCGTCGGGCCAGCCGGCGACCTCGGCGGCCAGCTCCTGCAGCAGGCCGGCGCCGGCCCGGTCGTCCCGCCGCGCCGCCAGCAGGACCGCGGCCCGGCACTCGTTGACCTCGCCGACGCACTCGAACGGCTTGGCGCCCGCGCCGAGCAGGGCCCGGAACTTCCCGGCCAGCCCCGGATCCTCCAGCGGCTCGCCGGTCTGCCTGAAGATCCGCCGCAGCTCCTCGGCCGGCATGAACGGCGCCAGGATCAGGTCGATGAAGCAGCACTTGTCGCACTGCCCGCACCAGTGATCGAGCCGGCGCGCCGGGTCGGTGTAGAACGCCTTATTGCAACTACGGAACGACCCGTGGTACTGCTCCAGGGCCGCGAACTCCCGGCCCACCCACAGCTCGGTCCGGTCCCGCAGCCAGGAGAAGTAATCCGGCATCGGGGCCGGGCTGCCCGCCAGCACCCCGCGGAAGGCGGCCTCGAAGTCGGCGCTCTTGGAGTACTGGTGGTTCACCGGGCGGCCCTGGTCCCGCAGCGTCGGGATGGACGCCGACCACTCGTTGGACATGACGACCGCGTCCCGGTCCTCGAGCACCGCCGCGAGCACCGCGATCGCGGACAGGATCCCGGTCACCGGCACGTGCCCGTTGAGGAAGCCCAGTTCGGCCGAGCGCAGCAGCTGCGGGTCGATCTCCCGCTCGGCCCGCACCACCGGCAGGCCGGTGACCGCGGCCGGTTCCTCGATCGCCGCGAACCGGTCGGCCGGCCTGCTCACCACGAACAGGGCGGCATCGGCCAGCCGCCGGATCCGCTCCACCACCACGATCGAGTCGATCCCGCCGCCGAACGGCACCAGGGCTCGCGGCCGGCTCCCTGGTTCCCGCGGCTGGGGAGTCCGGGCGTCGGACCGGCGTGCCTCGAAGCGCAGCGGGGTGAGGTCCAAGGCGTTGCGGTAGGCGAACTCGCCGAGGCCCTGCAGGTAGAACTCGCGCAGGAAGGCCAGCTCGGCCTCGGTCAGCGTGGTCTGGCCCAGGTCGATGACCGGCGGCGCGGCGGTCTTGTAGTAGGACACTCCCGCCAGCAGGAACACCAGGCGCGCGGCGGCCCGGGCCGCTTCGGTCCGCCAGCGCGGCCCGGGCGGCAGCGTGATCCGCTCGGTGAACTCCCGCCCGTCCAGCGAATACCCGCAGGTCAGCAACCCGCGCTCGGCATCGGTGGCCCAGTCCCCGTACCGGAACACGCGCCCGCGAACTGATGAAGGCGGCAACCTGTCGGGTAGAGCCATCTCGAGTGAATCCCCCAACCGTCCGGCTAGCCCAGTGCGTCGGCCCATGATAGAGGCCGCAATGATGGCGCTGCGCCGTCTGGCGAACCATCACTGGTAATCGCTGACCCAGACCGAGATACGGTCGGGCTCTAGGGCATTGCGCACCACACTGGCCAGGTCATCGTGGACCTGGTCCAGGTCCGCCGCGTCTTTGAGCCGCGCCGCGAACGCCGCCACGGTCCGGTCGGCGTCATAGCGGGCCCGNNGGCCGTGACGTTACGCCCGGGGCGTTACGGCAACGTTACCGCTTCTGCTTTGCGGCCCCAGGCCGGGAACGGGCCCCGGCCTTTTACAAATCGAAACGAGTTTGTGTAGGCGGTAATGACCTCTCGGTGTTAAATCTGGAGCAACCGAACAACCCAGGCGCAGACGCAGGTCCGCCGGGGGCCTCGTGAGGAGGAGGGTGGCGGGTGACTGCTTACCTGATCCGGCGCTGCGGGACGTCGGTCATAATCCTGATCGGCATTTCGATTTTCGTGTTCGGCCTGCTGCATATCGTCTACCCGTCACCGGCCAGGGTGGTCCTCGGCCCCCGCGCGTCGCTGGTGGCGATCGCCGCGTGGAACGCCGCTCATGGCTTCGGCGGATCGGTGTTCGCGCAGTACTGGCACTATGTGGACGGCGTGCTGCACGGCAACCTCGGCTATTCGTTCAAGCTGAACCAGAGCGTGGCGGCGTTGTTCAAGGAGCGCTGGCTGCTCAGCGCCTACCTGTCGGGTACGTCGCTGGTGCTGTCGGTCCTGATCGCGATCCCGCTCGGGATCTACCAGGCGGTCAAACGGAACACGGCCGGCGACAACGTGAGTACCAGCCTGGCCTTCATCGCCTACGCCATGCCGGATTACCTGCTCTACCTGATCGCGATCCAGGTCTTCGCGTTGACGTTCAAGATCTTCAGCTACCAGGCGAGCCAGTCCAACTCGCTGATCACGGTGGTCGGCGACTGGCGGGAGATGACGCTGCCGATCGTCTGCATGACTGTGTTGGTGCTGGCCGGCTACTCCAGGTACATGCGATCGGCGGCCATGGACACCCTGGCGCAGGACTACATCAAGGTCTGCCGGGCCAAGGGCCTGCCTGAGCGGCTCGTGCTGTTCCGGCACCTGACCCGCAATGCCTGCCTGCCGATGATCACGCTGGTGGGGCTGTCGATTCCCACGCTGCTCTCCGGCAACCTCATCGCCGAGGTCGTCTTCAACTACAACGGCCTCGGCCTGCTGTTCTACAACAGCCTGCAAAACGAGGACTACCCGATACTGCTGGCCTACACTCTGGTCGGCGCGGTGCTGACCGTGCTGGGCAACCTCATGGCCGACATCGCGCTGACCGTCGCCGATCCGCGAATCCGGCTGGCCTGACCCGCTACGACCCCAGGAGGAAATAGTGGCCAGCGCCAGCCCCTCGTCGCTCCCGCCGCTGGATATCACGCGCGCGCCTGAGGGCGGTGAGATCGGCCCGGTCCGGAGCGGCTGGCGGCTGGCCCTCCGGGAGTTCGCGAGCAACCGGCTTGCCGTCATCGGCGTGGCCGTTCTGGCCTTCTTCGTGCTGTTGTGCTTCGTCGGCCCGCTTTTTTACCACGCCAACCTGGTGACTTCCAACCTGAACATCGCGAACTCCCCGCCTGGGGCCGGCCACCCGCTCGGGACCGACAACGAGGGCATCGACGTGCTCGGCGAGATCATGAAAGGAGGCCAGGCCTCGCTGGAGATCGGCTTCCTGGCCGCGATCGTGGCCATCGTCGTGGGTGCGCTCTACGGAGCGATATCCGGGCTGGCCGGCGGACTCCTCGACTCGGCGCTGATGCGGGTGGTGGATGTCCTGCTCTCGATCCCGTTCCTGTTCGTGGTACTGATCGTGGCCGTCAGGTACGGGGCGTCCGTGCTGTCACTCAGCCTTATCCTCGGCGGATTCACCTGGCTGGTGCCGGCCAGGCTGGTTCGCGGCGAGGTGCTGTCGCTTAAGGTACGAGACTTCGTCGCCGCGGCGCGCACCGCCGGGGCTACCCCATGGCGGCTGATCAACCGGCACCTGCTCCCCAACGCGATCAGCGTCATCATCGTCAACGTCACGTTCAACGTCGCCGATGCCATCCTGGCCGTCGCCTATCTCGGCTTTCTCGGCTTCGGTCTGCATTACCCCAACTACGACTGGGGCGACCTGCTTTCCAACGGAACGAACTACATGCTGGACGGCTACTGGTGGCTCATTTACCCGGTCGGGTTCTGCATCATCGCCACCGTGATGGCCTGCAACCTCATCGGAGACGCGCTTCGCGATGCGCTGGACGTCCGGCTGCGCCGCCGATGATTCCCGAAACCGCCCCGCGACAACCAGGCCCCGCGACAACCAAGCAGGGTCATCAGGAGAGGAAAAGGCGATGATGAGACTCGCACGTTCGAGCGTCACGGTCGCCGCGCTGGCCGTGGCCGGCGCTACGATGCTGGCCGCGTGCAGCGGTGGTTCCAGCAGTAAAGCTACGAGCGGGACGCCGTCGACCGCGCTCGGCGGTGCGTTCGGCTCCATTCCCGCTGCCGCCACCGGGCCGCAGCACACCGGCACGGTTACCTGGGCGGAGGCACCGGGCACCGCGCCGACCTGGATCTTGCCGCTCGTCTCGTCCGCCGCGGACTCGGACAACGACATCAATTTCTTTGAAGAACAGATGTGGCGGCCGCTGTACTGGTTCGGCAACGGGGTCGAGCCCAGCCAGACGCCGGCGATGAGCCTGGCGGACGCTCCGACGTGGTCCAACGGTGACAAGACGGTCAGCATCACGCTCAAGAGCAGCTACAAGTGGTCCGACGGCCAGCCGGTTACCTCCAGGGACGTGCTTTTCTTCTTCGATGAGGTCAAGGCCGCGATCGCGGAGGACCCGGCCAACTGGGGCCCGTACAGCCCGGGCCTGGGGATCCCCGACGAGGTGGCGAACGTCGCCACGCCCACCGCGAGCACGGTGGTGTTCACGCTGAAGCAGGCGGTCAACCCGGGGTGGTTCCTTGATGACGAACTCTCCACGGTCGTCCCGATGCCCGCGCACGCCTGGGCCAAGGCATCGGACAGCGGGCCGATGCTGGATTTCACCGTCCCGGCCAACGCGACGAAGATATACAACTACCTGTCCAAGGCGTCGATGTCGCTTAACACTTACACATCCAATCCGTTGTGGCAGGTCGTGGACGGGCCCTACACGCTCACCTCGTTCAACGCCAGCACCGGCGCGTACACGATGGCGCCGAATCCCTCCTACGGCGGCCCGCATGCCGCCAAGATTCCTACCTTGCAGGCGGTCCCGTTTACCTCCGACACCGCCGAGTTCGACGCGGTGCGGGCAGGCAGCATCGACGTTGGCTACCTGCCCCTGGACGACATCAAGCAGGTGAAGATCGTCGAATCGAGCGGCTACAACGTATTCGGCTATCCCGGCTTCTTCTTCAACTACGTCACCTACAACTTCGCCGACAAGACCGGTGACTTCAACAACATCATCGCCCAGCTCTACATCCGGCAGGCCATTGCGCACCTAGAGGACGAGCAGGGATATATCAAGGCGTTCTTCGGCGGCGCCGGCGGCCAGGCCTACGGGCCTATCCCCGCCGTGCCGACGAGCCCCTATACCCCGGCCGACGCGGTCACGGACCCGTATCCGTTCAGCGTGGCCGACGCGATCTCGCTGCTGAAGAGCCACGGCTGGACGATCAACACCTCAGGCACCGACACGTGCGCCAAGGCAGGCACCGGCCCTGGTGAATGCGGAGCCGGCATCCCGGCCGGGACCCCGCTGGCGTTCAACCTCATCTACAGCACCTCGCCCGCCATCATCGGCGAGGAGGTAACGGACCTTGCCTCCGAGGCAGCCAGCGCGGGGATCACCATCCACCTGCAGAGCAGCAACTACAACTACATCATCACCTACTACGACGACCCGGTGCCGACCGGCAAGCCCTACATCAACAAGTGGGCCATGGAGGACTTCGGCGGGTTTGTGGACTCTACCTACCCGACCACGCTCGGGGTCTTCAACGGCCCCGGAGCGGAAAACGAGGGCGACTACAACAACCCGACGGCGAACGCGCTGATCAACGCCTCAGTAGTCGGCGGCAACCCGACCGCGGTGAAGGCAGAGGCGTCGTTCCTCACCGAGAACCAGCCGGGCCTGTTCCAGCCGGACGCCGACCAGGTCGCGGTATGGAAGAAGGACCTGTCAGGTCCGCAGGCCTCGTTCGCGACCTTGACCCAGCTGAACCTCAATCCCGAGTACTGGTACTTCACCGGCTGAGCGGGTCAGGCGATGGGGATGGCGATACGAGGAGGGTG
>PLIQ01000064.1 GCA_003140115.1 Actinomycetota bacterium | reverse complement strand
TCGGCTACGTCGCGGGCGGCTTGCTTGGGTGCGGGGTGGGCCTGGGGTCTTTGGTGCTTGGCTTGGTTGGCTTGCTTGGCTTGGTTGGCTTGCTTGGCTCCGTTGGCTGGGGGCACCAGGGTGGCTGCGGGGCCGACGGCGACCAGGTCCAGGGCGCTGGCCTGGGCGCTGAGCCAGCCGGCCGAGGGGCGGTGGGCCGGGTCGCGGGCCAGGGCCGCGGACAACAGCGGGACGAGGGGGGCGGGGACGCCGGACAGGTCGGCGTGGCCGGAGACGATGCGGTAGAAGATCGTCTGGAAGGAGTCGCCGCCACCGCCGTAGGGCGCCCGGCCGGTGGCCGCGTAGGCCATCGTCGCGCCCCAGGAGTGCACGTCGGACGCCGGGCTGCTCGGCTGGCCCTCGATGACCTCCGGGGCCAGGTAGCCGGGCGTCCCCATGACCAGCCCGGTCTGGGTCAGCCGGGCGGCGTCCGGGGACTGGGCGATGCCGAAGTCGATCACCACCGGGCGGTCGTCGGTGAGCATCACGTTGCTCGGCTTCAGGTCGCGGTGAACCACGCCCGCGGCGTGGATCGCGGTCAGCGCCTCCGCCGTGCCGTAGGCGAGCCGGCGCAGGCCCGAACCGGACAGCGGGCCGCGGCCGCGCACCATCGCCTCCAGCGTCGGCCCGGGCACGTACCGGGTGACGATATAGGGGAACTCGCCGGTCACATCGGCGTCCAGCACCTCCGCGACGAACGCGCTGCGGACCCGGCGCATCGTCTCGACCTCGCGGGCCAGCCGGAGGCGGGCGTTGACGCTCTCGGTGGTGTTGGGATGCAGCACCTTGATCGCCACCAGGCCGCCCTGCGGATCATGGGCGAGGTGCACCACCCCCATGCCGCCTTCCCCAAGGCGGTCCTGAAGGCGATACGGGCCGAGAGTCCCCGGCAGTCGATCCGTCGCAGGCATCGCGAGTCCAGAGTACGAAACAGATGCCACATTGGGGAGGGAACGAGAAGTTGCCTATCTATAACGGTCCTGCCGGGACCAGCACCGACCTGCGTCAGCGTGCGGCGCGGCGGCACCTGTGAGTCATTTGAGCCACCGGGCAGCGGCCAGCAGCCAGGCGCCGGGCGCTGGGCCCCGGGTTCGCCCTCGGATCGGAACTTTTCCATGATCGCGGGCAGAAATGGCCAAATACGGACCAAAAGTGCCCGCGATCATGGTCGACGCCCGGAATGTCTCAATATTAAGTTTAGACATAACGGGGTATAACGGGCTCGGTCGCGGAGTTGGCGGCCGCACTCGCTGGCCAGGTCCGGATATGCGTCGGCGATCGCGTTATACACGCGCTTGCGGATCACGGACGCGGCATCGGCACGGCCAACCTGACCGAAGAGCTTGGCTAGCTCGGGCTCGTAGTCGCTCAGCTCGTGGCGCAGGTAGTTGACGGCGATCCGCTCCAGGAAAGCGGGGTCGCTATCAGGCGCGGCCTGGTCATAGTCGTAATTGCCGCACGCCAGCTGCAAGGCGTTGTAGTGCTCGCACGCGCCGCGGACTAGCACGTTCCAGCTCATCTGGGGCACGCTGATCTCGACGGCGGACACCTTCTCGAGCAGCTCGTCCCGCTTGCGGCCGGCCACCTTGGCCGATGACGCGGACCGGTTCTGCGCCCGCGCCTTCCGGGCCGTGAACCCGGGGTCCGCCTCGGCGACGGCGACGCGCCCGCCGACCACAGGCGCATCGGCGGTGCTGTGCGGTAGGCGGGGTTGGGGCGGAGTTCGTCCGGCTCCCCGAGCAGGTCACGCACCATGGCTGGCGTCCATCCGCGTTCGCGGAGCCGGGGCATGCTCAGCCACCGCTCGCCCGCTGATGCGTTTTCACGGTCTGCCATGATCACCTCTGTCCGGGGCCCGGCCTGACTAAGGCCAGCGGGGCAGCATCCGGCATCGCCTTGTCCGCCGTTAGGGGATCTGCCCCGGTTGGTTGTTGCCTATCTGTAACGGATCGGGACGGCGACTAGAATTTCGGCCATCGCTAGCTGTGAGGCTGCTACCAGTGGGACTGCTACCTGTGGGACGGACCGGATGACTGAGCATGACGACGCGCTCTCGCTGGACATGGTGACCGCCGCGCTGCGCGCCGACAGCACAGACGTGGCCATCTACACCCGGGTCCTGACCCAGTCGCTGGGCGAGGCGCTGCCCAGCGAGTTCGTGACGGTGGACCGGGACCGGACGGTGTCGGACCGGATGCGCGGGCGTCCGGGGGAGATCTCCCGGATCGCGGTGCAGCTCGGCGACGAGCAGCTGACGCTGTCGGTCCGCAACGGCCAGGCGGTGGCGGAGATCTGCCGCGCGGTGCGCGGCGTGGTCCTGTCCCGGCAGACGGTTCCCGTCCACCAATGGGCCGCGGCGCTGGCCTCCGGACTGGTCGCCTTCGCGGAGCAGAACGCCCAGGCCGCTCAGGCCCTGCGCCGCATCGTCGCCGGGGGCACCGACAGCATCGGCAGCTAAAGCGGGGTCAGCGGCGCAGACGGGTCAGCGGGCGGACGGGTCGGCAGCGGGACGGTCAGCGGCCGGTGAAGGTGGCTTTGCCGGGGCCGTTCTCCACGAAGCTGGTCATGCCGGCGCGCTGGTCTTCGGTGCCGAACAGGGCGGCGAACTGGACCTGCTCGATCTCCAGGCCGGTGGCCAGGTCTACGCCCAGGCCGTAGTCGATGGCCCGCTTGGCCGCCCGCAGGGCGAGCGCGGGGCCGGTCGCGTAGCGCCGGACCAGGTCCAGCGCGGCGGCGTACACCGACTCGTCCGGGGCGACCAGGTCGACCAGGCCGATGGCGTGCGCCTCGGCCGCCTTGACCATGCGCCCGGTGAACACGATGTCCTTGGCCTTGGCCGGACCGACCAGGCGGGGCAGCCGCTGGGTGCCGCCCGCGCCGGGGATGATGCCGAGCAGGATCTCTGGCTGGCCCAGCCGGGCGCTCTCCCCGGCCACCCGGAAGTCGGCGGTCAGCGCGAGCTCGAGGCCGCCGCCCAGGGCGTAGCCGGTGATCGCGGCCACCACCGGCTTGCCGATCGCGGCCACCAGGGACATCGCGGCCTGCAGCCGCCCGACCCGGGCGGTCATCTCGCCGTAGCCGGCCTCGACCATGACCTTGATGTCGGCGCCACCCGCGAACACCTTCTCGCCGCCGTACACGATCACCGCNNCGGATCGTGCCGATGCCGTCTGCGATCTCCAGCCGGACGAATTCTGCCATATCGGTACCCTTCCTAGGGGGAAGTACGGGCTAGCGCAGGTCGCCGTTGGTCATGCCGGCCGGCGCCTGCGGGTAGGTGACCAGCCCGAGTTCGGCGCGGCTGTCCAGCAGCCGGTGGCGCGGCAGCACGCGGACCGTGTAGCCGAACGGCCCGGGCCGGTCCAAAGACACCTCGCCGGAGTACCGTACCGCGCCCTCGGCGGCGTCGGCGGCCTGGGACGCCTCGGCGGTCAGCTCGGCGTAGGCCGGCCGGACGATCTCATCGTCCTCGTCCGGCCGCCCGTACACCACCTCGACGGCCACGTCGTCCCTGGTCAGCTCGCCCAGCGCGACCGAGACCCGGACGGCCAGCGCCGAGCCGAGGCGCTGGCCCATGGATCCGGCCGCCTCGGACTCCACGTGCTCGATCCGCACCTGGGGCCAGGCCGCGATCACGCGCTTCTTCCAGGCGGCCAGCTCCCGCGCGGGCCCGAACCCGTCGGAGTCGGTCAGCGCCCGGGAGGACGCCGCGGCCGGCACGTACAGCGCGGTCACGTACTCGCGGACCATCCGCTCGGCCTGGACCTTCGGCCCCAGCGAGCGCAGCGTGTGCCGGATCCGGTCCACCCAGCCCTGCGGGACGTCGTCGGCGTCGCGCTCGTAGAACAGCGGCGCCACCGACTTGGCCAGCAGCTCGTACAGCGCCTGGGCCTCGAGCTCGTCCCGGCGCGCGATGTCGGCCACGCCGTCGGCGGACGGGATCTCCCACCCGTTGCCGCCGTCGTACCACTCGTCCCACCAGCCGTCCCGGACGGACAGGTTGAGCGCGCCGTTCAGCGCCGCCTTCATGCCCGAGGTGCCGCAGGCCTCCAGCGGGCGCAGCGGGTTGTTCAGCCACACGTCGCAGCCCTGGACCAGGGTCCGCGCCATGGCCATGTCGTAGTCGGGCAGGAAGACGATCCGGCGGCGCACGTCCGGGTTGTCGGTGTACTGGACCATCTGCTGGATGAGCGCCTTGCCGCCGTCGTCGGCCGGGTGCGCCTTGCCCGCCACCACGATCTGCAGCGGCTGGGAGGGGTCGTTCAGCAGCTGGCTGAGCTGGGCCGGGTCGTTGAGCATGAGCGTGAGCCGCTTGTAGGACGGCACCCGCCGGGCGAACCCGATGGTCAGCACGTGCTCGTCGAGCACGTCGTCGATCCAGGTCAGCTCGGCGCCGGACGCGCCGCGCTGGCGCCAGGAGGCGCGCAGCCGCCGCCGGGTCTCGGCCACCAGCCGGGAGCGCAGCAGCCGCCGGGTGGCCCAGATCTCGCCCGCTGGGGCGGCCGCGGCGCGCTCCCAATCCTGGCCAGCAGGATCACCGGTCAGGAAACCGACTTCGGAGGCGACCCAGGTGGGGGTGTGCACGCCGTTGGTGACCGAGCCGATGGGCACCTCGCGGGTGTCGAACCCCGGCCACAGGCCCGCGAACATCTCCCTGCTGACCTGGCCGTGCAGCACCGAGACGCCGTTGACCCGCTGGGCCAGCCGCATGCCCATCACGGCCATGTTGAACACGTCGGGGTCGCCGCCCGGGTAGGTCTCCGCGCCGAGCGCGAGCACCTGGTCGACGGGCAGCAGCGGGTCGTCGTCGAAGTGCTGGCGGACCAGCTCGCGGCCGAACCGGTCGATGCCGGCCGGGACCGGCGTGTGCGTGGTGAACACCGTGCCGGCCCGGCAGACCTCGATGGCCTCGTCGAAGCTGAGCCCGCGCTCGGCGTACTCGCGGATCCGCTCCAGGCCGAGGAACCCGGCGTGGCCCTCGTTGGTGTGGAACACCTCGGGCGACGGGTGGCCGGTCAGCGCGCAGAAGGCCCGCACCGCCCGCATGCCGCCGATGCCGAGCAGCAGTTCCTGCCGGAGCCGGTGGTCGCTGCCGCCGCCGTACAGCCGGTCGGTGACCTCGTGCAGGTCGGGCTCGTTCTCCTCCACGTAGGAGTCGAGCAGCAGCAGCGGGATCCGGCCCACCTGCGCCACCCAGACCTGGGCGGCCAGCTGGCGGCCCGCGGGCAGGCTGACCGCGACGTGGACCGCGGACCCGGCCGCGTCGCGGAGCAGCTCGAGCGGCTGGCCGTTCGGGTCGTCGCTCGGATAGCGCTCGGCCTGCCAGCCGTCGGCGGACAGCGACTGGGTGAAGTACCCGTGCCGGTACAGCAGCCCGACCCCGATGAGCGGCACGCCCAGGTCGCTGGCCGACTTCAGGTGGTCCCCGGCCAGGATGCCCAGGCCGCCGGAGTACTGCGGCAGCGCGGCGGTGATCCCGTACTCCGGGGAGAAGTACGCCACCGCCGCGGGACCGGCCTGCGCCACCCCGGCGTCCGCGTACCAGCGCGGAACCGACATGTAGTGGCGCAGGCCCTGCCCGGCCTCGGCCAGCCGGCCGAGGAAGTCCGGATCGGCGGCCAGCGCCGCGATCCGCTCCGGCGGCAGCGCGCTGAGCATCGCGATCGGGTCGCCATTCGCCGCCTGCCACGCGTCGGGGTCGATCGAGGCGAACAGGTCGGCGGTCGGGGCATGCCAGGACCAGCGGAGGTTCAGCATCAGGCCCAGCAGCGCGGCCAGCGGCTCGGGCAGGGTGACACGGACGGTGAACCGGCGAATCGCTTTCACGAGCAGACGATATTAGGTCTGCGCCCGCCATGCCGAACTGATCTCAGATAGCGGGCACTGACCGGTGGGCCGTTCGGTAAAAATTTATTCAAAATACACCGAACGGCCAGTGCTGACCGGGGCCGGCGAAGTCGGGTGAAAACCGTGGTGGCGTAACGGCTTGTATACCGAGGCCCGGCCTGGCATGAAGCGCCTCGTGGTCGGTAGCGTAACTAGCGTGATTGGACGAATCCCGATCCTTGAGGTCGAGCCCTCGGTGGACTGCGGCGCCCGCCCGGCGAAGGCGGTGGCCGGGGAGACCTTCGAGGTCAGTGCCACCACCTTCCGCGAAGGGCACGGCGTCATCGGCGTCGGCGTGGTGCTGCGCGACCCGGACCGCAACCTGAGCCCGGTCACGCCGATGCGCGAGCTCGCGCCCGGCACGGACCGCTACGGCGCGGACGTGACCGTGACGCAGGAGGGGCTGTGGCGCTTCCACGTGGAGGCGTGGGCCGATCCGATCGCGACCTGGCACCACGACGCGGCGATCAAGATCCCCGCCGGGCAGGACGTGGAGCTGATGCTCACCGAGGGCGCGCTGCTGTTCGCGCGGGCCGCGAGGCGGATCCCCCAGCCGCCCGGCGCCCGAGCGCCGGCCGCGGCCCGGACCGCGCTGCGCGCGCTGGTCGCGCGGATGCGGGACCGGACGCTGGCCCCGTACGAGCGGTTCGCCGGGGCCGAGGATCCCGACATCGCGGCGATCTTGGCCCGGTGGCCGCTGCGCGAGTTCGTGACCCGGTCCCGGGCGCTGACCGTGCAGGTGGACCGGGAGCGGGCGCTGTACGGGGCGTGGTATGAGTTCTTCCCGCGCTCCGAGGGGGCCCAGGTGGACCCGGCCGGCCAGGCGCTGCCGGTCTCGGGCACGCTGCGCACCGCTGCCCGGCGGCTGGACGCGGTCGCGGACATGGGCTTCGACGTGGTGTACCTGCCGCCGGTGCACCCGATCGGCACCACGTTCCGTAAGGGCCGGAACAACACACTGATCCCCGTCGACGGCGATCCCGGCTCGCCGTGGGCGATCGGGTCCCCGGACGGCGGGCACGACGCGATCCACCCGGACCTGGGCACGTTCGAGGACTTCGACGCGTTCGTGGCCCGCACCCGCGAGCTGGGCATGGAGGTGGCGCTCGACCTGGCCCTGCAGGCCTCGCCGGATCACCCGTGGGTGAAGGAGCACCCGGAGTGGTTCACCACCCGGGCCGACGGCTCCGTCGCCTACGCCGAGAACCCGCCGAAGAAATACCAGGACATCTACCCGCTGAACTTCGACAACGACCCGGACGGCATCTACGAAGCGGTGCTGCAGGTGGTCCGGCTGTGGATCGACCACGGGGTCAGGATCTTCCGGGTGGACAACCCGCACACCAAGCCGCTGCGGTTCTGGGAGCGGCTGCTGACCGAGATCCGGGTCAGCGATCCGGACGTGCTGTTCCTGGCCGAGGCGTTCACCCGCCCGGCCATGATGGCCACCCTGGGCAAGATCGGCTTCCACCAGTCCTACACGTACTTCACCTGGCGGAACGAGGCGGCGGAGCTGACCGAGTACCTGAAGTACCTGTCGCAGACCGCGGCCCCCTTCATGCGGCCCAACTTCTTCACCAACACCCCGGACATCCTGCACGCCTACCTGCAGTACGGCGGGCTGGCCGCGTTCCGGATCCGGGCCGTGCTGGCCGCCATGGCATCCCCCACGTGGGGCATCTACGCCGGGTACGAGCTGGGCGAGAACGTCCCGCTGCGGCCGGGCAGCGAGGAATACCTGGATTCGGAGAAGTACCAGTACCGGCCCCGGGACTGGGCGGGCGCCGCCCGGCTCGGATTCGGCATCGCGGACTACATCACCGAGCTCAACCGGATCAGGCGCGAACACCCGGCCCTGCACTGGCTGCGGAATCTGCGCTTCCATTACGTCGACCAGCCCGAACTTATGTGCTTCTCCAAGCGGGCGAGTAGTATCCGGCCAAGCCCGGTGACGGGCGGGGGGCAAGCGGACACGGTGCTGGCAGACACGGTGCTGGTCGTCGTCAACCTGAACCCGTACCAAACCAGGGAGGCGACGGTCTGGCTTGACCTGCCCGCACTCGGCGTGGACCGCGAGTTCACCGTGACGGACGAGCTGACCGGCGAGTCCTTCCGGTGGGGGCAGGCCAATTATGTCCGGCTCGATCCGGCAACCCGTCCCGCTCACATCTTTACTGTGACCCCTCACTTGTAAGACCTTGTAAGTAAACGGCCTGAACAGTAAGACCAGGAGATTCGGCAGTGACAGAGCATCACGAGGCGATAGCCGACTCGTTCTCCGCGGACCAGCCGCGCGACCGTGAATGGTACAAGCGCGCGGTGTTCTACGAGGTGCTCATCCGAGGTTTCCAGGATTCCACCGGAGACGGCACCGGCGACCTGCGCGGCCTGATCTCCAAGCTGGGCTACCTGGAATGGCTCGGCATCGACTGCCTGTGGCTGCTGCCGATCTATGAGTCCCCGCTGCGCGACGGCGGCTACGACATCTCCGACTTCATGTCGGTGCTCGGCGAGTACGGGAACATCGGGGACTTCATCGAGCTGGTCGACGAGGCGCACAAGCGCGGCATCCGGGTCGTCGCCGACCTGGTCATGAACCACACCTCTGACCAGCATCCCTGGTTCCAGGCATCGCGTTCTGATCCCGACGGACCGTACGGGGACTTCTACGTCTGGTCCGACACCGACGACAAGTACGCCGGGGCGCGGGTCATCTTCGTCGACACCGAGGCGTCCAACTGGACGTTCGACCCGGTCCGCGGCCAGTACTACTGGCACCGGTTCTTCTCCCACCAGCCGGACCTGAACTTCGAGAATCCCAAGGTCCAGGACGCGATGATCGAGGTGCTGCGGTTCTGGCTGGACCTGGGCATCGACGGCTTCCGGCTGGACGCGGTGCCCTACCTGTACGAGCGCGAGGGCACCAACTGCGAGAACCTCAAGGAAACCCACGAGTACCTCAAGCGGATCCGGGCCGAGATCGACAAGCTCTACCCGGACAAGGTGCTGCTGGCCGAGGCGAACCAGTGGCCCGCCGACGTGATCGAGTACTTCGGCGACCCTTCGGTCGGCGGGGACGAGTGCCACATGGCGTTCAACTTCCCGCTCATGCCGCGCATCTTCATGGCCGTGCGCCGGGAGCAGCGCTACCCGATCTCGGAGATCATGGCCCAGACCCCGCCGGTTCCCTCGGGCTGCCAGTGGGGCATCTTCCTGCGCAACCACGACGAGCTGACGCTGGAGATGGTGACCGACGACGAGCGCGACTACATGTACGCCGAGTACGCCAAGGATCCCCGGATGAAGGCCAACATCGGGATCCGGCGGCGGCTCGCCCCGCTGCTCGACGGTGACCGGAACCAGCTCGAGCTGTTCACCGCGCTGCTGCTGTCGCTGCCCGGCTCGCCGGTGCTGTACTACGGCGACGAGATCGGCATGGGCGACAACATCTGGCTGGGCGACCGGGACGGCGTGCGGACCCCGATGCAGTGGACGCCCGACCGCAACGGCGGCTTCTCCAAGAGCGACCCGCAGCGGCTGTACCTGCCGCCGATCATGGACCCGCTGTACGGCTACCAGGCGCTCAACGTGGAGGCCCAGCAGCGCAACCCGGCCTCGTTCCTCCAGTGGACCAGGCGCATGATCGAGATCCGCAAGCGGCACCCGGTGTTCGGCACCGGCACCTACGAGGAGCTGACCTCGTCCAATCCTTCGGTGCTGGCCTTTGTGCGGCTGCCCTCCTCCGAAGACCTGGATACCGACGGGTCGGACCGCATCTTGTGCGTGAACAACCTGTCCCGGTTCCCGCAGCCGGTCGAGCTGGACCTGCGGCGGTTCATCGGGGTCACGCCGGTGGAGTCCATGGGCGGGGTCACGTTCCCGCGGATCGGCGAGCTCAGCTACCTGCTGACGCTGCCCGGCCACGGGTTCTACTGGTTCCAGCTGCCCGCCGCCCGCGAGGAACGGGCCGCGGCCGCCAAGCGGGAGCCCGCGGGCCCCCAGCTGTACCACGGTTGATGCCGTATCCGCCGGGTAGGGGCAGGCTCATGACCTTTGAAGATGTACTGGCAGCGTGGCTGGTCAAGCAGCGCTGGTTCGCCGGCAAGGGGCGGACCGTCCATGACCTGGCGGTGGTGGCCGACACCGAGATCGTCCCTGGTGACCCGGGGCTGCGGCACCTGCTGGTCACGGTCTCGCACGGCGCGACCTCCGATTGCTACCAGCTCTTCATCGGCCTGCGCGCCCGGCTGCCCGCCCGGCTCCGGCACGCGCGCATCGGTTCCGTTGACGGGCTGCAGCTCTATGACGCGCTGCACGACAGCGACCTGACCCGGACGCTGCTGGACGCGATCTTGACCGACCGGACCATCGGGGCGCTGCGGTTCTGCGCGATCCCGGGGACCGAGCTGTCCTCGGTTCTGGAGTCCGAGTCCGGGCACGATAGCCTGGTGCTCACCGGCGAGCAGAGCAACACCAGCCTGGTGTTCGGCGAGTCGGCCATCTTCAAGGTGTTCCGCCGGGTCGCCCCGGGTCCGAATCCGGACCTGGAAGTGGCCGTGGCCCTGGCCGACCTCGGCTCGACGCACATCGCGGAACCCTACGGCTGGGTCGAGACCCGGATGGACGGCGTGAGCACCGTGCTCGCTATCTTGTCCCGCTACCTGCGCGCCGCCTCGGACGGCTGGTCGCTGGCCGCGACGAGCGTCCGCGACCTGTACGCGTGGTACGCGGACGGCGGTCTTGCGTCCGTTGACCCTGGGGCTCTTGGCACTGGGGTTTTTGCTGCGGCCGGCGAGGCGGGCGGGGACTTTGCCGGCGAGGCGGAACGGCTCGGCGTCGCGACCGCGCAGGTGCACGCGGATCTGGCGGAGGCGTTCGGTACCTCGGAGCTCGAGCCCGAGGCCATCCGCGAGCTGGCCGAGCAGATGTTCCGGCGGCTGGACATGGCGATCGCGGCGGTCCCGGAACTGGCCCGCTACGCGGACATGATCGGGGACGCCTTTTCCGCCCTGGCCAAGCTGACCGAGCCGGTGCCGGCCCAGCGGGTGCACGGCGACTACCACCTGGGCCAGGTGATGCGGACCCAGACCGGCTGGGTGGTGCTCGACTTCGAGGGGGAGCCCGCCAGCCCGCTGGCCCAGCGCCGGGCCCGCTCCTCGCCGCTGCGGGACGTGGCGGGCATGCTCCGCTCGTTCGGCTACGCGGCCCGGCACCAGCTGCTCACCCACCCGGAGCGGGACAGCCTGATCCCGGTGACCAGCGACTGGGTCCGGCGCAACGGCGAGGCGTTCTGCGCGGGCTACGCTGAGGCGGGCGGGCTCGACCCGGCGTCCAACGCCGTGCTGCTCCGGGCCCTGCTGCTGGACAAGGCGGTCTACGAGGTCATCTACGAAGCCAGGAACCGTCCGACCTGGCTCGCCATCCCCATGGAGTCCATAGCCGAGATGCAACTATGACCGAAACCGAAGCCAGCCTGGGCGAGCTCGAGCGGCTCGCCTCCGGACAGCACCACGACCCGCACTCGATCCTCGGCGCCCACCCCGGCAAGGACGGCGTCGTCGTCCGGGCGCTGCGCCCGATGGCCAGGTCGGTGACGCTGGTGCTTGACGACGGCCGCCGGGTGCCCATGACGCACCTGTACCAGGGCGTGTTCACGGTCACCCTGCCCGAGGAGAAGGTGCCGGACTACCGGATCGCCACCTCGTACTCCGAGGACGGCGAGGACGAGACGGTAGCCGAGGACCCGTACCGCTTCCTGCCGCAGCTCAGCGAGTACGACCTGTACCTGATCGGGGAAGGCCGGCACGAGGAACTGTGGCGGGTGCTCGGCGCGCACGTCCGCGAGGTCGGCCCGGTCACCGGGGTGTCCTTCGCCGTCTGGGCCCCGAACGCCCGCGGGGTGCGCGTCACCGGCGACTTCGACTTCTGGGACAGCCGCGGGTTCCCGATGCGCTCGCTCGGCGTGTCGGGCGTGTGGGAGCTGTTCATCCCCGGCCTGCAGGACGGCGCGCGGTACAAGTACGCGGTCTGCGGCTATGACGGGGTGTGGCGGGACAAGGCCGACCCGCTGGCTCGCTATGCCGAGCGGCCGCCATCTACCGCGTCGGTGGTGTTCACCTCCCAGTACACCTGGGCGGACGCGGACTGGCTGACGGCTCGCGCCGAGCGCGTGCCGGTCCGCGAGCCGATGAGCATCTACGAGGTCCACCTCGGCTCGTGGCGGCCCGGTCTTTCCTATCAGGAGCTGGCTGTTCAGCTGGTCGACTACGTCAAGGACATGGGCTTCACGCACGTGGAGTTCCTGCCGCTGGCCGAGTACCCGTACGGCGGCTCGTGGGGCTATCAGGTCACGTCGTACTACGCGCCCACGTCGCGGTTCGGCGACCCGGACGACTTCCGGCACCTGGTCGACGCGCTGCACCAGGCGGGCATCGGCGTGTTCCTGGACTGGGTCCCCGCGCACTTCCCGCGGGACGAGTGGGCGCTGGCCCGGTTCGACGGCACCCCGCTGTACGAGCACCCCGACCCGCGGCGCGGCACGCACCCCGACTGGGGCACGCTCATCTTCAACTTCGGCCGCACCGAGGTGCGCAACTTCCTGGTCGCCAACGCGGTCTTCTGGCTCGAGGAGTTCCACATCGACGGGCTGCGCGTCGACGCGGTGGCGTCCATGCTGTACCTGGACTACTCGCGCGAGCCCGGCGAGTGGGCGCCGAACGAGTACGGCGGCCGGGAGAACCTCGACGCGATCGCGTTCCTGCAGGAGGCCAACGCCACCTGCTACAAGCGCGTGCCCGGCATCTCGATGATCGCCGAGGAGTCAACCGCGTGGCCGGGAGTGTCCCGGCCGGTGTACCTGGGCGGGCTCGGGTTCGGCTTCAAGTGGAACATGGGCTGGATGCACGACACGCTCAACTACCTGGCGCTGGATCCCATCTACCGGCAGTACCACCACAACGAGATGACGTTCTCGATGGTCTACGCGTACACCGAGAACTTCATCCTGCCGCTGTCCCACGACGAGGTGGTGCACGGCAAGGGCTCGCTGCTGGGCAAGATGCCCGGCGACGAATGGCGCCGGTTCGCCGGGCTGCGCTCGCTGCTGGCCTACATGTGGGCCCACCCGGGCAAGCAGCTGCTGTTCATGGGGTCGGAGTTCGGCCAGGGCAGCGAGTGGTCCGACACCAAGGGCCTGGACTGGTGGGTGCTGGACTTCGACGTCCACCAGGGCGTGCAGCGGCTGTCCCGCGACCTGAATCTTGCTTACCGCGCTTCTCCCGCGTTGTGGCAGCTCGACTCGTCGGCGGACGGGTTCCGCTGGATCGACGCCAACGACGCCCAGGGCAACGTGCTGTCCTTCGTCCGGTACTCCGACGCGGCCGCCGACGCCGAGGGTGCGGCCGGATCCGGTGGGGTGATCGCGTGCATCGCCAACTTCTCGGCGGTACCGCACCTGCAGTACAAGGTGGGCCTGCCCGAGGCGGGCCGCTGGCGCGAGGTGATCAACACCGACGCGACCGTGTACGGCGGCAGCGGCGTCGGCAACCTGGGCGGCATCGAGGCCGTGGCCGAGCCCTGGCACGGCCTGCCGGCCTCGGCCACGATCGCCGTTCCCCCGCTGGGCGTGCTCTGGCTCACCCCCGGGGAGTAGCCGAGCCGTGGCCCGGCCACCGCGTGGATGTGGCACCCTGACGGATCTTTCCGTCACAAAGTGGCATCCATGCTGTTGGATTCCCCGGCGGGCTGGGACGCGATGGGCTGGAGAGCGTCAGCGTGGCCGGTGAGGTTGAGGCACGGCACCTGGACCGGGCCCTGCGCCGGCCCGCGGCGTTACTCGGAGCGGATGTCGTAGTCGTCTTCCTCGACGACGTGCATGGCCGCCTCTTCGGCGGTCGCGGCGCCGCCGTCGATGCCGACGTCGGTGGCCACCAGGTCCTCTTCCTCGTCCGGGTGGGCGCCCTCGTCCTCGGCTACCAGCCGGCCGGCCCGCGGGTCGGGACCGTCGTCGAGCAGCAGGCCGTCGACGTCCTCATCCCCGGCGTCGTCGTCCTCGTCGAAGTCCTTGTCGTCCTCGTCGTCGTCCTCGTCCTCTTCGTCCTCGAGGTCGTCGAGGGTGTCGTCCGGCTCCTCCTCGGCCAGCAGCTGGTCCAGGGATTCGCCTTCGGATTGCTCCTCGGCCGTGGTGCCGTACCTGATCCCGGCCGACCACCGCTCCGGGGGCACGACGCCGCCGTCCAGGGGATCGCTGCCGGGTGCGCCGATCAGCGTGTCGGTCGTGTCCTGCACCTCGTAGTCCTCGAGGTCCTGGGACTCGTGGCGGGTCTCGTCGGGCATCGTTGCTCCTCTCAGTGCTTCAGGCTCAGTCCTTCAGGCGGTGGCGAGCTGGCCGCCGTCGACCACCAGGACCTGACCGGTCATGTAGGACGAGGCGTCGCTAGCCAGGAACACGGCGGGGCCGGCCATCTCCGCCGCCTGGGCCCAGCGGCCCATCGGGACGTTCGCAACCGTAGCGCGGCCGCCATCCGGCCCGTCCCACAGGATCCGGTTCAGCTCGGTGGCGGTCCAGCCCGGGCACAGCGCGTTGACCCGGATCCCGGACGCGGCCCATTCGACCGCGAGGGTCTTGGTAATCGAGATGACCGCGGCCTTGGCGGCGCCGTAGGGAGTGAGGCCCGGTGCCCCGGACATGCCCGCGACCGACGCGACGTTGATCACCGAGCCGCTGCCGCGCTCGCGCAGGTGCGGGCCGACCGCCTGGCAGACGTAGACCGTCGAGTCCACGTTCAGCCGCATGGCCTTTTCCCACCCGGAGATGCGCATGTCCAGGAACGGCGCCATGAAGGGAATGCCGCCTGCATTGTTGACCACGACATCCAGCTGGCCGAGCAGCTTGATCGCCTCCAGCACGGCGGCGGTGACGTCCTCCTGGCGGGTCACGTCGAGCGGGAAGACGAAGGCCTTGCGCCCGAGGTCGGTCACCTCGCGCGCGGTCTCGGCCAGCCCGTCCTGGCTGCGGGCCGCGATGGCCACGTCGGCGCCGGCGGCGGCCAGCGCGACCGCGATGACCCGGCCGATCCCGCGGGACGCGCCCGTCACGAACGCCTTCTTCCCGGTCAGGTCAAACGCGGTCATGATTCCTCCCACTGTGTCGGTAGCGTCATCGTAGGCGGCACCAGCGCGGCCGGGTTCACCCGGCGCACGATCTGGTTCAGCGCGATGCGCACGTACGGTTCGCCGACCCACAGGTGCTTGGCCCCGGGGACGGCGACGACCTCGGCCTGGGGTACCCGCGCGAACCGCCGGCGGGCCTCATCGGGGCGCAGGTAGTCGTCGAGCTCGGGAACCAGCGCGACCAGCGGCTGGCCCGAGGCGGCCCAACGGTCCAGGTCGGCGTCACTCGCCCGGCGCAGCGGCGGGGACAGCAGGATCGCGCCCTCGATGTCTGCGGCGGAGTCCAGGCCCCACCTCAGGGCCAGCTCGGTGCCGAACGACCAGCCGAGCAGCCACCGGGCAGGAAGGCCCGCGTCGCGCGCCCAGGAGACGGCGGCGGCCACATCGTGGCGTTCGGTCTCTCCGTCGCCGAACTCCCCCTCGCTGGTCCCCTGCTCCGAGGCGGTGCCTCGAGTGTTGAACCGCAGCACCGCCAGCTGGGCCAGGGCGGGCAGGCGGAAGGCGGCCTTCTTGAAGATGTGGCTGTCCATCATGCCGCCGTGGGTGGGCAGCGGGTGCAGGCAGATCAGCGTGGCCACCGGATCGGCGTCCGCGGGCAGGGCCAGCTCCCCGACCAGACGCAGCCCGTCGGCGGTGGGCAGGGTGACGGGGGTGCGCTTGGCCGGCAGCACGGTGGCCGCCCGGATCTCGCTCAAGTTTCTGTTCTCCTTACCCCGGGGGGCCCGCGGCGCAGCCGGTTCTGCCAGCACGGGCGGTGCCAGTGCCTGCGCTCATCGAGGCCGACGTTGATCCCGTCGGCGGGCCAGGCGACCACGTGCGGCGTACCAGGCGCGATCTCCTGATCACAGCCCGGGCACCGGTAGGTCTTGGTGGTGCCCGCGCCGGGCTGCTGCCGCACCACCCAGTCCCCGTCGGGCCAGGATTCGACGCGCTCGGGCCCGGGGACCGGCGCGGGTGGACCAGAGCGCTCGCGGCGGATCCTGCGCGGGCTCACACCTGTCCACCTTATGTGGCTACGCTGGCAGCCGTGATCGCGGCGTGGGACCCGGTGACGGCCGGCGTGCTGCGGCTGCCCTCGGGCCGGCTGGTCCGCGGCCGCGCCCTGGCCCGGCCCGTTCCGGCCGGGCCAGAACCGGACTTCGGGTTGTACCTGCTGGGTCACGAGCCGCCCGCGTTCGGATGGGAGGCCCGCTGGCTGCGCTGGCCGGATTTCGGGCTGCCGTCCGACCCGGCGGCGGCCGAAGCCGCGTTGCGCGAGGCGTGGGCCCGGGCCGAGGCGGAACGGGTCGAGATCGCCTGCGCTGGCGGCCACGGCCGGACCGGCTCGGCCCTGGCCTGCCTGGCCGTGCTGGACGGCGTGCCCGGCCGTGAGGCGGTCCGTTACGTCCGGGCGCACTACGCGGCCCGCGCGGTCGAGACACCCGGGCAGCGTCGCTTCGTCGCTCGGTTCCCGGCCGGCCCGGACCGGCCAGTAGAGTTACCCGACGTGCGGCTCGTCATCGCCCGGTGCAGCGTCGACTACGTCGGCAGGCTCACCGCCCACCTGCCCCCGGCCCTGCGCCTGCTCATCGTCAAGGCCGACGGGTCCGTGCTCGTGCACAGCGACGGCGGCTCGTACAAGCCGCTGAACTGGATGTCGCCGCCGTGCCGGCTGACTGAGGAGCCGGGCCAGTGGTCGGTCACCAACAAGGCCGGGGAAACGCTCGCGATCACCATTACCGAGGTGATCAGCGACACCTCGGTCGAGCTCGGCGTCGACCCGGGGCTGAAGAAGGACGGCGTAGAGGCGCACCTGCAGGAACTGCTGGCCGCCCAGCTCGAGGTGCTGGGCGACGGCTGGCGGCTGATCCGCCGCGAGTACCCGACCCCGATCGGTCCGGTGGACCTGATGTGCCGGGACGAGGCGGGGCAGAGTGTGGCGGTGGAGATCAAGCACCGCGGCGAGATCGACGGGGCCGATTCCAGGGAAAGTACCGCTTCGCGCTCAGGGGCCTACGTGGCGGTGGAGATCAAGCGTGTCGCCGGGATAGACGCCGTGGAGCAGCTGACCCGCTACCTTGAGCTATTGAACCGGGACCCGCTACTGCGACCGGTGCACGGCGTACTCGCGGCCCAGTCGATCAGGCCGCAAGCGCGAACCTTGGCCGAAGACCGGGGGATCCGATGCGTGATCCTCGACTATGACGCTATGCGCGGCGTGGTGCCGGAGAACACCTTGTTCTAGGAGACGGTGAGGTACTCGCGGATGCCCGCGTTGATCGCGAGGGTGATGGTGCCGGGCTTGGCGGACTGGGCCTGCGGCCCGGCCCACACGACGGCGTAGTACGAGCCGGCCGGGGTGCCGGCCGGGACGGTGACGGTGACGGTCGCGGTGTAGCTGGCGCCGGGGGCGAGCACGGCGCTGGCGGGGGTCACGGTCGTCCAGGACGACGCGGCGTTCACCGACGTGGCGGAGGTGCTGGTGTAGGAGAAGGCGCCCGTGGCGCTCATCGTGGCGGCGGCGGGGTAGACGGCCATCGTCTCGGTCACGTTGCCGGTGTTGGAGATCTTGACGTGGTAGGTGCGGCTGGCGCCGGGGGCGAGCGGGTCGGCGATTTTGCCTTGGTCCGTGGTGCCGATGTAGATGTCGGGCTCGGACTGCCACGGGGCGTTGGCGTTGGTCGGGAAGTTAACCAGCGCGGTGTCGGTGAGCTGGACGCTGACGCCCTGGACGGGAGTGGTGGCGGCGAGCGCGGGAGTGGCGATGCCGGCGGACAGTGCGCCGGCCAGGGCGGTGGTGGCGAGGATCCTGGAGAGTTTCATGGTCTTCCCTTTCGTTTGCCTTTGCGTTTTCGTTCGCTTGACCTAACGACAGTTCATCGCCTTGAGGTAGCGCGCGGGCTAGCGTCCGGGTAGCAGGACGGTAGCCAGACGCGGCGGCGGCATACGGAAAGGGAAATCGCGAATTCCCGGCTCAGCGTTAGCCAGGGCGCATAAGAAANNGGGATCGGCCCCTATTCGACCTGGACGGTGCACAAAAAGGGTCTTCGAAGTTAACCGGGACGCTGTCACTGGCCGATTCCTTTTGAGTGACGCGATGGTGTTCCCGTGCCTGACCGCGGGGTAGCGGGGCCGGCGCGGCCGCGCCCCCCGTCGTGGCGATGTCCGCGAAGGGCTCCAGCCGCACGACAGCGACCCCGAGGTCCAGGACCGGGTCACGGTCTACGAGCCCGAAGACTGCGCCAACCGGATCCGGCAGTATTTCGACGAGCACCCCGGCGGCTGGTACCGCGTCATCCAGCCCATCTCCGCGCGACGGCCTGGATGGCGGTGGCGGTGAGGGAGGCGCGGCGGAGGGCGGTGGCGGTGAGGGAGGCGCGGATTGGTGCCGGCATGGCAGGTGAGACGGGCGGGCCGGGTCGGTGGTTCCGGGTCAGGGGGTGAGGAGGTGGGCGTTGACTGAGCGGGCGCGGGGGGCTAGGGCGGGGAGTTCGATGACGGTGACGGCGGCGGCGCGGAGCTGGTCGGCGCCGTCGCCGGCGGTGAAGACGGGGGGTTCGCGCCAGGCGAAGACGACGCGGGGGATGCCGGCTGCGACGATGTGCTGGACGCAGGTCACCGGGCGCGAGGCGCGCGCGCCGCAGGGCACCAGGGAGCTGTAGATCGTCGCGCGGCGCAGGCGGGGGTCGTGGAAGCCCAGCTTGCGCAGGGCGATCTCCTCGGCGTGGTCGTGCTCCTCCTGTTCGCGGGAGAAACCGGTGCTCAGCACCACGCCGTCCTCGCCCACGACAACGGCGCCGACCGAGAAGGCTGACTCCGACGGCGGGCACAGGCGGGACAGCTCGACGGCCCAGGCCAGGAAGCGGTGGTCGGGGCCGCCGGGGCCTAGCAGGTACCGGAGTACGGCCACGCCTTCCAGGCGCTGGACCTCGGCCAGGGTCATGGGGTGCTCGGGACCGTCGGAGCTGGGGGCGGGGTCGGAGCGGGGGGCTAGGTCGAAGCGGGGGGCGGCGGGGTCGGCGATGAAGAACGGGGCGATGGCTAGGTGCAGCTCGTCGGGCTGGGAGCGGGCCAGGAACTCGGCCAGGACCTGCGCGCCGCCTTCTACTAGGAGACGAGCCACGTTGCGTTCGGCCAAATCGGAGAGAACGAAGTCCAGGGTCACGGGGTCACCGGCGTCGATGACGTCGGCGCGGTCCCCGATCTGGGTGCGGGC
>PLIQ01000039.1:635-2832 GCA_003140115.1 Actinomycetota bacterium | reverse complement strand
GTGGCACCTGCACGCCGACGAGAGTGCGCCGTGAGGCGCTGTGGTTCGAGTGGAGGTGAGAGACCTTCGCCTGCGGCCTGTCGCAGTAGGCCGCTGTAGCTGAGGGCAGCCTGATCCGGGTGGTGCCGGGGAGGGCGGGAGCAGCCCTGACAAAGCCGGGACGTGCCAGTACTGCCAGATGGGGCGGGTCCGGCGAGCGAGACGGAGAGGAGTACGAGAGGAACCGGCGTCATTACGCCCTTCAAAGCGTGCACCGGCTCAAAACCTGGTGGATACGGGCCGGGCGCGGCGCGTCCCGAAGCATGCGAATGCGGCGGGAACTCCCGGGCGGGCTTTCTCGTGCAGGCCCGGGAGGCCACGGTGAAGGTCTGCGGCGTAGCCGTGGCGAGGCCGCTGGGGCAGAGCCGGGCTCCTACTCCGGCAAGCGAATCACAGTGAACACGGGAACCGCCTGGTGCCGGTTCCCCGCGCGGGGGCATCCGGCCCGGCGTGCGGGGATAGGCGCGCCGACCGCTGAACGGGCCGGGCGGGGCGGAGCCGCCGTAGTACTCCGAGGCCGGGAGAGCCGGTCACATGGGGAAGGGCGGCAGCGGTTACGAGAGGGGAAGGAGACTGTCATGCCGCAAGACGCGCCGCTGAACAGCAGCGCTCCCGGCCCGGCTGAAGGGTCGTGGTCGCGGGTAGCGGGGATTCAGGCCAAGCTTCACCGATGGGCGGCGGCTGATCCTGGCCGCCGGTTTGATGACCTGTTCAATCTCGTGCACGACCCGGCGACGCTGAACGTGGCGTTTGACCGGGTCGCGGGTAACAAGGGCGCGAACACCCCCGGCGTGGACGGCGTCACCGCCGCCTGGGTCGAGCAAGAGGTGGGCGTGCCCGGGTTCCTGGATGACCTGCGGGCCGCCCTCAAGGACGGCTCGTTCCGGCCGCTGCCGGTGCGGGAACGCCTGATTCCCAAGCCGGGTGGGTCCGGCAAGCTCCGCAAGCTGGGGATACCTCGCATCGCGGACAGGGTTGTCCAGGCTGCGCTGAAGCTGGTGCTGGAGCCTATCTTCGAGGCGGACTTCAAGCCGTGCTCGTACGGGTTCCGGCCGAAGCGGCGAGCCCAGGACGCGATCGCCGAGATCCACTTCTACGGCACCCGGGGATACCGCTGGGTGCTGGATGCGGACATCGAGGCGGCCTTCGACAACATCTCACACTCCGCTCTTCTAGAGCGGGTGCGGGCCAGAGTCAAGGACAAGCGCGTGCTGGCGCTGGTGAAAGCGTTCCTCAAGGCCGGGGTGCTCACCGAACTGGGCGAGCACCGCGACACGCTCACCGGCACGCCACAGGGCGGCATCTTGTCCCCGCTCATCTTCGGCATAGCCATGACGGCGCTCGATGAGCACCTGACGGCGCCGTGGGAGGAAGGCGGGGCGATATCCACCGGAAGCAGGCGCGAGACCCGGCGCCGCAAGGGACTGCCGAATTACCGTTTTGTCCGCTATGCGGATGATTTCGCGGTGCTGGTCGACGGGACCCGGCAGGACACCGAGGCGCTGCGCGAGGAGATCACCGGGGTGCTCGCCACGCTCGGGCTCCGCCTCTCGGAGGCGAAGACCCACGTGGTGCACCTCAGCGAGGGTTTCCCCTTCCTGGGGTTCCGCATCCAGTGGCGCCGCAAGAGGGGAACAAGCAAGTGGTACGTCTACACCTTCATCGACGACCGGCCCGTCCGGTCCCTGAAGGCGAAGATCCGTGCCCTGACCCGCAGGACATCACAGCTCGACCTGGGCTACGTGCTGACCAGGCTCAATCAGGTCATGCACGGCTGGGCTAACTATTTCCGGCACGCGGTCGCCAAGCGCACCTTCGGCATGCTGGACCATTTCGCCTGGTGGCGGGTGATCCGCATGCTGAGGACACGGCACCGCTGGAGATGGGGAGACGTCCGCCGGCACTGCACCGACCATGCTGGCCGGTGGCTGCCGATCACGGCGGGCGAGGTCAAGCTGCGGCCGATAGCGGCAATACCGGTCACCCGGTACCGCTACCGCGGCGCCAGGATCCCCGGCCCATGGGCGGCTGAACCAGCCTGACGGCAGGAACCGCGGAGCGCCCGTTGCGCTGAGAGGCGCACGGCGGGTGCGGCGAGAGGTCCGGGGAAACGGGCCGGGAGCAATCCCGGTACCGCGCCCCGGGCCTACTCAACCGA
>PLIQ01000039.1:0-573 GCA_003140115.1 Actinomycetota bacterium | reverse complement strand
TTCTACGCTGTGTACCAGTCCGCCGGGAAGAAGGCGGACGGGCTGGTCAACCTGTACTGCTGGGCGCACATCCGCCGCTACTTCGTGCGGGCCGGCGACGCGAACCCCGCCCAGCTGAAACACTGGACCGCCGCGTGGCTGGAGCGGATCAAGGCGCTGTACGCGGCGCACGCCCAGCTCACAGCTGCCTGGGACGACGCGGCCGTCCCCGCGCCGCGGGAAGCGCCGGCTGCGGCCGCCCGGCTGGAGGAGGCCGGCACCGCCTGGGACCAGGCGCTCGCCGTGATCGACGAGGCCCGGAAGACGCAGATGGCCGCCCCCGGCCTTCAGGAGCCGGCGAAGAAAGCACTTGCCACCCTGGACCGGGAATGGGACGGCCTGGCCGCGCACCGCGGCTACCCGATGATCGGCCTTGACAACAACCCCGCCGAGCGCGCGATCCGCCGCCCCGTCGTGACCAGGAAAAACGCCTACGGCTCCCGCAACGACGACGCCGCCCGGCTCGCCGCCCGCGTCTGGACCGTCACCGCCACCGCCGAGATGGCCGGCCTGAACGTGCCGGCCTACCTCACC